>CAIPYM010000024.1 GCA_903869345.1 uncultured Pseudomonadota bacterium
CTACAGCTCAAAATTGTCCGTCCACACAGAAGGTTCTTGGATGGGTCAGCAACTCTATCCAGTGTGTTGATCCTGTGCCGCAAGCTTCGTGTCGTTCGGGTTATGCCTTGCAGTCGATCAGCGGTGGGGGAGTCACGTGTGTGCCCGTGGGTGGAGGGGGAGGGGGGACCCCAGCAGCACGTCATTGGACGGAATATACGGTTCCCTGTGGAGTCGTGCAGAAGCCAGGTGAGGTTTTTGACAGATCCCAAATCGCTTGCAAGATGGCGATAGAATCAACGGGCTTTGTGAAACGTGCGTATCCGTGCAATAAGGTTTTTAGTTCGAGTGTAACCTATCATCAATCGCCGTGTGCTCCGACGAGTGATGTCGTGCAAGCCGATAGGAAGCCCGACACGCCATACACGAATGATACGGACCATGATATTGAGGTTGCTGTATCAACGTACAGTGGTGAAACGGGAACGACTTGCATGTCCGCGATGGAGGTGAACGGGATTCGTTTGGATTGGAATTTTGTCAATGACTCGCCGGGGGCAACCAAGTGTAATTCAACGGCAACTGTTCCGGCCGGATCGACCTACATGATGAAAAACAAATATTTTACTGGACCTTATCAGGTTTTTTCGTGGGCGGAGTTGCGTTAAGCAGAGCTGGGATAAGGCTCGATTTCTTCTCTGCTCAAGGGTCGGGAAGTGTCTATCAACAAGGGTTGTGGGACGTGCTGCGGTGTGCCATCTCTCCTTCGTTGAGAGGGAGAGATTTGGTGGCGCCCTGTTGATTTCTGATGACAATAGCCGACTTTTGATAAAATGAGCCGAACATCAGGCCGTGTTCAGGGGCCTCACAACGGAGGTACAGATGGGCTCCCTCGCCTCCAGAGGTGGAGAAAGCGGGGGATACGAGAAGAGAGTGGTTGCGGCAGAAGTTTTCCGCCCGACGCGGTGTTTGCACCTATTTTCTTTTCCACGCCCGCGTGTTATCAAGGCTCAGCGCGTAGGCCTACGGATCAGAGGGACCTTGGCTCTCCGCGAGCGGGGCCGAGAGGGGTGTTTTTGCCATGAGAGCCTCCCCTCCTCCCTTTTCTTCCGGACAGGTCTTCATCACATCCATCTGGACAGCGCTCCGGACCGAAGCCGAGGATGCGGCGCGGACCGAGCCGGGGCTCGCACCGTTTCTGCGCGAAGCCCTTTTGAAGCATCCGGATTTTTCCACGGCGCTGGCGCAGAACCTGGGGCGACGTTTGGGGATTCTGGAAAACCAAGAGGCGATGATTCGCGACGTGTGCCTGGAAGCCCTGGCCGCCGACCCCTCCCTCGCCGAAGCCGCCGCACGGGACATGAACGCCAGCCACGAACGCGACCCTGCTTGCCGGTCGTGGCTTCAGCCGTTCCTGTACTTTAAGGGCGTGGCCGCGCTGGAAACGCAGCGCGTGGGGCACTGGCTGTGGCAACGAGGGCGCACAACGCTGGCGTTCCACCTGCAAAGCCTGGCCTCGCAGCTGTTTCAGGTGGATATTCACCCGGCCACGATTCTCGGCACGGGTATCTTTCTGGATCACGCAACCGGCGTCGTTATCGGTGAGACCAGCACGGTTGGCGACGATGTCTCGATCCTGCACGCCGTCACGCTCGGCGGCACGGGGCGGGAGCGTGGGGATCGCCATCCTAAAATTGGGCGCGGGGTCCTGATCAGCGCGGGCGCGAAGATTCTGGGCAATGTCACCGTCGGCGAAGAGGCCCGAATCGCGGCGGGCTCCGTCGTTCTGACGGATGTTCCCCCGCATGTTACCGTCGCGGGCGTTCCCGCCCGCCCTATTCGGGGGCCGACCTCCCCGCATCCTGCCGAAGCGATGGAGCAATCCTTCCTTCCCCTCTCGTCCGTGTCCGAGCACAAGGTTTAAGCCGCGCAGGTGCTCGTGCCTGATCGAGTGGGGTGTTTCCAATATTGAGGTGTCGTTCCTGGCTTGCGAACGGAAAAAGTTTGAGGCAGGATGCGGGCGCTTTGCGGGATACCGGGTGATCCGGGCGATTCGCGCGAGCATCGTTTTCTGATTTTCCTTCACACTCAAAGGTGTTCCATGTCTCCTGAGCTTTTGCTTGTGTTCGGTTGCGGTCTCTTGGCGCTCCTCTACGGTCTCTGGACCACCAAAAGCGTTCTGGCATCCCCAACGGGAACGCCCCGCATGCAGGAAATCGCCGCCGCCATTCAGGAAGGCGCGAAGGCTTACCTCAACCGTCAATACCTCACCATCGGCGTTGTCGGCGTGGTTATCGCCGTCGCGCTGGGGCTGTTCCTCGGGTGGCACGTCGCGGGCGGATTCGTCGTGGGTGCCGTTCTGTCGGGTGTGGCGGGGTATATTGGTATGAACATCTCGGTCCGCGCGAACGTTCGCACGGCCGCGGCCGCCAAGGTCGGTCTTGGCGAGGCCTTGTCGGTTGCGTTCAAGGCTGGAGCCATCACGGGCTTTCTGGTCGTGGGCCTCGGGCTTTTGGGCGTCAGTGGGTATTATGCCCTCTTGCTTTCGTGGAAGGGGGGCGAGGGTGAATCCCTGCGTCCCATTCTGGAAGCCTTGGTAGCACTGAGCTTCGGCGCGTCGCTGATCTCCATTTTCGCGCGTCTTGGCGGCGGTATTTTCACGAAAGGCGCTGATGTCGGCGCTGATCTTGTGGGCAAGGTGGAAGCCGGGATTCCGGAAGATGACCCCCGCAACCCGGCCGTGATTGCCGACAACGTTGGTGACAACGTTGGCGACTGTGCGGGCATGGCGGCGGACTTGTTTGAGACCTACGCCGTGACCATCGTGGCCACCATGCTGCTGGCCGCGAGCCTGTTTGCGGGGGCCGCGCAAAACACGATGATGATGCTTCCGCTCGTCATTGGTGGGGTGTGCATTGTCGCGTCCATCATCGGGGCATTCTTTGTGCGCCTCAGCAAAGGCCGTTCGCCCAGCATCATGGCCGCCCTTTACAAGGGGGTTTTGGTCAGTGGTGGGTTGTCGGCCGTGGCCATTGCCTTGGTCGTTCATACGATGGTTGGCTTCAAGAACGTGCTGTTGCGCGTGGACGGAACCGAGATCTCGGGGGCGGACATTATGATCTGTTCAGCGATCGGGCTTGCCGTCACGGCGCTCATGGTCTGGATCACCGAGTACTACACCTCCACCGCCTACCGCCCCGTGCGGAGCGTGGCCGAGGCCTCGGCGAACGGTCACGGCACGAACGTGATTCAGGGCCTTGCGGTCTCGATGGAATCAACCGCGCTGCCGGTTATCGTGATTTGCGCCGGTATTTTGGGCTCGTACACCGTGGGGGGGCTGTTCGGTATTGCTCTCGCGGCCACGACAATGCTGGCGCTCGCGGGCATGATCATCGCACTTGATGCCTACGGCCCTGTGACGGACAACGCGGGCGGGATCGCTGAGATGTCGCACATGCCGAAGGAAACACGCATCACGACCGATGCGCTGGATGCCGTCGGCAACACAACCAAGGCTGTTACCAAAGGGTACGCGATTGCCTCGGCGGGGCTAGCCTCGCTCGTGCTTTTTGCCGCGTACATTGAGGACCTGCAGTACTACTTCCCGCTTTTGAACGTGAAGTTTGAACTGCAGAGCCCGTTCGTGGTGATTGGCCTTCTTCTCGGCGGTTTGTTGCCGTACCTGTTCGGCGCTCTGGCCATGACAGCGGTGGGCCGTGCGGCGGGCGCTGTCGTGCAAGAAGTGCGGCGGCAATTCCGTGAAATCAAGGGGATCATGGACGGCAAGGCGCGACCCGAGTACGGCCGTGCGGTGGACCTTCTGACGAAGGCGGCGATTCGGGAAATGATTCTCCCCTCGCTGCTGCCCGTTGCCGCGCCCGTCGTGCTCTACTTCGTGATTTTAGCGATCAGCGGGCAGGAAGACGCCTTCTCAGCCGTCGGCGCGATGTTGCTGGGAACGATTGTCACGGGGCTTTTCGTGGCGATTTCCATGACGTCGGGCGGGGGGGCCTGGGACAACGCTAAGAAGTACATCGAGGAAGGTCACTTCGGCGGCAAGGGCTCGGACGCTCACAAGGCCGCCGTCACAGGTGACACCGTGGGCGATCCGTACAAGGACACGGCGGGCCCGGCGATCAACCCCCTCATCAAAATTGCCAACATCGTGGCCCTCCTCCTCCTGGCCGTCCTTGGCCACTTGGCAGCGTAAAGGTCAACGCGTTGAACCTGGATCGGGGGCGGTTTGGCGTAACGCTGAGCCGCCCCTTCTTTCAGCATGAATGTTTATGGCTCTCACCCCAAATGGGTGGGTCTTCCCACCTGATAGAATGAACGAAGGGGTGAGGATTTTCGGATCAGGAGTCCTTTTGTTTCAGTGGCCGAGCCCTGGATCATCGCGATGAGCACCTTGCCGTCGAAAGTCAAAGTTCTGGATGATGGCCTGCGTTGGGGAATCGAGTCGATGTTCTCGGACGTCAAATCGATGAACACAATCAGTGTGCAACGAGGACCTCGTCCTTCAAACCAAGCATGTGGACTTCCGTCGATCTGAATGAGCTCGCCGAACCTTGGGCGCCGCGCACGGCTTTGGAAAACGCGCGCCGCTCGCCGCGCTTTCGGACGATGCAACCCCAGCCGGATTTGCGTCGGCCGGATGGTCTCGCGTGAGACCCGGAGGCCGTCCAACGCCGCCAGCTTTTCCGCCGCCAACGTCGCCCCAAAGTCCGGGTATTTCTCCCGCAAAAGGTCTTCCAGACGGATCCGCTCGGCCTCGGGCATCCGGGTTCGGCGCACGCCGCCCTCGTCGCCGTGCGACAAGCCCCTTGTCCCCCTCCTCGCGCCATCGCCTCACCAGCCGCTCTCTCGCTCCGCCGCGCTCATCACAAGCTCCCCTTCCTGCATCTCCGTCCCCCTCAAAAAGAGGACATTCCTATTTTGCGCTAACACAGGCTTGGTGGGCCGCTTGACGATCCCCGCTGAACGCGCCATGGTGCCCGCGCCTTACAGAATGCAGGAACGTCATGGCCAAGGAAGACCTTATCGCCTTTGAGGGTGTCGTGCAGGAGCTCCTGCCGAACGCGACGTTTCGCGTACGCCTCGACAACGGGCACGAGATTCTCGCGCACACGTCCGGCAAAATGCGCAAGAACCGCATCCGCGTTCTCGTCGGCGACAAAGTTAACGTGGAGATGACGCCCTACGACCTGAGCAAGGGACGCATCACGTTCCGCCACAAGTAACGTTGCACCGTGCCCCTCGGCGTCCGCGCACGCCTTTCACCTTCTCGCCCTTGACCTCGCGCCGCCCGTGCCCAACGTTCCTCCTCCCTCCCCTGCCGTTCCCTCCGCCCGCCGCATGTCCGCCGAGCTCGCCCGGAACGAGCGCCTCGCCAAGGCCTTGCGCGCCAACCTCACGGCCCGCAAAGCGCAAACGCGCGCACGGCAAGCGACCGAGGCCTCCTCACCCGACAATCCCCCAACGCCGACTTCTCTTCCCTAACGCCTGAACGACGAGCCGCCCCATGTCCCTGATGTCCGACCGCTGGATTCGCGAACACGCCCTTGAGAACGGGATGATCACACCGTTTGAGGAAAAACTCCGCCGTCAGGGTGTCATTTCCTATGGCTTGTCGTCTTATGGCTACGACGCCCGCCTTGCGAATGAATTCAAGATTTTCACGAACGTGGATAACGCCATCGTTGATCCCAAGCAGTTTTCTGAAGAAAGCTTTGTCTCGCGCACAACCGATGTCTGTGTCATTCCGCCGCATTCGTTCGTTCTCTCGCACACGGTCGAGTACTTTCGAATCCCGCGCGAAGTCATGGTGATTTGCCTTGGCAAATCCACCTACGCCCGCTGCGGGCTCATCGTGAACGTCACGCCGCTGGAGCCCGAATGGGAAGGGCACGTCACGTTGGAAATCTCGAACACCACGCCCTTGCCCGCTCGCGTCTACGCGCACGAGGGCATTTGTCAGTTCATTTTTCTGAAAGCCGATGAGGTGTGCGAAACGTCGTACGCACAACGCGACGGGAAATACATGCACCAACAGGGCGTGACTTTGCCCAAGCTTTAACGCACCCTTAGGGAACCGTTCTCCCGACTCCACCGAAAGAAGCGGGAAGGATGACATCCGGAGTTGGGGATGAACGCTCTTGAACGCGGCGCGGCGGTGATCCGCGAGCAGGTCCGGCGTATGCCGGGGCGTCCGGGCGTGTACCGCATGCTCGGGGCGAAGGGAGCCGTTCTGTACGTCGGCAAGGCGAAGAACCTTCGCAACCGCGTGGCCAACTACACCCATAGCCAAACGCTGCCGCACCGCCTGCAACGCATGGTCGCGCAGGTGGTGGGGCTGGAGATTGTCGTGACGCGCACCGAGGCCGAGGCGCTTTTGCTCGAAGCCTCGCTCATTCAACGGTTTTTGCCGCCGTTCAACATTCTGCTGCGCGACGACAAGAGCTACCCGTTTATCGTGCTGACTCGTGATCACCCGTTTCCGCAAATCACGAAACACCGGGGGGCTAAGACACGACCCGGCTGGTACTACGGGCCGTTTGTGTCGGCGAGCGCGGTCGCGGAGACCCTCACCCTCCTTCAGCGCGGATTCCTGTTGCGCTCGTGCGCGGACAGCTTTTTCGCACACCGCACGCGTCCGTGTTTGCAGTACCACATCAAACGGTGCTCGGCCCCGTGCGTCGGAAAAATCACCGCCGAGGCGTATGCCCAGCAGGTGGACGAAGCGCGGGCGTTCCTGGCGGGGCGCGGCACGGCGTTGCAACAGGCGCTCGCGGCTGACATGCAGGCCGCAAGCGGGGCGCAGGCGTTTGAACGTGCGGCGGTTTTGCGCGATCGGATCAAAGCTCTGACGGCGATTCAGGCGCGGCAGGACCTTCAAGCCCCGCCGGGCGCGGAGGAATCCGACATCATCGCCGTTCACCAAGAAGGGGGCCGAACTGCCGTTCACCTGCTGGCCTTTCGGGGGGGGCGGCCTTACGGAACGCGGAGTTTTTTCCCATTGAACGATGAAGGGGCCACGCCCGAGGCGATTCTGGCGGCGTTTCTGAGTCACCATTACGCTGACCAGCCCGCTCCGCCTCTGGTGTTGCTGAGCCATACGCCGGACGAGGCGGCGATGTTGGAATCAGCCCTCACGCCTGCCGAGGGGCCGCGGACGCGGCTGCTCGTGCCCGCGCGAGGGGCCAAGAAAAATCTTGTGGAGCATGCCGCCCGCAACGCGGCCGTGGCACTCGGGCGTAAGGTGGCCGAGGGGACCGAGCAGGCCAAGCTGCTCGCGCGGTTTGCGGAAACCTTCGGCTTGCCTGCCCCACCCAACCGGATCGAGGTTTACGACAACTCACATCTGGGGGGCGGCCATGCCGTCGGCGGCATGATTGCCGCCGGACCCGAGGGGTTTTTAAAAAAGACGTACCGCCTTTTCACGATTCACGACGCGCCGGGTGACGACGTGGGCATGATGCGCGAGGTTCTCACACGCCGATTCAGGCGTCTGCTGGCCGAAGATCCCGAACGCCGCGCGGAGCTTTGGCCGGACGTTCTGCTGATGGACGGCGGGCAAGGGCAGGTGAACGCGACGGTTGCAACGCTGGAATCGCTCGGCGTTGAGGATGTTCGCGTCATCGGCATCGCCAAGGGTCCCGACCGCAACGCGGGGCGGGAACATTTCTTCATGCCGGGACGTGCGCCGTTTGCGCTCCCGTTTGAGGACCCGCTTTTGTATTACCTGCAGCGCCTTCGCGACGAGGCGCATCGGTTTGCGATTGGGGCGCACCGTGCCAAGCGGACTCGCGCGATCGGGCATTCGGGGCTGGAGGAAATCCCCGGTGTCGGCGCGGTGCGCAAAAAGGCGCTGTTGCTCCACTTCGGTTCGGCCCGCGCCGTCTCTGCGGCGGGCATCGAGGACATCGCCCGCGCCCCCGGCCTCAGCCCCGCCCTCGCCCAAGTGATTTACGCGCACTTTCACCCGGAGACGGGGAGGTGAGCTCCCCGGCTCCGAGACCCAGGGCCCCCAAACGAATTCTCAAGCCCAGCATCATGGACAGGGGACGTGGGCTATCCTGCGACACGAGGCCCTGCAGGGGGCGCGACCCTCCATCTCCGGCTCTTTCCGGTAGTCCGAGAGTCTGTGAACTGGATCGCTTCGCTCGCGATGCCGACGGAGAGGACAGGATAAAAAGGAGAGCCCAATCCCTTTCTCGCGCCCGCCTTTGCAATCACGCGCACGGCAAGGACTGGAAGAACGCCATCGATCATGCCAGGAGCCCTATTATAGTCCATCCAGGTAAGATCCCTACATCCTGAAACGTTGGTTTTGAGAGGCGACGGTGAAGCGAACGCAGCGGGACTCCTTCCCCCCTTGAGGGGGAAGGTTGGGAGGGGGGGTCCGCGAGGCGGAGCCGAGTGTCAACAAAAAGCTTGTTTTTGGAGAGTTTCAAGCCCCCTCACCCTAACCCTCTCCCTCGAGGGGAGAGGGAATCCCGCCGTGCAAGGAGGAGAGGACATCCTCAACTTTTAGGCAGATGGTTTTTTAGGCAGATGGTTCCTCATCACCCCTGCAAGACATGTCGAGTTCTTGTTTGGATTGACGATAGAGATCGGCCCATCAGATCGACAGGGGGCTTGCTTGATCCTATCCAGGTGGATAGGATGCGATTCATGCAGCATCGCTCTCACCCTGCCATTGCCGTACGCCTCAAACGAGCCGAGGGGCATCTACGGTCGCTTATCACCATGATTGAAGAAGGCCGGAACTGCCTGGAGCTGGCCCAACAGCTTCATGCGGTCGAACGCGCCCTTAGCAATGCCAAGCATGAACTCATCCATGATCATATCGATCATTGCCTGGGCGATGGCGGCACAACAGGCGACGACCTCAAGGACATCAAGCAGCTCACCAAATACCTTTGACGAGCAGGAGATTCATCATGGGAAAAAGCAAGGTTCTGCGGCAGGCCCATCGCCACGGATGGATCTTTGGTGTGATCGGCCTTCTCGCGGGGGGCTTTTTGATGGTGTTCGTGCCGAGTCTCACCCCTGTTGCCAACTCTCTGTTTCTTTTTGCTGGCTTTCACATCGTCGGCGCGATTGTGATTCTGGCGACCCTTTGGTACGGCGGTCTGCGTGACCATTTTCGCCACACCTCGCCCCTCACTCCTCAGTTGAACTTCGGTTGGGACCGAGGATGGACGGTGGGGCTCGCGATTGCGGCCCTTATTGCCACGGCGTTCGCGGTGGTCCTTCAAGTATCGGCTCCAGAGTGGTGGATTCTGGCCTGTGGGATGCTCCTCATGGGCGCTTCATGGGGGGTCGGCTTTATCCTGATGTCAGGGTACCGTCATGCCGACCATGCTGTTCTCCCGATGGTTGACCTTCTTTCCGGGGATTCGGACGTCGTCTTGGATGCCGGATGTGGCGCAGGCCGAACCACACTTGCGCTGGCCGGCGCCTTACGGCACGGCCGAATCGTGGCCTTTGATCGCTTTGATGCAGCCTACATTGAAGACGGAGGAAGGGCCCTTCTGGAGCACAATCTCACTCTCGCAGGCCTCAAAGATCGCGTCCAGATTGAGACGGGAGACCTCGCGGTTCTGCCGTTTATGGACGCGAGCTTTAACAGCGTCGTGAGCACGAACGTTTACGACCACCTTGGATCCCAACGCGATCAAGCGATGCGCGAGACGTTTCGCGTCATGGTACCGGGGGGACGTTTCCTGCTTGGCATTTCGGTGTGGAGTTGGGCGATGTTCGCCGTCGCTAGTTTTCTGTCTTTCGTTGTCCTGTCGCGTCGCCGCACCTGGCGTAAGCTGGCCGAGCGAATCGGCTTTACGGTCGACGGCGAATGGATGGTGAACGGCACCTGGTTCGTTCTTCTCAGAAAACCAGAAAGAATCGCATGAACATCCTTTCGCCTGAAGTTCTGCAGCAGGAAACTCTTTGGCTCCTGCTGCCCACAGCGCTGGTGTTGGGTGCGTTGCACGGACTGGAGCCCGGACACTCCAAAACCGTCATGGCCGCGTTTATCGTGGCCATACGCGGGACGGCCCGGCAAGCGCTTCTGTTGGCGTTGTCCGCCACCCTCTCGCACACGGCTCTGGTATGGCTCGTTGTTGCGGTTGGACTGGCCTTCAGCAAAACCTGGCTTACGCCCGAATCCGAACCTTATTTTCAGCTTGTTGCAGCGGTCCTGATGATCGGGATCGGAGTGTGGATGCTCGTGCGCCGTTTGCATGACCATCATGGGCATGAGCATGCGCATCAGCACGACGACGCCCACCAAGCGGCTCACACCCACAGCCTGAAACAGCAGCTTCAGGACCAAACAGTCACAAACGGACAGATTATTCTTTTCGGATTAACAGGGGGGCTGATTCCTTGCCCGGCGGCCATTACGGTTCTTTTGCTCTGCCTTCAGACCCATCGATTCGGACAGGGCATGGCGCTTGTCCTTTCGTTCAGTGTGGGGCTTGGGTTGACCCTGATGGCGAGCGGCCTTGTCGCGGCCTATGGCCTCCGCTACGCGGTCAAGCATGTACCCCGGCTTGAGGCCATCCTGAAAAAAGCACCGTACGCGGCCAGCCTCATCACCCTCGCCCTGGGGGTGTACATGGGCGTTCTGGCGGTCAGAGCCTTCGGGTAAGAGGGAGCGTTAAGGCCCCTCCCCGCCTTAACGATTTGAAAGAGCAGTGACAGGTCTCAAAAAGGATCGTCACCCCGGCGAAAGCCGGGGTCCCTGGTTCAGCCGCCCCCGAAAAACGGCTCTGGATCCCGGCTTTCGCCGGGATGACGCGGGAGGGACAGAGCTAAAAAAAGGGCATTTTGTGCCGTGTCGCAGGATCGCAAGTTCTCGGCTGTCGTTTCTGTCACGAAGGCCGCTTACTCCCACTCGATCGTGCCGGGGGGTTTGCTGGTGATGTCGTAGACGACGCGGTTGATGCCCCGAACCTCCCCCACCAGGCGCGTGGCGACGCGGGCCAAGAAGTCATGCGGGAAGGGGTACGTGTCGGCGGTCATGCCATCCACCGAAGTCACGGCGCGAAGGGCCAGGACGTTGTCGTAGGACCTCTCGTCGCCCATGACACCGACGGTGCGGACGGGCAACAGGACCGCGAACGCTTGCCAGATGGAATCGTACAGACCGGCCTGGCGGATTTCGTCGAGGTAAACGGTATCGGCCCGGCGCAAAATGGCGACACGCTCCTCCGTCACTTCGCCGAGAACGCGGATCGCCAACCCAGGGCCGGGAAAGGGGTGGCGGTTCACAAACGAATCCGGCAACCCCAATTCGCGCCCGAGGTCGCGCACCTCGTCCTTGAACAACTCGCGCAAGGGCTCCACGAGCTTGAGGTTCATGCGTGCGGGCAACCCACCGACGTTGTGGTGCGATTTGATCGTGGAGGCCGGGCCGCCATGCACCGCGACACTTTCGATCACGTCGGGATAAAGGGTCCCCTGGGCCAGGAACGTCGCCCCCGGAATCGTCTTGGCCTCGGCCTCAAACACGTCAATGAACAAATGGCCGATGATCTTGCGTTTGCGCTCCGGGTCCGTGACGCCCTTCAGGGCCGCGAGGAACGTTTCACCTGCCCGAACGACGCGCAGAGGAATGGCATAGTGTTTCCCAAACAAGTCGGAAATCGCGTCGGCTTCGCCTTCACGCAAAAGCCCGGTGTCCACCAAAACGCAGGTCAGACGATCACCGATAGCCTCGTGAATGAGTGCGGCAGCCACGGCGCTGTCCACGCCGCCGGACAGACCGCAGAGGACTTTGGCCGTGGGGCCGATGAAGGTGCGAAGGCGCTCGACCTCGGTGGTGCGAAACGTGCCCATGGTCCAGGAAGGCGACAGACCGCACACATCGTGCGCGAAGGCCGCGAGGAGCGCCGCGCCGTCGGGCGTGTGGACGACTTCCGGATGGAATTGCACGCCGTAAAATTGGCGCTTTTCATCCGCGATGAACGCAAACGGCGCGCCGGAACTGGTGGCGATAACCTTGAAGCCGTCGGGCGCACGTGTAACGCGATCGCCGTGGCTCATCCACACGGTGGGGTGGCTGCCCACGGGCCAAACGTTCGCGCACAGGGCGCAAGACTCCGTGACAGCAAGCTCCGCGCGACCAAACTCCCGCGCATGGCCGGATTCAACCGCTCCCCCCAGTTGAGCGCACATCGTCTGTTGGCCGTAGCAAATGCCAAGGACGGGCACGCCCAGGGTCCAGACGGCGTCGGGGGCGCGGGGGCTTCCTTCGGCCACGACCGAGGTCGGCCCGCCCGAGAGGATGATTCCCCCCGGCCGGAACGCCCGCACAGCCTCGTCGCCGCAGTGATAAGGCAGGATGGCCGCATAGACGCCCGCTTCCCGCGCGCGTCGCGCAATCAGCTGGGTGACTTGCGAGCCGAAATCGAGGATCAGAAGGCGGTCGTTGGGAGGCGTCATGCGCCGTTCTTGGCCTCTTTCCGAAGATCGGTCAAGCAGGACATGCGTTCGGCCAAAGAAAGGGCGTTGGCGATGTTGGGGGGGTGTTGACGCGAAGGATGTAGAGCCGACCTCCGATAGAAGGCGCCGAACATCAGGCGTCGAAGGAGGCACAGAAAGGCTCCCTCGCCCTCCCCCACGGAAGAGAGGGAATCCTTCGGCGTCTCGCCTAAAGCGGCAGTTTCATACCCGGCGGAAGTTTGATCCCGCCCATCATTTTCTCGGTCTCGGAAGCTTTATAAGCTTCCAGCTTGGCGAGGGCGTCACCCAGGGCTGCCGCAACGAGGTCTTCCAGATCCTCGGGCGATTCAGGAGTCATGGCTCCGGGAGCGATGACCACTTTGCGAACCGTCGGGACTCCCGACAGAACGATCCGAACCGCGCCGCCGCCCGCCTGACCTTCAATGTCCACCTGGCTCAACTGTTCTTGAAAACGCGTGACTTTCGCCTGCATCTCTTGCACTTGGCGCATCATGGCAACGGGATTCATGGGAACACTCCGGAATCAAGGGAGGACGACAGGACGAAGGGACGCGGCGACTAACCGCCGTTGCCCCGGTTGGCAAAGGAGGTCAAAAGCTCGGCAAGCGCAGGGGCTTCGTCGGTCGCCATCATCCCGACGGCGTGGTAGCCCGCGTCCACGTGCAGCACCTCGCCCGTGACGCCCGCCCCAAGCCCGCTGAGCAGGTAAAGGGCGCTGTGCCCGACATCCAGCGTCGTGACGTTGCGCTTGAGCGGCGCGTTGATCTCGTTCCACCGCAAGATGTAGCGAAAATCGCCGATCCCGCTCGCGGCCAACGTCTTGATGGGCCCCGCCGACAGAGCGTTGACGCGGATCCCCTTGCCCCCGAGGTCAACGGCCAAGTAGCGCACGCTGGCTTCCAGCGCGGCTTTGGCCACGCCCATGACGTTGTAATGCGGCATCACGCGTTCGGCCCCGATGTAGCTCAGGGTCAGCAGGCTGCCGCCCTCGGACATGAGGGGCGCGGCGCGGCGGCACATGTCGGTGAACGAGAAGCACGAGATGTCCATCGTGCGTGCAAAGTTCTCCCGCGTCGTGTTCACGTACTCGCCGTCCAGCTCGTTCTTGTCGGAAAACGCGATGGCATGGACCACAAAGTCCAAACGGCCCCATGTGTCGCCCAGGGTTTTGAAAAGGTCGTCCAAACTGGCCGGGTCCGTCACGTCGCACGGCAGGACCAGAGGCGCTTTCAGGGTCTCGGCCAACGGCAGAACACGCCGACGGAGCGCCTCGCCCTGGTAGGTCAAGGCGATCTCGGCCCCGTGCGCGGCGGCGACTTGGGCGATGCCCCAAGCCAGCGATCGGTCGTTCGCAACGCCCGTGATCAGGCCGCGTTTCCCGGCCAAAAGAGAGCCCGTCAGGGGCGCAGCGTCATGGGTCATGGATGTTGATCCCTGCAAAAAAGAACCCGCTTTCCCAAAGGGCGGGCGAGCGCACCTTACACGAGGCCCCAGGGTCTTTCCAGGCTGTTTGTTGCCGCTTGCGTCCGCGTCCCCTTGTGGGAGATTGTCAGGGGGAGGGTCGGGGTGGGGGGATCAGACAAAAAGGCTCGTCATGGCGAGGCTCCGCTCGCGATTGTCGGGGAAGAAGAAGGCAGAAAGGACTGAATCGATGATCGCCCTTGTTGACAGTGGCGTTGCGAATCTGACCTCCGTGAGGCTGGCGCTGTTGCGCCTCGGGGCGGAGGTGACGGTTACGGCAGACCCGGACATCGTGCGCGGCGCGAGTCACGTTGTGCTGCCGGGGGTTGGCTCGGCGGGGCCCGCGATGGCCAAACTGCGGGAACGCGGGTTGATTGAGGTCCTTCAGGGCCTCACGCAGCCGCTCCTCGGCATTTGCCTCGGCATGCAGTTGTTGTTCGAGGATTCGGAGGAGGGCGCAGCGGGGGGCGGCGCAACATGCGGGGCAGGAGTTTGCGCGGCGGCGTGTTCACCCCCTTCCGTCACCCCGGCAAAGGCCGGGGTCCAGAGGGGAAACTCCCTCGCGTTCGAAAAAGAGGCCCTGGATTCCGGCTTTCCCCGGAAGGGCACCGAGGAGATTTTTCACGAACCGTCCTCCCGGCGAAAGCCGGGATCCAGGGAAACGGACGGGGGGGCGGTTGGGAACAGGGGGACACGGACCTGCCTTGGGCTGATCCCTGGGCGGGTGGAGCTCCTCCCCGCCGCGCCCGAAACCCCCGTGCCGCACATGGGGTGGAGCCGCCTGACGTTGGAGCGCCCGGACCATCCCCTGCTTCACGCCATCCCCGCCGACGGGTACGTTTACTTTGTCCACAGCTACGCCGTGGTTCCAGGCCCCTTCACGCTCGCGACGGCCCACCACGGAGTCCCCTTCACCGCCATCGCCGGGCGCGACAACGTCATGGGCTGCCAGTTCCACCCCGAACGCTCCGGCCCCCTCGGAGCCCAGGTGCTGCGGAATTTTGTGGGGATGTAGGTCCAATTGTCCCCATCGTAAAAAACATTTGTTATTTGCATGAATTTCTGCTTCTATATCCTGCCGTGGACAATTTGCCACATCCTGCCGTGGACAATTTGCCACATTGGAGCGGGAACACAAAAGAAAAAGGGATGAACATGCAAAATTCGTTTACACAACGAAACAGCCAGCGACGTGATATCAGCATGCTGGCCGTTAGAAAAATGACGCTTTTCGAACAAAGCATCGTGCGTCTCGTGGAGTCCTTAGCAGCAAAAGGTTTAACCCCCATCGTGCGTGAACAGGCCCAGCCTGTTATAAACGATCCGAAGCACGCACTTCTCTTTCCTCACAGTCTGTCCCTCACAGGATGGACCGTTGGCTCAGGCCCCCAATGTTCTTCGGAGACTCAACAAAACTGCGACTTTAGATTGCAACATTTTGCTACAAGAAATACTGGGCTTATGTCTTCTAGCACTCGAGGGCGTTGGGGGCAGTTTCTTGTCGTAAGTGTAATGGATGGTTTTGATGATCAAGGGCCTATGGGCCTACCGTACCCCCCAGATCGCAGCCAATCCAGACCTGCAAACGGACACCTCATCCTGCTTTCAACAAGACCTCCTGCAGACCATATACCGAAGAAGAGAACGCTTCACGAAGACCGGCGACCAGCGTCCGTGCGGGTTATACTGCCAACCGGACACGTCCACACTCTTCCGCATTCCCATCAATGGGGAAACCCGCAGACGTTGCCCGATCTCTTACTGGCGGCAAACGAAGTGTTGAAGCGAGCACGCACTCAAAGTCTAGGGCACGCTTTAAATCGAAGGGAATTCTTGACTGAACTTGAGTTGATTTAAAGCACGAGAACACAACAAGAAACATCTGTCTTCAGAACAGTCTCCCAACATCCCCGCCCGCATCTTTTATAAGCCCCCACTCCCCGCCTGTTTCGTGTAGAATGCCCGAGCCATGACCTCTGCCTTGCCCCCCGCGTCCTCGGACGATCACCCCGCCCTGGCCCCTGCCCCGGACCCCTCGCGGGACCTGCCCACCGACGCCAAGGGGGAGCGCGTGGCCAAGCGTCTGGCGCGGGCGGGCGTGGCCTCTCGCCGGGAGATCGAGCGCATGATCGCCGACGGGCGCGTGAGCGTGGACGGTGAAATCCTCACCTCGCCCGCGCGGAACGTGACCGCCAGCAACCGCCTCGCGGTGGATGGCCAACCCGTTGGCGAGGCCGCGCCCGCGCGCCTCTGGCGGTTTCACAAAACCCGAGGCACGCTGACCACGAACCGCGACCCGCAAGGCCGTCCCACGATTTTCGACAAACTGCCTCCGGAGCTTCCGCGCGTCGTGACGATCGGGCGGCTGGATTTCACGACCGAGGGCCTTTTGCTGCTGACGAACGACGGGGGCGTGGCCCGCGCCCTGGAATTGCCGCAGAACGGCTGGCTTCGGCACTACCGCGCCCGTGCGCACGGCGACGTGGACCCCCGCAAACTCGCGGAGCTGGCCGAGGGCGTCACCGTCGAGGGCGTCCACTACGAACCCATCCGCGCCGTGCTGGAGCCTCAGCAAGCCGCCGGGACGAACCGGTGGATTTTCATCAGCCTGCGCGAAGGCAAGAACCGCGAAATCCGCAAAGTCATGCTGCACTTAAAGCTGGATGTGACGCGCCTGATCCGCATCGCGTTCGGACCCTTTCAGCTTGGCAAGCTCGCCCCCGGCGCGGTCGAGGAAGTCCCGCCCACCGTCGCGCGGTCGCTCTTGGGCCCCCTGATGGGCCCCACGCCCCACCAACAACGTGCCGACGCGAAAGCACGCGGGCGGACGTAGAGTCCCCCTCCCCTCTTACCGCACGACAAGGTCATCCTTGACATCTTTGACGCCGGGGACATGACGGGCGATGCCGACGGCGCGGTGCTCATTCTTCCACGAGTCAACGAATCCGCTCAGTTGCACGGTGCCCTGCATCGTTTCCACGTTGACTTGAAGAACCTTGAGGTGGGGATCGCCGAGAATCTCGGATTTGACGCGGCTGGTGATGGTCGCATCGTCCACGTACTCGCCGGGGGTCTCACGGCCCTCGAACATCGCGCACGAGGCGAGCGCAACCAAGAACACAGGAAGAATCAGAAACGAGGTGATCGTAGGACAGGGCTTCATGGTGGTTCTCCTTGAAGGTTAAAGGGGAAATGGACGCTTATTTTCCGAGATCAATTTGTTGATCGCTGGTGAGCGCTCCGGCGGCAGCGCCCACGGCGCCCCCGACAACGGCGCCACACGCCACGCAACCTCCTGTC
Organism: uncultured Pseudomonadota bacterium; assembly: GCA_903869345.1. Taxonomy (GTDB): domain Bacteria; phylum Pseudomonadota; class Alphaproteobacteria; order UBA9219; family UBA9219; genus CAIPYM01. The sequence continues at coordinate 17,212 of CAIPYM010000024.1, forward strand.
AGCAGAGTCCCTGCAACGCCGACGCCCGCTCCGATTCCGCCGCCACTCAGGGCCCGCTCACCGGTCCCATGGCCGCACGCGGCCAGAGACAGCGCCAACGCAAGTCCGAGAAGAAACGTTTTTGTCCGTTGAGATGAAGACGTTTTCATGGTCGTAACCTCCCGAATCGGCGTTCGTTTCAAACACGCCGGAGAATGATATAAATAACGAGAATGGCCAAAAGGACTCCAACGCCGCTGCTGGGGTAGTAGCCCCAGTGGATACTGTGCGGCCAGACCGGAACCGTTCCGACAAGAAGCAGGGCGAGGATAATGGCAAGGACGAGAGTCACAGGGAGTCTCCTTTTAAGCACATGAAAAGAACGTGGTTGAAGGAAGGCCTTTCGGCCCCCCTTCGCACGAAAGACTAGACCTTCTTGGTCGTGTCACAGGTTCCGGGTGTCGTTCCACATGCGGCCTTCTTGTCGGCATCATGCACAGGAGCCCCAGCCTTCATGTCCGGCTTGGGAGCATTGGTGTTCGACATCGGGGTTTGGGGGGTGGATTGAGTCATGGGACGAACCTTTCAAAGGGGGGCAAGGATTTGCCTCCGTCCAAGAGGTAGGTCTTTTAAAACCCTTTACAAGGGGCTCCTTCAATAAAAGGATAGTTATTCCTGAAACATCAATCACTTATATTTTAGTAGACCGTTCCGTTCTTGTTTGGATTAACGATCTTCCCGTTCCACAAAATCGAGATCAACTCCATACGTCTCGCGGGTGCGCCAGAGGGCAAAAAGGGCGAGGACCAGGATGACCGCGCCGACAATTCCGGCAGCATAGGCTGAGCCCGTGCTTTCCTTCAAATAACGAAAAGCGAGCAGAGCCGGGATAGCAATCCCGCGCATGAAGTTGGTGATCGACACTGTGGCCGTAGCCCGCAGGTTGGTGCCGAACTGTTCGGCAAGAGTCGTGGCATACACAGCCGAATAGCCGACCCCAAAACCGCAAAGCGCTACCAAACCGTAATAAAACGTCGTTCCTTGTCCCTTACCAAGCGTCAACAGCGTTCCAATCCCGAGAAGCGTGCAGAAAACCCCTGTCGCCATGACTTTGCGTCTGTTCTTGAACGTCAGGCTCATCGCCCCAAAGAAAACATCGCCCAATGAAATCGCCACGTAGTGAACGATCATCGTCGTTCCAACCGTCACGGTTCCAACAATGCCGATGTCGCGGGCAATTTCAGGCGAAAACGTATCGAACACACCCGTCACAAACCACACGGGCCAGCTCATAAAAACGCACAAAAAATACCGTTTCAGGCGATCCTTGGAACGGAAAAGCAAAAGAAGGCTGCCCCGCGAAACGTGCTCGGCTTTTTTTAAAACCGTGAACATCATCGACTCGGCCACCGAGAGGCGAAGCACAAGAAGCGCGAGCCCCATCCCTCCCCCCACCAGGAAGGCCGTCTTCCAAAAAAACAGCGTACCCACGAGGCTCGCCGCCAAGCCTCCCAACATGCCGGAACAGGTAAGGATCATAATCCCGAGGCCCCGGCCATTGCGCGACATCAGCTCGGAAACGAGCGTGACGCACGCCCCCAGTTCACCGGCCAGCCCAAGCCCCGCAAAGAACCGACAGATGGCGTAGGTGGGTACATCCCCCACGAAGGCGTTCGCGATGGTCGCGAGGGAATAGAGCGCGATGGAGCCAAACAGCGCCCGGACTCGACCGATTTTGTCTCCGAGAATCCCCCAGAGGAATCCGCCAATCAGCATGCCCACGAGCTGAACGTTGAGCAGAAAAACGCCCTCGTTCAGCAAAGATTCACCGCTCACGCCCAGGTTTTGCAAGCTGGGCACACGCAGAACACTGAACAGCATCATGTCGTAGATGTCGACGAAATACCCAAGCGCAGACACAAGAACGGCGAACAGAACCTTACGGTCTGAAGTCAGCTCTCGGAAGGCAGCAGCGAGAGTTGTCATGGGGATTCTCTGCGGAAGGCTGAAGAGAGACCCGACGCTTAGTCCGGTCGTTCGCCACTCTGACGAGGAGGCTGGCAGAGCGCTCGGCTTCCGCGCTCCCGAATGAACCCCAGGACATGCTGAACCGCTTGGGAATCCGGGTAGAGCCCCGCCGCGTCGTCCACGCGTTCGGCCAGGGTGCCCTCGTCGGAAAACAAGAGGCGGTAGACGGCCCGCAGAATGTGAACGTCCTCCCGTCCAAATCCGCGCCGCTCCAGCCCCACGAGGTTCAACCCCGCAAGATGCGCCCGCTCGCCCTTCACAAGCCCGTAAGGGATCACGTCGTGCTCAACGCCCGACATGCCGCCGATCATCGCGTGGTCGCCGATGCGCACGAACTGGTGAACGGCGGACAGGCCCCCGAGAATGGCGTAATCGCCGATCGTCACGTGCCCCGCCAGCGTCGCGTTGTTGGCCAGGATCACGTGGTCGCCCACCTGACAATCATGCGCGACATGGGCCCCGACCATGAACAAGCCATGGTCGCCCACCCGAGTCACCATGCCCCCGCCTTCGGTGCCGGGATTCATCGTGACGTGTTCGCGGATCTGGTTGTCCGCGCCGATGACCAGCCGGGAGGACTCGCCGTGGTATTTCAAATCCTGCGGCCGCTGGCCAAGCGAGGCGAAAGGATACACCGTCGTGCGGGCCCCGATCTCGGTCCGTCCGTCCACGACCACGTGCGCGACGAGCCGGACCCCTTCACCCAGCGTGACGTTCTCGCCCACCACGCAATAGGGGCCGATGACAACCCCTTCGCCCAGGTGCGCGCCCGGATGGATGACGGCCGTGGCGTGAACGTCACCCATGGGACAGCCGCGCCGCACGGTCGGGGTCGGGCACCAACATCGCCGTGTAAAGGGCTTCGGCGCACAAGCGATCACCCACAAACGCCTCGCCACGGAACTTCCAGACCTCGCCACGTTGCCGCTCACGGTTGACGTGAATGCGCATTTGGTCGCCCGGCACAACAGGGTGACGGAACCGCGCACTGTCGATGCCCATGAAATAGACGACGTGCGAGGCGGCCGTCACGCCCTCCAGCGAGGCGACGACAAGCGTCGCCGAGGTCTGCGCCATGGCCTCGATGATGAGCACCCCCGGCATGATGGGATGCCCCGGAAAATGCCCTTGAAAGAACGGCTCGTTGGCCGAGACGTTCTTGAGCCCCACGCAGCTTTCCCCGCGCACGATGTCCACGACGCGGTCAATGAGCAACATCGGGTAACGGTGCGGGATTCGCTCCATGATCCCGATGATGTCCAACGTTTCAAGCGGACGCGGAGCGGAAGGCGAATCGCTGGTCATGGGAAAAGAGCCCTTGGTTGTTACACGAACGAGTCTCTTCCTGCCCGGATTCGACGAAAGTTTCAACCGCCCCGTGTTGTGCAGGGTTGCCCCCTAGCGCACACGTCCCAAAACAGGCGTGCCCTTTTCGTACTTTTTCAGAATCGAGTCGATCACGCCCGTTGTCTGAAGCGTGAGGATCGCCGTGTCCAGCACATGCAGAAGGGCGAGGTCCTTGGGGCCGACAGCAAAGCCATGGGGACGACTTTCTAAAACACCCGGCAAAAGAGGTTTGATTTTGTCCCCGTTGCTTTGGGCGTACATCGCCATAAGCAAGGGATCATGAATAATGGCATCGGCTTTTTTGTCCGCCACATCCACAAAAAGCTGGCCCGGTGGGGTCATGTTCGGCAGGTTGTATTCGTGGGCGTGAGGGAGATACAACCGCGTCACGAACTGAAAGGCTTCGCCATCCACCGTGGCGACCGTCACGCTGGGTTGGTTGATATCGGACAGCGCATGGAATCGCTGTTCATCCTTTCGACCGTACACCCGGTAGGGAACGTAAAAGAGCGGCGAGGTGAAGGCGGCCACGCGTGCACGGGGCGGCGTGATGGTCAACGCGCCACAAAAGGCGTCGTAGCGCCCCGTTCGGAAGCCTTCGGCAAAGTCGGCAAAGCCAACCTCGGCCGCCCATTCGAGGGTCAGGTGGAGCGCTTTGGCAACCTCGTTCGCGATCTCAATCGAGAGCCCCGCCATCTCCCCTGTTTGGAGGTCCTTGTAGGCATAAGGTGCCGTCGTCACATACGCGCAGCGCAGCGTGTTCGTCCGCATGACGCGGTCATAGGCGGACTCGGGCTCCGCCGCATGAAGCGAGGTGCCCGCGAGCAGGAACAAAGACAAACCCAGCACGAACAGGGACCGGAGCATAGGAGACCTCCTTCAACGACCACGGGGGACCTTGGGCGCTCGCGCATCGGGTTGAATCGGAAGGTGCACGATCACTTTGGCTTCCTTTCGCCTGTATAATCCGAGGGGTCGGAGGACAACAAGGCCTGTGCAATCTCCTTGTCGCGTCCCTTGTCGCTCGGACCACGCCTGTGGCACGTTGCCCCAACGACCTGGGACAGGAGAAAGTCCAGGCGTTCAACCTCTGACGATCAAGGCCAACGCTCGTGCCGCCTTTTGATGCTCCCTTCGTTCCCTTCAACCGCGTCGCCCTGATCGGGTGCGGGCTGATCGGCGCGTCCATCGCCCTTGACGTGCGCGCCAAGGGCCTCGCGCACACCATCGTCGTGGGCGATCGCAACCCCGAGCATCGAAACGAGGCCCTGGAGCTTGGCCTCTGCGACGAAGCGTTTGAATCCAACGGCGAAGCCGTGCGCGGCGCGGACCTTGTGATCCTGGCAACGCCCGTCGGAGTCATGGGCGCGGCAGCGGAAAGTCTTGCGGCCGACCTTGCGCCCGGATGCCTCGTGACGGACGTGGGCTCTGTCAAGGAGGCTGTCATTCGGGACGTCGCGCCGCACATCCCTCCGCACGCGACGTTCATCCCCGGCCACCCCATCGCGGGCACCGAGCATTCAGGGCCCAAGGCGGGGCTTCAGGGGCTTTTTGTGAATCGTTGGTGGATTCTGACGCCCCTGCCCCATACCCCGCCCGAAGCGGTTGCGCGTCTGCAAGGGCTGATCGAGCGCCTCGGGGCCAAGATTGCGGTGATGGAGGACCCCGCTAACCACGACCGCACGCTGGCGATCACCTCGCACCTGCCCCAGCTGATCGCCTACACCATCGTCGCAACCGCCGACACCTTGGCCGAGGACATGAAACAGGCCGTGATCCGTTACTCGGCCAGTGGGTTTCACGACTTCACGCGCATTGCGGCCAGCGACCCCGTCATGTGGCGCGATATTTTTCTAAACAACCGCGAGGCGGTCCTGGACATGCTGCAAAGGTTCATCGAAGACCTGATGGGCCTGCAGAAATCCATTCGGCGGGGCGAGGGCGAACGCCTGGAAGAGCTGTTCACCCGCAGCCGTGCGATCCGCCGTGGGATCGTCAAAGCGGGCCAAGCCGAACCCTTGGCCGAGCCGACGACAGCCCACCTGCGTCTTTCCCAACAACCACCGGGTCTCGTCAATCCCACCAAAAAATAGACATGTCCCGTGGAGGCACTGAGGAACGATCTGCCAAAAAGGAAAACCTAGGCCGTGCCACCGTGTAACAGTTGAAAATCGTGGCGTGTTGGGACCGCCAAGCGCCCTGAAGGATTGGCCGTTGATACGCGAGCCGTCGATCCGGTAAAGTCAGCGTCCCAAGGGCGTCATCTTCGTCCGTCTCTGTTGTCGCGGGTTGTCGCGTGTCCATGCCTGATTCTTTCTTACCGCGCGGAACCCCGGATTCAGCGCGGAGGGTCTCCCCGCGTGATTCGCGGGCCGCTCATCAGGGGGTTCTGCACCTTGCGCCCAGCTTGGCGGCCTCTGCGTCGGCCCGCGAAGTCGTGGATCTGGCCGTGCATGTCAACCGCGCGGGGTGGCGGTCAGTCATCGCCTCGGCGGGAGGGCCTTTGGTGCTGGAGGTGGAACGCGCTGCGGTCCGCCACCGTCGTTTGCCTTTGGAGACCCGAGGATTCGTGCGGCGATTCCTGAACGGGGCGCGGCTTCGACGGCTTGCGAAGATCGAGCACTTCGCGCTTGTTCACGCGCACGGCTGGAGCTTGGCCGCTGCGGGCCTAAGGCTCGCCCGTGCCTCGTCGCTGCCCTGGATTCTGGATATCGTTGAGCCGTTTCCGGTAACCGCGCGGGCGCAGCGACTTGCGCGGGCGGTTCAAGGGTCGCAAGCGCTTTTCCGCGTTCCCTCTGTTTTCCTCGCCGATTTTCTGGTGCGGGATGTGGGCATCGCGGCCGAGCGAATCAGGCGCGTTCCTCCCGGCGTGGATCTCGTCACGTACAACGCCCCGCGCGTGACGCCTGAGCGCCTTCAGAAACTCACAGCCCTTTGGCGTATCCCTGAACAAGGGTCGGTGATTCTGGTGGGGGCCCCGATGGAGCCGGGGCAGGGGCACGAGACTCTTTTGGAGGCTGTGAAGGCCCTGGGTCGGGCTGATGTGTTTGTCGTGATCGTGGGCGGCGATTCGTCGACGTCCCCCGCGTTGAAGGTGCGCCTGGAGCGTCTTGTGGCCGCGAACGCGATGCAGGGGCAGGTGGTGATGCCCGACCAATGCCCGGATTGGCCCGCCGCGCTGTGGCTTGCAAGTGTGGTGGTGTCGGTTGGTGAAGCCCCTCGGGGTCAAACGCCCGAGATTCTGGCGGCTCAAGCTCTTGGCCGCCCGGTGATTGTGAGCCGCTCGGGGGCGCGTCCCGAGATGGTGCGGGAAGGGATGACGGCTTGGGTTGTCCCCCCCGATGATCGTTCGGCATTGGAGGCCGCCCTGACGGAGGCGGTGCAGACGACCGCCGAGCAGCGCATTAGCCTTGCGCATCTGACGCGGGCCTTCGTGAGCGAGACGTTTCCTCTGGACACCTGGTGCCAACGCATGATGACTCTTTACGCTGAACGAGTCAGTCGGCCCTCGGACGTGACGTGTCCAGGAGAGGCGCGGTCATGAGGTCGGGGGGCACGCAGCGCGACCAGGAATCGCGGTGGTTCGGGTTTGAGGAAGTCACCCCGGACGAAAAGACCTCGCGCGTGCGGGGCGTCTTTGACTCGGTCGCTTCGCGCTATGACCTGATGAACGACCTGATGTCCGGTGGGCTGCATCGTCTTTGGAAAGACGCCCTTCTGCAGGACCTGGCCCCTCGGTCCGGTGAGCTGGTCGTGGACGTTGCGGGGGGCACGGGGGATATCGCTCGGCGGGTTTTAGAAACCACGCAAGGGGGGGGCCGCGTTCTGGTGTGCGACCTCACCGAATCCATGGTGAGGCAAGGGCGCGAGAAGACACTGGATCGGGGATGGCTTGAAGAAGACGGTCCCCTGTGGACGGTTGGCAATGCGGAATCGTTGCCCTTGCCCGCGAACACGGCGGACGCGGTGACCATCGCCTTTGGGCTTCGCAACGTGACGCACATGGACCAGGCTCTTGAAGAGTTTGTGCGTGTCCTGAAACCCGGCGGGCGTTTTTTGTGCCTGGAGTTCAGCCCCGGCGTTTCGCCGTTGTTGCGGGCCGCGCACAAGCGGTACTGTTTCACGGTTTTGCCCTTGCTGGGGCGCTGGGTCGCGCGGGATGCGCCCTCGTACGCTTATTTAGCCGAGAGCATTCAGCAATTCCCCGCGCAAGCTGATTTGGCCCAGCGACTCGAATCGGCGGGCTTGCGCGAGGTTTGTTGGCGTGACTTGATGGGGGGCCTCGCGGTCATCCATGGAGGGCGCAAGCCTTCGGGGACTTCGCCCTTGTAGCCGCGCGGCGGCCCCGTGTGGATGTTTCCGCGCGTTTTTTCCAGGAGTTAGGACGTTTCATGCCCGTGATCACGACAACCGACGAGCTTGCCCGTTTTTGCGCGGCGCAAGCCGAGGCCGATTTTATCACCGTGGACACCGAGTTCATGCGCGAGCGTACCTACTGGTCGCGGCTCTGCTTGGCGCAAATTGGGGGACCGATGGAGGCCGTCGCGGTGGACCCTTTGGCCGAGGGCATTGACCTCGCGCCGTTGCATGCGTTGTTGGAGAACCCTCGCGTCCTCAAGGTTTTTCACGCGGCGCGGCAGGACGTGGAGATTTTTGTGCACGCAACGGGGCGCGTACCGATGCCCATGGTGGACACGCAAGTCATGGCGATGGTGTGCGGGTTTGGCGATTCAGCAAGTTACGAGACTCTGGTCGCGCAACTCACGGGGGAACGGCTCGATAAGGGCAGCCGCTTCACGGACTGGGCGCGACGCCCCCTGACGCCGCGCCAGGTGGAGTACGCCTTGGGGGATGTCACGCACCTTCGCCGCGTGTACGTGGAACTGGCCGCCCGGATCGCTCGCTTGGGCCGCGAAACGTGGCTTCAGGACGACATGGCAGCGCTCACCGATCCCCGGACGTACACCTCGGACCCGGAGGAAATTTGGAAACGTCTGAAGTTTAAAGCCGACAAGCCGCGCGCGCTGGCGCTTATTCGTGCGCTCGCGATTTGGCGCGAACGTGAGGCGCAGCGGCTGAATGTTCCGCGTGGGCGTGTGCTGAAAGATGAGGCGTTGATGGAAATTGTCCACCATGCGCCGAAGACGGTGGACGAACTCGCCCATGTGCGGGGTCTGAACGGTGGCTTCGCGGAAGGTCGTGCAGGAGCGACGGTTCTGGAGGTTCTGGCCGAGGCGCAAGCCTTGCCGTCCTCCGCCTGCCCGCCGCGTGAGCCGCGTCGCGTTCTCCCGCAAGGTGCAGCGGCGACGTTGGATCTGTTGAAGGTGCTCCTTCACCACGTGAGCGACGAAAAGGGCGTTGCCGCGCGGCTGATTGCTTCGTCCGATGATCTGGAGGCTTTTGTGGCCGACGCGAGCGACGTGCGCTTTCTGACGGGTTGGCGTCGGGAGATGTTCGGGGAGCAAGCCCTGGCCCTGAAGAGCGGTGCCTTGGCGGTCTCTGTCCGCGATGGCCGTATCGTAACCTGTCCGGTGGGGTAGACGCTTCTCTGCGTCCGTCATCAACCGGGAGAAAAAAGAACGCCGCGTGATGACACCTCCCCGTGCCTTGGGTATTCTGCGCACGGCCCTGACGGTCAAGGAGGAACGCATGGAGGGAAGCCCAGACGTTTGGAGTTGGTTAGGGCAAGACACTCTGAAAGAGGGTGTGTCGAATGTTGTTCTGATGGGCTCAGGAATCGTTTTTGGGATCGGAGCCCTGTGGAAGGGCTACCTGCACCTTTCGAAGAAGGGGCACGATTCTCAAGCTCTCCGAGTGATGAGCCCGATAAGCGCGGGGGGTGACTCCAACGCCCAAGGCTCCATCGTTCAGAGCCCCGGCGCCAGGATTGAAAATCATTTTCATGGTGTGCCTTTTGAAGAATATGAAAAAGTTCGTTCGGCGCTCAAGACGGCCGAGGAAACCCTCGCGGAGCTGACCTCCCAAATGGCCGCCTTGCGGACAGACGATCAAAACACCGCCCTTGTGAAGCGACACATCCGGGAGGCTCTTCAGCGTGGGGACCTCGATAGGGCGGCCGAACTTCTGAACCATGCGAGCGATCACGATCTGCACGTGGCACAAGCGTCCCAGGAAAGGGCCAACAAGCCTTCCTGTCCCCCGACAAAGAAAGGAGATTTGGCCCCTTACCGGTCGGCCTCTGCAGAGGCTTCCTTGTTCAAGGAACAAAAGTTTCAACCAAACCGCCTGATGAGACGTGCACCTGAACCAGCTACCAGCGATCTGGAAGAGGCGCACAGGCTCTTCCTTTCCGCCGCCGCGTCCAAGGCAAAAGCGGGCGATGTCAAATACATCCAAGCGGCTTATCAGGACTCCGCCGCCTGTTATCAGCAAGCCGCCGCCCTTGTCCCCCCCGAGGAGCCCGCCATCCTCGCGGGGTACCTGAACAAGCAAGGGCTCGCCCTCCTCGCTGAGGGGGAGCTTGTGCAAGCGCAAGCGATTCTTGAACGGGCCCTTGATCTTCGGAAAAAATCGCTTGGCCCCCATCATCGGGATGTTGCGGAGAGTTTGAACAACTTGGCGATCCTTGACCGCATCCAGGGCCAACAAAATCGCCCCTTATCCTGCTCGATCCCGGCCGACGATCGTCAATCCAGGTAAGGTCCCCATTTCGCGGGCAAGGCGATTTCCGATTTCAGCCGCGACATCGAACCGAAGTTCCTCCGCGAGGTTGCTCCGGAAAAGGTGACGTTGCCGTGAGAATTCCTTTCTCTATAATCGGTCTCCAATAAAATGATCATGGATTTTTTGGGCAGACAGTTGAGAGAGGCACGGCGGGATTCCCTCTCCCCTTGAGGGAGAGGGTTAGGGTGAGGGGTCGTAAAAAGCAAGGGATTCGTAGGAGTTCAACACGCTTTTTGTTCAGGAACCCCTCACCCCGGCCCTCTCCCTCAAGGGGAGAGGGAGTCGCACCGCACCTCCTTCGAGGTCGGTCCTTCATCTGATTCCATGCTCATTTTATGTGAGTCGAGCTAGAACGGAAAGAGCCGGGGATGAATCGCCGCGCCCCCTTCGGGGGGGCCTCGCGATGACAGCGAAGGGGACAGGCCTGAGAAAAAGGCCCTTGTGTGCCACGTCGCAGCACATCATCGGCTTCACAAAAAAACCGCCATCCCGAGAGGGACGGCGGCTTCTTGGGTGTCCAGACATCCAGGGCCCGCGCCAAGCGCGGACCCTGGAAGATTGTGAACCTTACTGCACCACCACGGTGACGGCGCGACGGTTCTGAGTCCAAGCAGCTTCGTTGCTGCCAAGAACAGCCGGACGCTCCTTACCGTAGCTAAGGGTCTGAAGACGCGAGGCGGAAATGCCCGCTGCTTCCAGGTAATCCTTAGCCGCCGTCGCACGACGCTCGCCGAGCGCGAGGTTGTATTCCCGCGTTCCGCGCTCGTCGCAATGGCCTTCAACCACCGCCTTCAGAGACGGATACTTTTTCAGCCAAGCGGCCTGGCGATCCAGGGTCGCACGAGCTTCGGCGGACAGGTTGGCCTTGTCGAGCGCAAAGAAAACGCGATCGCCAACATTGACGACCAGGTCTTCCTGGCTACCAGGACGGGCGGGACCGTTCATGCCACCGCTCCCAGCACCGCCAGCGCCATAACCGCCAGCGCCGCCGGTTCCAGCCTCATTGCCCGTGGTGTCACAGGCGGCCACCAACACGAGAGTCGCGGCCAAACAAAGAAACTTCTTGATCATGGTATGTGCCTCCTTTGGAGCGTTGAACACTGGAACGCCTGATCTCACCTGACACCCGGCTCCAGCCTTGATCGAATGCGAACAAACCCTAGAGACACGCTCCCCTCTTTCCCGTCCAGCGAGACGAATCACCGAAGGACAAGTTAAGCAACGCATCCGGCCAGGAAGGTAGAGAGGGGCGTCACGAGAATCAAGCCCTTAATCGCACCCTTAATCGCTCAACGCCGGATCAAAGAAGCCGACGGATGAATCACAGTCTGATGAATCACAGTCTTGTGGAGAATCGGGAATCTGCGTAGGGTCACGGGGTGTTCCCTGGGTCGACAGGCTTGTCGCCGTGTTTCTAGGATCTTTTAAGGAGATGCCCATCATGTCCGGTTTTTCACCCCTCCTTCGAAACCTGCTCATTCTTGTCTTTCTTTTAGCGGCTGGCTTGGCCGCCATCGCCGTCAGCGGAATCTGGGTGAGCCGCGTGGAACAGCCGACTTACCAAGCGCTTGCGTCCGAGGGGCCGCTTGAGCTGCGCGACTACCCCGCGCTTATCGTCGCCGAAACGCGCACAACCGGCACACGCCGTGAAGCTCTTGAAAAAGGCTTTCGGCTTTTGGCGGATTTCATCTTTGGAGCCAACACCCCGTCCGCCGTTGAGCCCGCGACACAAACTCCGGCGGGGACCGAGACGGCACCTACCGATCTCAAGACGAGCGCGATGGAAGCCACCTCGGTCCAGGTTTCCGCAAAAAGTGTGCGGATTCCCATGACGGCTCCCGTCATCCAACAAGCTGACGGCGCAGAAGGATGGCTCGTGCGATTCGTGCTTCCCCGAACCTTGACGCTGGAAACCCTCCCCCGCCCCCTCAGTGCGCAAGTGCGCCTGATGGCCTTGCCGCCCGCACGTTATGTTGCGTTCCGGTTCACGGGCTTTGTGGACGAACAAAAGGTCAAGGACGCGACAGCCGCTGCTGAGGCTTACGCAAAATCCCTTGGAAAAACGCCGCGCGGTGAGCCCCTGGTCGCCTTCTATAACCCCCCGTGGACCCTTCCCTTCATGCGGCGGAACGAGGTCCTGATCGAAGTGGATTGAGGGTCTCCCCTCACCTCCCCGTCCCGGATCAGCCTGGTTAAGGACCGTGGGCGCATGCGCAGGTCTCCCCCATGCTGTCTTTTTTCACCCGATCGCACGCCTTGATCGTCACCGCGAGTGTTCTCTGGGCGTTGATGTACGTCGTGCGAACGGTCCTTGTGCATCATGTGAACATCCTCGTTTTGACGAGTGTGTCACTGGGGTTGGGGGCGCTGTTTCTGGCCTGTTGGGTGAGGCCCTCCCCCCGGCGACTCGGGGCCTTTTTGCGCCGTTACCCCTGGCACGTGCCCCTGATGAGCGTTGCCATGATGACGGGGTCCGTTTCCATGATGCTCGCGCTCACCCACCTGGGAGTCGGCGTGGCGACCGTGTTGGGTCGAATCGAGACGTTGGCTGTTTTGGTCTTGGCCGTGATTTTCCTGGGTGAAAAGCTCTCCCTGAAAGCTCTGCCCTGGGGAGCCTTGGCGCTAGGAGCCGCCTGTTGGGTCGCCTCCCCCCATCCGCTGACGATTGATTGGGCGGGGAGTGATGGCCTGGGGTTGTTGGGGATTTCAGCGACGATTCTTTGCTACGGCATTTCGTCCATCATGGGGCGGTTTCTGATTTCGTCGTCGGGCATTGCCGCACCGGACCTCGCGTTTCTCCGATGCAGCATGGGAAGCCTTGCCGCCCTCCCCCTTCTGGTGTTTGTGCCAACGGGTGAGCTGGTGGTTCATCTGACGCCCCTGCACTGGGGGATGTTGATCGTCTCCAGCACGTTCTGTTTGGGGCTTGCGACGATTTTCTATTACAAGGGTCTCAGGAACGTGGACGCGCCAACCGCGAGTTTTTTGGAAATGACCACCCCCGCCTTTTGTGTCGTGCTCGGATGCCTTTTTTTGGGCGAGCACCTTGCACCCACGCAGTGGATCGCCATGCCTATCCTTCTCGGCGCGGTCCTCCAGATTGTGCGCGTCGGAGCCAACCAGCGACGCCTCAAAAAACTTGCGAAAGAAAGTCTGATCGTGAATGTCTAACCCGTTGGTCTGAAAATCCAGCAGAAAGGACCCGTGCGCGTGCAATTTCCTTGGCTTCCCTTCGGCTGGGACAAAGGCGGCCCCTGGGCGCTGGCGACGCGCGTGGCGCTTGTTGGGCTGGCGATTGTCGCGGCTTGGACGTTCCGCGATTACGGCATGAGCTGGGACGAGGAATACCAAAGCCAATACGGTCAAGCCGTCCTCGACTATTACGTGTCGGGGTTTCAGGATCACCGTTACCGCGAGATTTTCAACCTCTACCTCTACGGCGGAATGTTCGACGGCCTTGCCAATGCCCTTGCAGCGGGTTGGCCGCAGGTGGACCTCTACACGTTCCGACATGGCCTGAATGCCCTGTGCGGCCTTTTGGGGCTCTGGGGCGTTTGGCGTCTGGGGCGCTTGGCCGGAGGCCCCGCGACGGGATTTACCGCGCTTGCGCTTTTGGCCCTGACGCCGATGTACCTGGGGCACATGTTCAACAACCCGAAGGACATTCCCTTCGCGGCGGGTGTGACGTGGACCCTGTATTACATGGGCCGCAACTTACGCGCTTTCCCCGACATTCCTCCGCGCCTTATTTTGAAACTTGGAGCCCTGCTGGGGCTCACGCTTGGAGTGCGCGTGGGGGGCGTTTTGCTGCTTGTTGCATGGGGGGCGGCTCTGGTCGTGCGAGTCATGCCTCTTTTGGCACAAAGCGCCCCTCCCCTACGCTGGACCCGTGCGGAACATCTGCTGAAAGCCTTCTTGCGGCTTGTTGTCCCCACCACCGTGATCGCCTACGTCGTGATGCTGGCCTGCTGGCCCTGGGCGCAAGAATCCCCCCTCATTCATCCCTGGCAAGCGCTCTGGCAGTTCAGTCACTTTCCCCAAGACGTTGAGGTCCTGCTCAACGGCGTCACCCTGCATTCGACAAACCTTCCCTGGTTTTACGCGCCCCTCTATTTGGGCGTGCAGCTCCCGTTGCCCCAGCTGGTCTTGATGACCCTCGGGCTTGGGGCCGGACCCTGGTTTCTGGCCCGCGCGACATCCGCCGCCGAACGCGGCCTTGCGACGCTGCTCGTTGTCACGGCCCTGACCCCCGTTCTGGTCGCTGTCCTCGCACACTCCGCCCTCTATGACGCTGTACGGCACTTTCTGTTCATCTTGCCGCCTCTGGCTGTTTTAGGGGCCCTGACGCTGACCAAAACGCTCGCGCGGTTGCCCCGTGCGGCGGTTGCTCTGGTTTTGGCCGCCGTTCTTGGGGGGCTTCTTGAGCCCATCGCGGCGATGGTCCGTCTGCACCCCTATGAATACATTTACGCCAACCCGCTGATAGGAGGCGTTCGGGGTGCGTTCGGACGGTTTGATCTGGATTACTGGGGCAGCTCGTTCCGTGAGGCCGCCGAGGAGCTGCAACGCTACGTCGCCCGTGAAGGCGGCGTGCCCGAAGGCCACATCACGCAAGTGGCGATTTGCGGCCCGTGGTCCGCCGCGCTGATCTACCTCCCACCCGATTACGAAGCCGTCGAAGCCACCGACCCCGACGCCGACTTTTTCCTGTCCACCACGCGCTGGATGTGTTCGTCCCTCCGTCCTGGACGCGAAATCGTCCGTATCACCCGTGACGGGGTCCCCCTCAGCGTCATCAAAGACCTGCGCGTCCCCTAGAATTGAGCAGCCGTTAGGCAAGAACGTGCAACGGCCGCATTGCGTTCGGGCAGGCCCTCACGATAAGGTTTTGCCCTGTACGGTGAATCTTTGCAGCGAATCTAAGAGAGGGTCCCCCCGTGAACATGACCGGGAAAAACATCGCGCTCGTTGTGATCATCGGGCTTTTGCTGGTGACGCTCTGGAACGTGTTCCAAAGCGCCGAGAATCCTGCGGCTCAGAACGTTCTGCCCTTCAGCGATTTTGTCGCGCGCGTGGACGAGGGCAAGGTCACGGATGTTGTCATCCGGGGCAACATTGTGACGGGCCACCTGGCCGAGGGCGGCACGCCGTTCGCGACGTACCTTCCCCCGAATCCCGGCATTGTGGACAAGCTGCTGGCCAAAAACGTGCGCGTGGTCGCACGGCCCGACGATTCGGGCTCCCCGACGTTTTGGGGAGTTCTGTTGTCATGGCTGCCGATGATTATCTTGGTCGGCGTTTACATCTTTTTCATGCGCCAAATGCAGGCGGGCGGCGGCAAGGCCATGGGCTTCGGGCGCAGCCGCGCACGGCTTTTGACCGAGAAGACCGGCAAAGTCACGTTCGAGGATGTGGCGGGCGTCGAGGAGGCCAAACAGGACCTGGAAGAAGTCGTGGAGTTCCTCCGCAACCCGCAGAAGTTTCAAAAACTGGGAGGGCGGATTCCGAAAGGGCTGCTGCTCGTGGGACCTCCCGGCACGGGTAAAACGCTGATTGCGCGGGCCGTGGCGGGCGAGGCGGGCGTGCCGTTCTTTACCATCTCGGGATCGGATTTCGTGGAGATGTTCGTGGGCGTGGGCGCAAGCCGCGTGCGCGACATGTTCGAGCAGGGCAAGAAGAACGCGCCCTGCATCATCTTCATTGACGAAATCGACGCCGTGGGACGGCACCGGGGCGCGGGCCTCGGCGGAGGTAACGACGAGCGTGAACAAACCCTGAATCAGCTGCTTGTCGAGATGGACGGGTTCGAGGCCAACGAGGGCGTGATTCTGATCGCGGCCACCAACCGGCCCGACGTTTTGGACCCCGCGCTCTTGCGGCCCGGACGGTTCGATCGGCAGGTCGTCGTGCCCAACCCGGATATCGCGGGACGGGAAAAAATCCTCCGCGTCCACATGCGGAAAATCCCTCTGGCGACGGATGTGGATGCCCGCACCGTCGCGCGCGGCACGCCGGGGTTCTCGGGCGCGGACCTCGCGAATCTTGTGAACGAGGCCGCGCTTTTGGCCGCGCGGGCCGACAAAGAAGCCGTGGGCATGGAGGACCTGGAGGCCGCCAAGGACAAGGTGATGATGGGGGCCGAGCGCCGATCCATGGTGATGACCGAAAAGGAGCGTTC
Organism: uncultured Pseudomonadota bacterium; assembly: GCA_903869345.1. Classification (GTDB taxonomy): domain Bacteria; phylum Pseudomonadota; class Alphaproteobacteria; order UBA9219; family UBA9219; genus CAIPYM01. Next base: position 33,428 of record CAIPYM010000024.1, read on the forward strand.
GCTCACGGCGTACCACGAGGCGGGACATGCACTGGTGAGTCTGCACGTGCCGCAAAGCGACCCCTTGCATAAAATCACGATTATTCCGCGCGGGCGGGCGCTGGGCATGACGATGAACCTGCCGGAGCGCGATAAGTACAGTCAGACGAAGACGGAACTGGAATCACGTCTGGCGATTCTCTTTGGGGGGCGCATCGCCGAGGAAATCATCTTTGGCCCTGCCGAAGTCACGACGGGCGCCAGCAGCGACATCCAGCAAGCGACAGGTCTCGCGCGGCGCATGGTGGGGGAGTTCGGCATGTCCGACAAACTCGGGCGCGTGCGTTACCACGCCAACGAGCAAGAGGTTTTTCTGGGCCACGCGGTGACACAACAACAGAACGTCTCGGAAGCGACGGCGGAGGTGATTGACGCCGAGATTCGGCGGCTGATCGAGGAGGCCGAATCGTCTGCACGAAAAGTTCTAACAGCGAGCCTGGAGGACCTGCACCGGCTGGCCAAAGCGCTTTTGGAATTTGAGACCCTTTCGGGCGACGACGTCGCGGCGCTTTTGCGGGGTGAGAGCCTCGCGCAACGCGACGATCTGCCCTCGGCATCCAAGGCCGCCGCGTCGCTCACGGGATCGCGCCACGGGTCCGTGCCCTCCGCGTCGTCCCCTCCCCCGCCCACGTTGCCGCCACCCTCCGAATCCGGGGGCGACGACACGTCCCACGGCGAAGGATTCTCGGTGTGAAAGGGGGTGCGCGTTTCCGATCGTCTCCTGCAAAACGACCCGAGATGATTTTTTCAACCCCCTTTCCCTCTCGTCATTCCGGCGAAAGCCGGAATCCAGGGCCACTTTCCGTGTCAAAATAAAAATGGACCCCGGCTTTCGCCGGGGTGACGAGGAGACGAGACAAAAAAGAAAATCTGTACCGTTGTAAGTGCTGTCTTCTCCAAAACCCCGAGGTTCTTGCCATGCCGTCCGTCACCATCACCTCCCTTGAGGGCCCTACGTTTGAGGCTTACGCCGCGTTTCCCTCCGGCCCCGGAGGTCCGGGACTCGTCGTGCTGCACCCGCAGGAGGGAATCACGCCCGCGATTCGCGCAGCGTGCGATACCTTCGCCGCCGAGGGGTACATGGTCCTTTGCCCCAACCTGTTCTGGCGCCTGAAGGCGGGCACCCCCGTAACGGATTTGGCGTTTGATGTCGAAGGCGGAGCGCGGGACGTGTTAGCAACCGTGGCGTATGTACGTCGGTTGCCGGGGTATGCGGGCAAGACGGGGGTTGTCGGCTACGGCCTCGGAGGACGGCTCGCGTGGCTTGCGGCCTCACGCAGTGATGTCGAGGCCGTGGTCAGCTACGAAGGGCACGGACTGGAGACGTTGCTTCACGAGGTCCACGATATCCGCATGCCGTTTCTTGTGCACATCGCGGGACGCGACCCCGCGATTCCTCCGGCAACACAGGCGCGAATCCTGAAAAAATGCACCTTGAATCCGGTGCTGCGCCCGCATGTGCTCCCTGAGGCCGAGGCGGGATTCATCGGACAAGGAACCCCCGCTTACAACGCAGCCCTGGCCGACGAAGCCGTCGCCCTCACCCGCACCTTTCTGGCCGAAGAACTCAAGGACTCACCCACCCGTTTGTAACCGCACCTCACCCCCCTTTCATCGGGGTGTGAACGTGAGGAGGGCCGCGTACTGCAAGCCCCTCAGAGGGCAGCCCCTCCCCCAACGCGGCCATCGCCTCAAAAACCGTTTGAAGGCGCTGTCCGAGCTCCGTGAGCGTATAGTCGGTATGGGGCGACGCTGATGCATAGCGCGTTTTGACCACCAAACCGTTGCGTTCAAGAAGCTGGAGACGTGCCGCCAAGACTTTCGCACTAAGCCCTGGCCATGCCGCCAACAATTCGGTAGGGCGCTTGCGGCCCGACAGAAGACTGCGCACAATTTGCGAGGTCCATTTTCCCTTGAGCAGATGGGCTGCGCGACGAACAGGGCACGACTCGTTGCACGGAGCCGATGCCTCAAAGGATGAAGAGAACAGAACCATGGCGGGAGGTTACCAAAAAGTGCCTACTTGTCCACATTTTTCAAACCGTTAAGTAAGGGGACATAACCTGCCCTTGTTCCCTGTCTTGAAGGAGGACCCTTCCCATGCATTCACGTTACCCTCGCCTTTTAGCCTTCACACTCCGTTTTATCGCGTGTGTCCAGATCGTTCTCGGCTGTGGATTCTTCATCGCCCCGGCGGGCATGGCGACTGTTCTGGGGTTGGTTCCCGCCCCTGGCTGGGCCAACTGGTTGTTTGGGATGATGGCCGCACGGTTCCTCGGTTTTGGGTATGGCCTGTTCATCGCGGCGCGTGACCCCGTGGCCCATTTGCCGTGGGTGCGGGCCATGGTTGGCATTCAGATTCTGGATTGGATTGTAACGGTTCAGCACCTGCACGCCGGAGACGTCACGCTTGCTCAAGTGAACACGGCGTCCTTTTTGCCGCTGGTGTTTTTAGGACTTTTGGCAGCATCTTGGCCACGTCGGGCCTCGTAAGGTCAAGGAGACACGTATGGGTTTTTTTGCGGCCCGCTTTTTCGCCTACGTGCAAGGAGCAGCGTTCTACCAACAAATTCACCGTGAAGCGGTCGCCCTTTTGCCGCCAGGGGCCGGTAAAACCTGGTTCGATATCGGGTGTGGACCTGGGCTCGTTGCACGTCTTGCCGCCGAGAGGGGCTACCGTGTGATGGGTTTCGATTCGAACGCCGATGCGGTGGAGATCGCAACGCGCCATTCAGGAACGGTGGATTCGCCTCGGTTTGCCTGTGTTGCCCTTGAAAGCATTGCTGAAGATGACGGAACGGCCGATGTGGTGTCCGCTGCCTCGCTGCTGAGGGTGGTCAAGGATCGTCCGCTCGCCTTGCGCCAGCTGCTGAAAACCCTGGCTCCGAAGGGTGTTCTTCTGGTGGTGGAAACAGGTCACGCCCTTGCTTGGCGCAAACTCACGATCAATCATCTGACAGCGGCAAGAGGACGAAGAAGCTGGATTCTGGGTCTCTTGGTCCTGAGCCGTATGGGAGCCCCCCCCCTCGACGTCAAAGCCCTCTGTCCCGAGGGGTACACCGTTGCCTGTCATGCGTTGGGAGGAGGCCTTGTTAACGCTTGGATTCTCCGCCGTGACACCGACGATTCCATGAAGAACCCTTTTGTGAATGCGTAAAGCCGGGGGCTCGCAAAGGCGGGCAAAAAGGCGCACCCTGCACACCTGTCGCGTTGTTCAGCAAAAGGGCGGTGCGCGCGGGGGAGATCATCGACCATGGCCCGTGTTGTTCCCCTTGATCCCCTGCGCCGGGCCAAGCGTGCGCAAGCCTCAAGCGCAGAAAACCCCTCGCGCCTGCGGGGGGACGGTTCGGCACTCACCCGCTTGACCGCACTGGTTGAGGACGATCTGACTGCCGTTAACAACCTTGTTCTTCAACGTCTTCTGAGTCGCGTTCCGCTCGTGCCCCAGCTGGCACGTCACGTCATTGCCGCTGGGGGCAAACGCCTTCGGCCTCTTTTGACGCTCGCAGGGGCTCGGCTTTGCGGTTACGAGGGAACGCGGCATCACGCGCTGGCCGCCTGCGTGGAGTTCATGCACACGGCGACGTTGCTGCACGACGACGTTGTGGACGCCAGCACCGTGCGACGCGGCGTGCCTTCCGCCAATGCCCTTTTCGGCAATGCGTCGAGCGTCCTGGTCGGCGATTTTCTCATCAGCCGCGCGTTTCAGATGATGGTGGAGGACGGCTCGCTGGATGTTTTGCGCATCCTCGCGGACACGGGGGCTGTCATCGCGGAAGGTGAGGTTCGCCAGCTGGAGGCGGCCCGTACCAGCACGCTCAGCGAACAGACCTACCTCGACATTATCCGCGCCAAAACCGCCGAGCTTTTCGCGGCGTCGTGCCAAATTGGAGCGGTTGTTGCGGGGCGGCCCGCGCCCGAGGAAGAAGCGCTCCGGACGTTCGGCCTGAACCTGGGGATTGCGTTTCAGATCGCGGACGACGTGTTGGATTACGGCGGTGAGCAAACGTTGCTTGGCAAAACGGTCGGGGACGACTTCCGCGAAGGCAAGGTGACCCTGCCCGTCATTCTGGCCATTCACCGGGGCAACGAGGCCGAGCGCGCCTTTTGGCGGCGAACGATGGAAGAGCAAGACCGACGGCCCGAAGACTTGCTCCACGCGCAACGACTCTTGCAGGCGCGGGAGGCGTTGCGCGATTCCTTGGAGCGTGCCCACCACTACGGCGCGATGGCGCGGGATGCACTCGGGCTTTTTCCGGACACGCCCCTCCGCCGCGTGCTGCTCGATCTCGTGGACTTCGCCGTCGACCGGGATTTCTGAAGGCACGGGGTTTCCGGGAAGGCGTTGACGGTACGCGGCGGAGAATCCGCCCCGAATCGTCGACGTTCATCTGGCACCCCCACGTTTTGATCACGACATGACGCGGCGCGAGGACGCCTTCGGGAGGAGAGGATTTTTTCTGGATTTTTTTCTTGACTCGGCGGGTTCAAAGGGGTATTGACAAACCCATGGCGTAGTGTACCCGCGTTTTGGCCGAATCGCGGGTTTTTTTGTGCCCAAACGGTGGAAAAAGCCCTGTTTTCCGCCCGTGTGTCGTCCGTTTTTGACCATCCCCGATAGAGGACCAGATCCCCGCTGGGGTCCGAGGGATGAGGGACCCCGCCCTCGCATCCTCCCCCCAAAACGGCGCTCCAGGATTGATGGAGATTTTGGCGGAGAAACAAAGGCCGATCCGCCTTTTTGACTTTTCAAAACGACCTCGCTATTGAGCGCCCGTGTTGGTGTCGGGACGACCTCGTGAGAGAACACATGTTTAAAAAACAAGAAAGAACCAAGATTAAAACGGGCGACGTTCGCACGATTGAGATTCAGGGACTTGATTTTAAGCTGCAATTTATTCGTCGTGCCGATGGCACGGATGCTCTCTGTCATGACATGTCTATTTCAGACCTGCATTTGGGCACCTTCATGGCCTATGCCGGGGAACAAGCACATATGCTGTCCCACGTGCAGCCCCGGCGCCTATGGCTTGTGGGCGACATCGTCGATCTGGAGGCGATGAAGGGGAAAAGGCGTTTCAAATTCCCCGATAATCATTGGCTCGTTCTCGCCTCTCTTTTCAAGCTGGCCCATCAGGGAGCAGACGTCACCTATATTCCGGGCAATCACGAAGCTGAAAGGGTGCGCGGCAAAACAATTCAACAGGTTACAGGCACGGACAAGCATCATCGCCGCGCAACGGGGAGAACGCTCTTCGGGGTCAAGATCGAACACACGGCGGAATATATAACGGCTGACGGAAAAAAAGGCTTGGTTGAACATGGCGACGCCCGCGATCCTCCGAGGATTAAGGCGCTTTATGGTATCGGGAACGCCGCCTACGAGCTTGTGGCGCGGCTTGATAAGGTCATTCATCATCAATTTGTTCAGACCGTCCTGCAGTGCATTTCCCCACCCCTCGCGGAACGCGCGAAGCATTTTTCGCCTGCACGCGCGGCGAAGCACCTCATTAAAGATTTCATCAACAAACACATGGGCGTCCTATCGGGCCTGGAAACGTGGCTGCGAGACTCGCCATATACTTTTATCCTCTATGGCCATACCCATATGCCGGGCATTGTCAAAGTTGTTACGGAGGGCGGCACAAAATACATCATCAACGACGGTTGTGGCACGGAGGGGGTTAGCGCGGCTCTGTTTGATGCCGATGGCAAGCCTGCCATCATGCGTTGGTGTTCGGATCGTATCGAGGTGACGGATGCAGACGGCACGACCAAAACGGTCGTCTTTGCCGACTATGGCATCAAGATCGACCCGACGCATCACCCGATCACCCGGGACGTGAACACTGGGCAGGCAAGCCACCCGTTCGTTCAACCAGAGTATTTTGATCGAACAGCGCGTGTTCTGCGTGTGATCCGGCAGATTGTGCCTGGGAAAGAGCGACTCCACCTGCTTGCTCAATACCGTCAGGCACGACGTGAGGTGGGATGGAGACAAAAGCAAAGCGCGTCAACACCCCAGGATTCACAACGTGTGATCAATCTCAGGATAAGACTTCGGCAAGAAGCCGAACGCACGATGCCAACCTATCCTGAGCCCCACCGTGCGGCGCAGGTGAAATGGCGTAAAGCGAGAGGGCGGATGCGGGCGAGGCGGAACAGAGTCGCGGGGGTTATTGCTTTATTTGACCCAACTGCTGCAGAAGTATTCCGAACCTCAGTAATAAGACGACCGTCGTTCAAGCGTGTCTTACCCCCAGGTGCTTTTCAACACCCCCCCCCTTCGATGGGCGAGCTCACCCTCTAACCCGACGTCACAAAAACCCCACATCAACTGCTTCCCCCCTACGCATCCACGTCCTTCACGTACGGCGCGTTGTCTTGGATGAATCGGAACCGGGCTTCGGCCTTGCGTCCCATGAGGCTTTCGACGAGGGCCTCGGTCGTGCGGCGCTCCTCGGCGGGGTTGGGCTCGTCGGGCAGGGCCACGCGCACGCGCAAGAGGGAGCGTGATGCAGTGGCCATCGTCGTCTCGCGCAGTTGGGCGGGCATCATCTCGCCGAGGCCTTTAAAGCGGCTGATCTCCACCTTGGAGTTGCCCTTGAACGCGGTTTCCAAAAGCCTGTCGCGGTGGGCCTCGTCGCGGGCATAAAGCGTCTGGCCCTTGGAGCTGAGTCGGTAGAGCGGCGGCTGCGCCAGGTAAAGGTGCCCGCTGTCCACGAGCCCCGGCATCTCGCGGTAAAAGAACGTCATGAGCAGCGAAGCGATGTGCGCCCCGTCCACGTCGGCGTCGGTCATGATGATGACGCGCTCGTAGCGCAGCTTAGCCCCGTCAAACGCGCTGCCCAGGCCGCACCCCAGCGCTTGCGTGAGGTCCGCGATTTCCTGGTTGGCGCGGAGTTTTTCAACGCTGGCGCTGGCGACGTTGAGAATCTTGCCGCGCAAGGGGAGGATGGCTTGCGTTTCCCGGTCCCGCGCTTGTTTAGCCGACCCGCCTGCCGAATCACCTTCGACCAGGAAAATCTCGGTGCCCTCGGGCGCAGTGCGGGCGCAATCGGCCAGTTTGCCAGGTAAGCGCAGCCGCCGCGTGGCGGTCTTGCGGGCCATGTCGCGGGCTTGGGAGAGGCGCAGGCGCTCCTCGGCCCGCAGAATCAGGCGCTCCAACAGCACGCTGCTACCCGCAGGATCGGCGGCGAGCCAATGGTCCAGGTGGTCTTTCACAACCTGGTCCACAAGCCGCAGAGCCTCGGCGTTGGAAAGCCGCTCCTTGGTCTGGCCTTGAAATTGCGGCTCCCGCAGGAAGAGCGACAAGAGGGCGCTAGCCCCGCTGAAAACATCCTCGCCCGCAAGAACACCCGCGCGGCGGTTGCCCGTCATCTCGCCGTACCCGCGCAGCCCCCGCACGAGCGCCGAGCGCAGCCCCGATTCGTGCGTGCCGCCCTGAGGGGTCGGAACCGTGTTGCAGTACGAATGGCAAAAGCCTTCGCTGTCCTCGGGCCAAGCCACGGCCCATTCAACACGGCCCTGGCCCTCGGGCAGGTCGGCAAGCCCTGTAAAGAGCGTCGGCGTGAGGGTCGCGCGTTCGCCGAGCGCGGAGGCCAAGTAGTCCGAAAGCCCGCCGGGAAAGTGAAGCTCGGCCTCGGTGGGGGTGGGGTCGTCCGCGCCATTCAGCAACGCCGGGTCGCACGTCCACCGGATCGTGACGCCGCGAAACAGGTACGCCTTGGACCGGGCGAGGCGAAACAGCGTCGCGGGCTTGAACCGCGCCTTGGTGCCGAAGATTTGCGGGTCGGGCGAAAACGTCACGCTCGTTCCCCGGCGCGAGGTTGCGCCTGAAGCCTTCACGGGGCCCTCGGGGACGCCGCGATGGTAGGTCTGGACGTGAAGGCGTTTGTCCCGCGCGACTTCGACAACCAGGGTTTCCGCCAACGCGTTGACGACGGAAACACCCACGCCGTGCAAGCCGCCCGCCGTCTCGTAGACTTTGTTCGAAAACTTTCCGCCCGAGTGCAGGGTCGTCAGAATAATCTGCAAGGCCGAAATGCCCGGAAACTTGGGGTGCGGGTCCACGGGGATTCCGCGCCCGTTGTCGTGCACCGTGACGCTGGTGGCCGAGTTCAGCACCATCTCGATCCGGCTCGCGTAGCCCGCGACGGCTTCGTCCATGGCGTTGTCCAGAACTTCGGCCACAAGGTGATGCAGCGCGGCTTCGTCCGTGCCGCCGATGTACATGCCGGGGCGACGACGGACGGGCTCCAGGCCTTCCAGAACCTCAATGTCGTGGGCGCTGTACGAATCACTTTTGCCCCGCGAAGAGGGGACGGCGGGGGGCAGCAAAAAGGTGTCGCTTGGGGTCATCGTCCGAGACGCTCAGTAAACGGAGTTCGGGAAAGGCTGGACTATGGAGCACAGGCAAGAGCGAGAGCAAGAGGATAGACAAATTGAGAGGTTAAGAGGCAAACTCTCTCCCCGGAAGAAGGAAGAGCTCCACGGGCAGGTTAGCCTTGGTGGGGGAAGTCTTCCGTTGCAACGGCTTGTTGAGTGAGGGCGGAGTTCTCCCATGCGGTTTGCGACGAATCTTAAGATCGTCTTGTGCCGGGTCTGTATGGCGTGGTGCCTGAGTATCATCGTATCGTCAGGGAGCTGGGCCGCCGTTTTGCTGGGCCCCGCCGACGCGGGACGCATCGGGGAACGTGAGGAGAATCAGCAACCGACTCTCCCCCTTGTCACGGCTCCCCTCGAAAAGCCCCGCGAGATGTCTCCTCCTGGTCAGGCTCCGGAGGGAAGTGAGCGCACAACGATTCATGTGCGCAGCGTGTCCATCCTTGGCACACGTGTTTTTTCAAAAGCCGAGCTTCACGACCTTTACGCCGCCTACCTTGACCATGACATCACGGCGAACAAGGTGTGGACCCTTGCCGAGCAGGTGACCGAGAAGTACCGCAAGGCGGGGTATTTTCTCTCGCGGGCGTATGTCCCTCAGCAGGATATGAAAAACGGAAACATCCTCCTTCGTGTGGTGGAAGGCTTCATTGGAGAGGTCCGTTGCGATGATGCCTTGGCCAAAAACCATCTTATCAAACAAGGAACCGATAAGCTCCTTTCGTTCCGCCCCCTGAAGGCCGATCAGATTGAGAATGTTCTCTTGCTGTTGAACGATCTGCCGGGCGTTAGCCTGCAGGCGATTATGGAGGAAATGCCCTCGGGCACCGGTGCTGAAGGCGCTGTGCGGCTTGTTTTGAAAAACAGGCCTGAGCCGCGTGTCACGGGGTCCGTCGGTGTCGACAATTTGGGTTCGCGTTTTCTGGGACCTTATGAGGGCCAGGCCCAAACGCAGGTTGTCGTCTTTCCCAATCAACGAACGACGCTCAACGTGTTTTCTTCTCTGCCTTGGAATGAGGTTAAATATGGCAGCCTCAAGCACGAGGCTACGCTGGTGCCCGGCGGGACGCTGACCGTTTACGGCTCACGCACGGCGGCAGCTCCCGGCTACACCCTGAAGCCTGAGGAGATCAAAAGCCGATCGACCGCCGTGGGAACCGCCTTTGAGTACAGTTTCATCCGACAGCGGGATGAGAACGTCAGAGGGCGCGTGGCATTAGAGGGGCGAGACACGTCGTCGGACACGCTGGGAAGCCCCCTGACACGGGATCGTGTCCGCACAGCAAGCATCGGGATGAGCTATCAAAACGCTGACCGATTCAGCGGACAAAATTTCGCAAGTGCCACGGTGACGCAAGGGCTTCCGGTCTTGGGTTCCAATCGACCGGGCCAACTCAATCTTTCTCGCGCCGATGCAAGGCCGGATTTTACGAAAATGGGGCTGAAGGCCTCTCGGGTCCAAGCCCTTCCCAACACCTGGGAGGTTTCAACCGCGGTTGCTGCGCAGGTCGCCTCCGGGACTCTCTACTCGTCCGAGCAATTTGGGCATGGCGGCCAAGCGTTTGGTCGTGCCTATGACGATTCTGAGATCATGGGGGATCACGGAGTCGCGTTCTCTGCAGAAGTCCGCTACGGCGGTGCGCCAGCGTGGGGCGGGTTTCTCCTCATCCCGTACGGGTTTTATGACCGAGGTACGGTCTGGAACACAGCGAGCACGGCCCAAAAATCCGAATCGGGCAGTTCGGCAGGGGTGGGGTTCCGCGTGGCGTCGGATTATGGCGTCTCAGGGAGCTTTGGCCTTGCCTTTCCCTTAACCCGCCGAATCACGACACCTGTGTACGGGAATGGGGAAAACCCTCGCTATTTCTTTCAGATTGAGCATCAGTTCTGAGAAAGGGAGGGAACGAAATCTCCGCGGGGCTTTGGTCCTCACAACAACCTGACATCGTCAACCGACCCGCTCTTTCCATAGCCCCTTCCCTCTTGCCGCAAGGCTTCCCGCGCCATGCTGTCCTTCCCCCCCTTGGACCCCGTCGCGTTGAGCTTAGGCCCGTTTCAGGTGCGATGGTACGCCTTGGCCTACGTCGTGGCCTTTCTGGTGGGAGGCCTCTACTGCCGCCGTTTGGCACGAAACGCCCCGCCGGGAAGCCCTCAGCCCAAGGATTACGATGACCTGTTAACGTGGATCATTTTGGGGACTGTGCTGGGCGGACGGATCGGGTATGTTCTGTTCTACAATCTGCCCTTCTACCTCGCTGATCCGTTGGAAGCGCTTTACGTGTGGCACGGCGGCATGTCGTTCCATGGTGGGCTCGCGGGCGTTTTGATCAGCGCGGCCCTGTTTGCCCGAACGCGGAATCTCCCCCTTCTGGTCCTCAGCGATACCGTGGCCCAGGCCGTCCCTATCGGGCTGTTTCTGGGGCGGCTCGCGAATTTCGTGAACGGCGAGCTCTACGGACGTGTGACCGACGTTCCATGGAGCGTTATCTTTCCCCATGCGGGCGATGCGCCGCGCCATCCCAGCCAACTGTACGAGGCCGGACTGGAGGGCCTCCTCCTCTTTTTGCTGCTCGCGGTTCTCGCGCGGTCTCCTCCCCTTCGGGCGCGGCACGGCTTTTTGGCAGGCGCCTTCCTGACCGGGTATGCCCTCGCGCGTCTGGTGGTGGAGCTGTTCCGGGAACCCGACCCGCAACTCGGGTTCCTCTGGGAGGGTGTCACGATGGGGCAAGTCTTGTCCTTGCCGGTCCTCGTCGCGGGTCTTTTCCTGATGGGACGGACCTTCCGCCGTGTTTCTCGGGAGAAAGCCTGATGACTCGTCTGTTCCGCGTTTTGCAGAAGCTCATCACGGCCAACGGACCTTTAACCGTCGCGCAGTACATGCGGCTTGCCCTTCAACACCCCACCTACGGGTACTACCGCCAGGGCGAACGGTTGGGGGCGGAGGGCGATTTCATCACGGCCCCCGAGATGAGCCAAATGTTCGGCGAGATGGTGGGCCTCTGGTTCGCGGACCTGTGGCGGCTTTTGGGCAGGCCCCCCAAAATCGCCTTTCTGGAACTGGGCCCAGGTCGCGGCAAGCTTTTGGAGGACGTGCTGCGCGCAACCGCCAAGGTTGAGGGATTCCACAAAGCGCTGTCCCTCTATCTGCTGGAAAGCAACGAATCCTTCCGCGTGCGCCTGCATCGTCAGTTCAGCGCGTGGCACCCCGTTTTTCCAGATTCCCTGGACGACTTGCCCTCCTGTCCCCTGTTCGTGCTCGCCAACGAGTTTTTTGACGCGCTGCCCGCTCGACAATTTGTCCGCACAGACGAAGGATGGTGCGAGCGCTTGGTGACAACAGGCCCCGAAGACACGTTGGTCTGGACACAATCCCCCCCCAACCCCGCTTTTTCCGCGCTGATCCCTGCCCCGTTGCGCGAGGCTCCCCCGAGCACGATCGCTGAAGTCTCCACCGAACGGTCCCTGATTCTCCGCACCCTGGCCGAGCGCGTGGCGCGACGATCGGGAGGCGGGCTCGTCATGGACTACGGCGCAACCGCGCCCACGGGACGTGACACGCTGCATGCCCTCTCCCAACATCAGCTCGTTGACTTTCTTGAGCGCCCAGGGGACGTGGACGTTTCGGCGGACGTGGATTTCAGCCTCCTCACGGAGGAGATCACCCGTGCAGGTCTTCGAGTCCTTGGTCCCAAGGGCCAGGGCGCTTTTCTGGACGACCTGGGGATTGGCCTCCGCGCCGCCCACCTGAAACGTAACGCGACCCCGGAGGAAGCAACCGCCGTGGACGGGGCTTTGCGTTTTCTCACATCCCCCGACGAAACCGGCGTACGATTCAAGGCGATGGGGTTCGTGCCCGCTTCCTTGACGGACGAGATCGCAGGCTTCGCATGACGGGTGCACAAGCAGGCCCCCTCGAGGTGATCCAAGCCCCTCGGTTGAAGGAGTGCCCTACCGTGCGGCACGCCTTTTTCACGCGTCTCGGCGGCGTCAGCGAGGGGCCGTACGCGTCCCTGAACGGTGGAAGCTCAACGGGGGGCGATACCCCCGAACGCATCGCCGAGAACCGCCGCCGCGCCGCCGAATTTCTGGGCCTTGACCCCACGCGCCTCCTTCGGGTCCGCCAAGTCCATGGCACCCGGACCGTCACGGTCACGGAGCCCTGGGGGATCGAAGGCCCTCCCGAAGCGGACGCTCTCGTGACGCGCTCGCCGGGACTGGGTCTGATGATCCTCACCGCCGATTGCGCCCCCGTCCTGTTGGCGGATCCCACGGCCGGCATCGTGGGCGCGGCGCATGCAGGCTGGCGAGGTGCCCTCGCGGGGATTCTGGAAAGCGTCCTGGAGGCCATGGAACATCTCGGGGCCCACCGCACCCGTATCCTCGCCGCCATAGGCCCTTGCATCGCTCAAAATTCTTACGAAGTGGGACCCGAGGTGCGTGAGGCGTTCGTGCATCAAGCCCCGTCTTCGGAACGCTTTTTCCGCCCATCCCTCAACACCGAAGGGCGGAGTTTGTTCGACCTGCCGGGGTATGTCGCGGCGCGCCTGTCAGCAGCAGGGGTTACCGCCGTGGACCCTTCTTCGGCCGATACGTACGCTGATGAACGGCGATTTTTCAGTTACCGTCGCACAACGCTTCGCGGAGAATCCGATCGAGGAAACTTGATGTCCGCGATGATGTTGAATCCAGAGGGTTGTTAGTTTTGGTGACGCAAAACTTTGTGGGCTCGCAAAAGGCCCGGAATTTTGTCCCCCTCCAACACATCCCCCTTCATCTTTCGTTCACCCACCCGTTCGCTCTGCCCTCTCCTCCCCCATCACCCCGCCGCAACGGAAGGGGGTGATGCGCTTGGCAAGGCCGGTTGAATCGTCGGTTTCCAGAAACACACCGCAGACGGTGGCCTCACCCTCGGCAGGCGCGAGACGCTCGCCGGGGATCTTGCGCGTGAACCGCCAGACCGCCGCGTCTTTTTGGTTGCCAATCACACTGTCGTAATCACCGCACATCCCGGCATCGGTCAGGTAAGCAGTCCCGCGCGGCAGGATCCGCGCGTCCGCCGTGGGGACGTGCGTGTGCGTTCCCACAACCGCCGACACGCGCCCATCCAGGACGTTCGCCAAGGCCATTTTCTCGGCCGTTGTCTCGGCGTGAAAGTCCACGAAAATCGCGTTCACACCCGAAGTGCCGAGGGATTGCCGCGCGAGCACGGCCTCGGTTGCCGCAAACGGATCATCGATAAGGTGACCCGTGAACAAACGCCCGAGGGGGTTCAGAACCAAGAGTCCCCGCCCGTCCGGGAGTTTGTGCCAATAGAGCCCCCGCCCCGGCGTGCCTTCGGGATAGTTGAGGGGACGGAGGAGCCGGGGCTCGCTGTCAATCGTTCCCACCAGTTCCCGTTGATCCCAGACGTGATTGCCCGTCGTGAAGACATGGATGCCCAGCTCGGTCAGTTCGCGCACGATTTTCAGCGTCACGCCAAACCCCCTCGCCGCGTTCTCAACGTTCGCGATCACAACCTCGGGGTGAAACCGATCCCGCAGCACGGGCACATGCCGCGCAAGTCCGTCGCGCCCGCTGCGGCCTACGACATCGCCAAAAAACACAAGACGCATGATGCTCCTCTTGATCCGGATTTGAACGGCCCAGGCTAGCACAGGAACGCGCGAATGTTCCTCCTGGAGATGAAAGAGGCTCGGCGTGGAACCAAGCCCGAAGGAACCAGCCAGAAGCGTTCTGTGGTAGACTGCCGCGAGACTCGACACAGGGCCCCGCCCCCGCCCCCCTTGTCCGAAGGCCCCTATGTCCCCTGCCCGAGTCCCCGCGCCGCCGTCTTCCCCCAACCCCCTGCGTCTTCAGGGACCCGATCCGCGCTCCAGGGGGCTGATTGAGGCGTTTCTGGACCGCATGCGCGCCGAACGCAACGCGGCGGTCAACACATGCCTTGCGTACGCCCGCGATCTTCACGCTGCGGGAGGTTTTCTCCAAACCAACCTTGCGCGAACGAGCTTGGCGGACGCGGGAGAGGACGACCTGCGCGGGTACATCGAAACGCTTGCCACCGCCGCGTCCCGCACGCAGGCACGGCATCTGTCAGCGCTGCGGCAGTTTTTTCGGTTTCTCGTCTCCGAGGGAATCCGCTCCGACGATCCGACGCAAGGCCTGGCAAGCCCACGCCTTGGCAAGCCCTTGCCCAAAGCTCTCACGGAAACAGAAGTGCAGGCGCTGCTCACCGCCGCGATGCACGAGCCCGGCGCGGCGGGGGCACGCCTTCGCGCCCTCTTGGAAGTCCTTTACGCAGCGGGTCTGCGCATTAGCGAACTTGTGAATCTCACAACCACCTCCGTTCAGCCCCAACGCGGGATGGTCCGTGTTCTGGGCAAAGGGGGCAAGGAACGCTGCATTCCCCTGGGTGAGCCCGCGCTCAAGGCGCTTGCAACCTGGATCCACCACCGTGACACCCTCTTGGGGCCACGTCGCGCAACGTGCCCGTGGCTCTTTCCCTCGCCCGCCCATGGAGGCCAACGGCCCCTGACCCGCCAGCGGTTTTTCCAGCTCGTCCGCGAGGCCGGGATCGCGGCGGGCCTTGCGCCCGACCGCCTCAGCCCGCACGTCCTCCGGCACAGTTTCGCAACACACCTTGTGGAGCACGGAGCCGATCTGCGCAGCGTGCAAGTGTTTCTCGGTCACGCGGACCTCGGCACGACGCAGATTTACACGCGCGTCGCCTCGGACCACCTGGCCCGCGCCCTGGCCGAACATCATCCTCTCGGACGCCGCGCCTGCCTCAAGGGTCCAACGCCCGAAGAATGAGTCAGGAATCTCCGCAAGGCTTTTCAACGCCCGAAGGCGAGGCGGCTCGCTTTCCCCTCCGTACTTTCGTCAAGACCTGCATACGGCCTAATGTTCAGCTCATTTTATCAAAGGTTGGCTATCAAACGGGTGAGCAAAAACAGGTCCTTGATCGTTCACAGGAGACTGGGGAAAGCATGAAACTAATAGACAAACAATCCTTACTCTGCTAGGATGACAAACATTGCGTTTCAATTAACTCAAAAAGCGCCCCGACACCATGCAAAGCCCTGAACAGCCTTCCTTGAACGCATTTGTACCGCGAT
Source organism: uncultured Pseudomonadota bacterium (assembly GCA_903869345.1). Lineage (GTDB taxonomy): Bacteria > Pseudomonadota > Alphaproteobacteria > UBA9219 > UBA9219 > CAIPYM01. Next base: position 48,967 of record CAIPYM010000024.1, read on the forward strand.
CGGGTTTAAAACGCACATGAATAGCTTCCTGGGCTATTTTGAACCCGAGACGCTTCATGTACAACAGTCAAGCTGCAACATATTGCACACCAGCATATGTTAATGAAAAGATGGGCCAAACCGTCTTGCCGCATACAAACGAAATAATAATCCCAACCCCCGACGGGAAAAACCTTGTTGCTTGGCAGACACCATCTTCGCATAACAATGGACCCGTCGTTCTCTTGCTGCCTGGACGATCAAAAAATCTGGCTTTTTGTACAAGCACCATCCGACTTCTTTCACAGTGGGGGATTAGCTCTCTCGTCCTGGGCTGGCGCGGCTTCAGCGGCTCAAGTGGCACGCCAAGCCAACGGGGTCTGATCCTTGATGCAAGGACAGCTTATAACGTGTTAACGGGACGCCAGGAACACACCAGTATCAAACCGATTGATCCTCAAAAACTTGTCATTATGGCTGCATCCCTTGGAACCTTACCTGCCACGTTTCTCTGCGCTCAAGAGGGTGTCAACCCGCAAGCGCTGGTCTTGATCGCGTCCATGTCTTCGATAGTGGACGTCGCACAACATCATCTCCCTTGGCTTCGCGTGATACATCCGCAACTCGCCGCGTGGATCGTGCGGGACCCGTGGCAAGCTGACGAAGTAGCTCACCGTGTCACGTGTCACGTTCTTCAGATTCACGGCAACAAGGATGAAATCATCCCTGAGCGATTTGCTCGCGCTCTACACGATCGGTTCCCCTCTGGGAAAGCCGAGATGCATGTCATCCCAGGAGGACACTTGCCTTCTTCACCCGAATTTATTCCTTGTCTGACTCAATTCTTGGGGCAAAGATTCCCCAACCACCCTTTTCCTCGGCCTTAACCGTGCCTTGGCCCCCTTACAGGCTGCCGATAAGCCGTCGATCTTCCTTGCGGGCGAATCGGTCGGTCATGCCCGCAATGTAATCGGCAACCACGCGCATGCGGGCCGATTCCCCGCCCGCGATCTCGGCGGCTTTCGACCTTGCCGCCCAATCGGTGGGCAACGCGGCGGGGTCCTCCCGAAAGCGGGTAAAGAGCCCACGCACGATTCGGTCGGCCTCCGCGCAGGCTTCCTCCACCCGAGGGTGGCGGTAGACACGGCCTTGCAGAAAGGCGCGGATCACTTCTTCGTGTTGGCGCATGCCAAAGCTGAACTTCGCGAGCGGTTGCCGCGCGTGGCGAATGTCCGCCGCCGTCATGGGCCGCAGCGTGGTGAGGGCCGCCCGTGTTGAATCCAACAAATCCGTCACCATCGTCCCGATGACTTGGCGGACAACGGCGTGCATCAAGCGATCGTCCTCCACATCGGGATGATGGCGGCGCGTGTCCTCCAGGATGGGGCCGAACAAGGGAAGGCTCCCCACGTCCTGCAGGCTAAAGAACCCCGCGCGGTACCCATCGTCCACGTCGTGCGTGTTGTAAGCGATATCGTCCGCAGCAGCGGCGATCTGGGCTTCGGGACCCGCAAAGCTGCCGACCTCCAGGTCCCAGACTTCTTGAAACGCCGCCACGGTCGGCGAGAGTTGGCCGGGTCCTTCGGCGGTCAGGGGGCCGTTGTGCTTGGCCACCCCCTCCAGCGTCTCCCACGTCAGATTCAGGCCGTTAAATCCGATGTAGCGCCGCTCGAGATTGGTCAGGATTCGGAAGGTCTGCTCGTTGTGGTCAAACCCACCCCACGGCTTCATCGCGGCATCCAGCGCTTGCTCGCCCGCGTGACCGAAACACGTGTGCCCCAGGTCATGGGCAAGAGCAATCGTCTCGGTCAGGTCCTCGTTGAGCCCCAGCGCATGCGCCAGAACGCGCGCGATTTGCGCGACTTCGAGGGAATGCGTCAGCCGCGTGCGGTAATAATCCCCTTCGCTTTCGATGAACACTTGAGTCTTGTTGCGCAGCTTGCGGAATGCACCCGCGTGAATGATGCGGTCGCGGTCGCGCTGGAACGACGTGCGCGTCGCGCTGGGCGGCTCAGGGACAAGCCGTCCACGGCTTTCCGAGGCTTTCGTGGCGTAGGGCGCGAGAAGGGATTCAAACGCCTCTTCCCGTGACAAGAGCGTGTCGGTCATCCAAAAACCTTTCCTGATTTCGTGAGGGCATCATACGCCATAAGCGTTTCGATGAGCGCAGGCACATCGCGTAAGGGGACCATGTTCGGCCCGTCGGAGGGCGCACGGTCCGGGTCCTCGTGCGTTTCCATAAACACGGCGGCAACGCCAACGGCGATCGCGGCGCGGGCCAACGGCGCAACAAAGCGGCGATCCCCCCCTGTCGAGGTCCCCTGTCCGCCCGGTTGCTGAACCGAGTGCGTCGCGTCAAACACGACCGGATACCCGGTTTCGGCCATGATGGGCAGGGCGCGAAAATCATTCACGAGCGCGTTGTACCCGAACGAAGTCCCACGTTCGCACAAAAGGATCTTGGTGTTCCCCGTGGACGCTAGCTTGTCCGCGACGTTTTTCATGTCCCAGGGCGCAAGGAACTGGCCCTTTTTGACGTTGACCGCCTTGCCCGTCTGCGCGGCCGCCAGCAGCAAATCCGTCTGACGGCAGAGGAACGCGGGGATCTGCAGAACATCCACCACCTCCGCCACGCGAGCGCACTGTTCGCGCTCGTGAACATCGGTGATGACAGGAAGGCCCGTTGTCGCACGCACCTCGGCCAAAATGGGCAGACTTTCCTCCATCCCAAGCCCGCGCTTGGCGCTGAGCGAGGTCCGGTTTGCCTTGTCAAACGACGTTTTGTAAATCACCCCAATCTTGAAACGGTCCCGGATCGCGGCCAGCGCAGCGCTCATCTCCAGCGCATGGCTGCGCGATTCCAACTGGCACGGCCCCGCGATCAGGACAAACGGCAGGTGATTGCCGATGGACAGAACGCCTCGGTTACCGGGCAGAGGGATATCAACCGTCAGAGGCATACCGAAAACTCCTTAGGGTGTGAGCGAGGCTTTCTCATCCTGACGCTCGCGGCGACGATAAAGGAACCACGCATAGGGCAACGAGGCGAGGTACAGCCCCCCGCTCACCGTCATCGTCAACCACGTGTTCGTGATCAGCGCGGCAAAAAAGAGCCCCATGCCGACCATAAACGGCGCAACCCAGAGGGACGAAATCCGCCGCCCTTTCAAGGACAACGTCGGCAAACGGCTAATCAGCAGGCCCCCCACGACGAGCAGCCACACCGCCACAAAAACCGACGGCACATGCGCCGATTCGCCCCACTGCAGAAAGACAATCAGCGGAATCAGCGCAAGACCAGCGCCCGAGGGCGCGGGCACTCCGTTGAAAAAACTTTTTGTCCAGGCGGGAGCGGTCTGGTCCTCCAGCATCGTGTTGAAACGCGCCAGACGAAGCGCCATGCAGACCGTGTAGGCTAAAACGACCAACCATCCGAATCGTCCGATGTCTTGAAGCGCCCAGAAATAGATTGTCAGCGCAGGGGCAACGCCAAAGGCCACCAGGTCCGCGAGGCTATCGAGCTCGGCGCCAAACCGACTGGCCAAGCCCATCATGCGGGCCACACGCCCGTCCAGAACATCGAAAATCGCGGCCGCAACGATGGCGAGAACCGCCTTGTCCCACTGCTCGGCCAGCGCAAACCGTACGGCAGTGAGGCCCGAGCAGAGCGCCATCAGCGTCAGCATGTTCGGAATGAGTCGGGCAAGCGGCAGCTCCCGCACCGGGCGGCGTTCGCGGGCGGAGGGCGTGCCCGAAGGCGGCAAAGACGGCAGGGGCGACATGCGCGAAACACCTCAGGTTCATCGACGCGCCCAAGATACGGCCCGAACCGATCCCCTGGCAACCGGGAGGGGAAAGGGCACCAAAAACCAACTGACATAACCGCTCACCGCTAAGCTCTATGTAAATTGACGCTATGAAAAAACTGGCACACTATCCCCCCATTCTGGAGCATACCCGGAAGTCCCCAGCGGCTTTCCTGTTGTTTCTTAATGAACGTCGGTAGGAACATTGGGGGTCAACAATGACTGCAGAAGAGATAGGGAAAGCCCGCATCCAATCGGCAAAAAAATTGGCAGAAACTCACGGCATCGATGTGATGGGTTGGAATGACAAAAGGGGCAAAGAATTTATAAGCGTGTTCAATGCAAGCGGTGACAATGAAAAGCTTCAAGTGCTCCAAAAAGAAATGGAGAAAAATGGGTGGATTGCTCACCCCGTTGAGGAGAAAAACGAAGGATATTACATGGATTTTGGCATGCAAAAACCACCAACTGATTTAAAAAGGCAGAAACAGGCGGACATTCATGGCATTGAACCTGTCGTTTTTTATATGAAGGAACGTTTCCGATACAGTGGTGTAAAAACAGGATATGTGAACTCTGTCATTTACATCAGTCTTATGGTTCTCTTTCTCGTTCCAACCCATCTGTCCTCTCTAAATTCGAAACATATGATTCTCATCATGGTCGCAAGCACAATTCTGCTCTCTATAGTTGTTGCGCTCTTTCATTGGATCATCGTCACCGCTGATGCGTCGAATCTGATTATCCGCATGCCCTTTTGGTTTGACATTCAATCATTTCCCATATCAGACATCAAAAAAGCAACATTATACAGAGACAATGATTCTTGGTACGCCAACGTAAAAGGGGCTGTTTTCCTTTCAGTAAAATTAAAATCAGGCAAAAGTTTCGATATTTATATCCCAAAACGAGCGCGCGGTGAACTATTATCGTTCCTCAAAGGCAAGCTTCCCATCTCATCCTCCTAATAATTTTGCTTCATCCTCTTGGGGAATCAATGGTACAAGATTCGCCACACCCTCGACGGATCGGCGGGGATGTGGCAAGAATCTCCCGACGGCACGTCGAAACCTCTCCCGCGAGGACAAACCCGGATGATCACACTTCTTTGGTGGCATTGGGCTCTGGTCGGTCTGGTGCTGATCCTGGCCGAGTTGATCGTGCCCTCATTTTTTATCCTGTGGTTCGGCCTCGGCGGTCTACTCGTTGCGCTCCTTTTGGCCATCGTGCCGGACATGAGCCTCGCCGCGCAGTTCTTGCTGTGGTCCCTCTCCTCGCTTCTGATGGTCGCGGGGTGGTTTCTCGTGTTCAAACGCGGTGCGCACAAAAGCCTCATCGGGCGCGCCTCCGCCCAGTTGGAGGGCGAAGTCGGCATGATCGTGGAAGCGGTTCAGCCGTTTCGTAACGGCCGGGTCCGCTTTCAGCGCCCCATCTTGGGATCCGAGGTGTGGGAATGCCTAGCCGATGAGCCGTACATGCTCGGCGACCGTGTAAAGGTTGTGAGCATTGAAGGCAGTCGCGTTAAAGTCGCTCGTGTTGTACCCCTCCCCTCGGAAGGAACTTGATCCATGCCTGTTTCTCTTATTCTGGCGCTCGTCCTCTTTTTGGTTGTCCTGGTGACAATCGCCAAAAGCGTCCGCATCGTGCCCCAAGGGGAAGAGTGGGTGGTGGAACGCCTCGGCAAATACAACTCCACCTTCGCCCCCGGCCTCAACCTGATGATCCCTTACCTGGACCGGGTCAGCCAACGGATTGTCACCAAGGACATGCTGCTGGATGTGCAGGAGCAAGAGGTCATCACCCGCGACAATGCGGTGATCCTCACGAACGCCATTGCCTTCGTGAAAGTCACGGACCCCGTGAAGGCCGTTTACGGCGTCGTGAACTTCTCGGACGCGATTCGCAATTTGATCATGACGACGTTGCGCTCCATCGTGGGCGAGATGGATCTGGATCAGGCCCTCTCCTCCCGCGATAAAATCAAGGCGCGGCTACGTGAGAGCATTGCGGATGAAGTTTTAGACTGGGGCCTGACGGTCAAATCCGTGGAGATTCAGGACATCAAGCCCTCGTTGACGATGCAAAAAGCGATGGAGCTGCAAGCCTCAGCCGAACGCGAACGAAAAGCCGCTGTCACCCGCGCCGAAGGGGAGAAGCAAGCCGCCATCCTGCAAGCGGAAGCACGTCTGGAATCTGCCAAACGCGACGCAGAAGCCCAGGTGATGCTGGCCCAGGCGTCCGCCGAGGCTATTCAGAAAGTGATGGGAGCCGCCGCCGGCGCGGATACGTCGCTTCTGTACCTTTTGGGTGAAAAATACATCAAGGCGCTCTCGCAGCTTTCGGCCTCACCGAATGCCAAAACGATTCTTTTACCCGCCGATTTGCAGGAAACGCTCCGAGGCGTTTTGGGGAAGATGAAAGTTTAAATCGGAAAATGGCGGTGAGGGGGATGACGAGACAGGAAGAGAAAACGGCGTAGCGTGCCGAAATCGCGTGTGGTAGGCAAAAGGCCTTCTCTTGCTGCGTTCCTTCACGAGGCTTGACCCATGTCGTTTTTCGCGCCGCGCCTTGCCCGCGTCCTCCCCTCCCCCACCCTGGAAATGACGCGCCTCGCGCTGGAGATGAAAGCGGCGGGGCACGACGTCATCGGCCTCAGCGCGGGAGAGCCCGATTTCGACACCCCCGATTTCATCAAACAAGCGGCGATCGAAGGCCTGCGGCGCGGGGCCACCAAGTACACCGCCGTGGACGGGACGCCCTCCCTCAAAAAAGCTATTGCGGCCAAGTTCGCGCGCGAGAATGGCCTGACGTACACCCCGCAGGAAATCTCCGTCGGTGCGGGCGGAAAACAGGTTATTTTCAACGCGTTGGTTGCAACCGTTGGCCCCGGCGATGAAGTTGTCATCCCCACGCCCTACTGGGTCTCGTACCCCGACATGGTGCGCCTGGCGGAGGGCGAGCCCGTCTTTTGTCCAACCGCCCCGGAGCGCGGATTCAAGATGCGCCCCGAGGACCTGGACCGGGTGCTCTCCCCGCGCACGAAGTGGCTGATCCTGAACGCGCCCTCCAACCCCTCGGGCGTCACGTACACGGCGGACGAGCTCCGCGCGTTCGCGGACGTTCTGCGCAAGTACCCGGACGTTTGGGTCCTCAGCGACGATATTTACGAGCACATCCTTTACACCGACGCGCCCTTTTCCACGCTGGCCCAGGTCGCGCCGGATTTGAAGGACCGCGTGCTGACCGTGAACGGCGTCTCCAAAGCCTACGCCATGACCGGGTGGCGCATCGGGTACGCGGGCGGGCCCGCCGCGCTCATCAAGAAAATGGGCGAGATTCAGGGGCATTCGACCAGCAACCCCGCCACCGTCAGCCAGGTCGCGGCCGAAGCCGCGCTCACCGGGCCTCAAGATTTTCTGATCCAGCAACGCGCCGCTTTTCGGGAACGCCGCGATAGTCTGGTCGCGGGGTTGAACGCGATTCCCGGCCTTCGCTGCCCCCTGCCCGAGGGCGCGTTTTACGTTTTCCCCTCGTGCGCGGGACTGATCGGCACCCAGACGGCCGACGGCGCGACGCTGGATTCCGACACGGCGGTTGTGAAGTACCTTTTGACCGAGGCGCTTGTGGCAACGGTCCCAGGTTCCGGCTTCGGCCTCGGCCCGCACGTGCGGCTGTCGTACGCGGTCTCCGGCGATGTCCTGCGGAAAGCCTGCGCGCGCATCCACGCCGCCGTGGACAAGCTGAAGGGCGTGCGAACCGACGTTTGAAAACCGACCCACGAGGGCAATGCCTGGCCTTTATCGGCGAGACAACGCGGCACCCCACAATGTTCTCGTGTCGCTTGACCAATCGTATAGGAATTGCGTATGAGGGAGGGGCTATGCTTCCCGCAAGGGATTCTGGAAAGACAATTGGAAGGAGTTTTCACCATGGCCTCGCATCCCTCAGCCGCCAAGCGCGCGCGTCAGAACGCAAATCGTAACGTTCTTAACCGTGCCCGTCGTTCGCGGGTTCATACCTTCGCCACCGTGGTCGAAAAGGCCCTGACGGGTGGTACGATTGATCAGGCGAAAACCGCTCTGCGCACGGCCGAATCCGCCATTGCCAAGGCTGTTAGCCAGAAGATTCTGCATTGGCGCACGGCGGCCCGCAAAACCTCGCGCCTCGCTAAAAAAGTGGCGGCCAAGTCCACGGGGGCCAAGGGCTAACGTTTCCCGCGACGTCATTCCCTCGCCCCACACGTGGGGAGAAGAGGGTTAGGGTTGAGGCCTGTTCCTACCGTCCCGACGAAAGCCGGATCCCTTTTCCTATTTTCACGAAAAAACGGCTCGGGATCCCGGCTTTCGCCGGGATGACGGTGGGGGAGAGGGGACAGGACTGAGAAAAAGGTCCTTTTGTGCCGTGTCGCAGTCTAGAAAGACGCTAGAGCGTTTCCGCTGTCCTTGAGGGGGCCATCATCCGCGCGTCGGTGGATTTCTCCCGACGGCGCTGGCTGGACGTTGGAATGCGGAGAGCCTCCCGGTATTTCGCCACCGTTCGCCGCGCAACAATCATGCCCTCGGTGCGCAGCAGCGCCGCGAGGTGATCGTCCGACAAAACCTCCTCGGGACGTTCAGAAGCAATAAGCCCCCGGATCCGTGCACGCACTGCCGCCGCCGCAACGCTGTCCTCTGCGTGCATGGAGGTTGTGGCGAGCGCGTTGGTGAACAGCGACCGCAGCGCGATAACGCCGCGTGGCGTTGCCAGGTATTTATTCTGCGTGACACGGCTCACCGTGGATTCGTGCATGGCCACCGTCTCGGCGACCTCGCGCAACGACAAGGGCCGCAGCCCCGCGATGCCTTGCGTAAAAAAGGCCTCTTGGTGGCGTACAACTTCCGCCGTCACCGTCACAAGTGTCGTCAGGCGTTGATGCAGGGCTTTCACAAGCCACGTCGCCCGTTGCCACCTCTCCCCCAGATAGGCCCGATCTTCAACGGAACGCGCCGCGCGGCGCACGTCCACGTAATAGGACTCGTTGGCGAGAACGCGCGGGACCGTCTCGGGGTTGACCTCCAGACGCCACCCCCCAGCTTGCGGGTACACAAAAACGTCCGGCACGATGGGCGTCGCGGCTGTCGCCGTAAACCGCGTGGCCGGTTTAGGGTCGAGCCTGCGCAACGTCGCCAAAAGATCGGATAACCCTTCCGCATCCACGTTGCAGAGTTTCATCAGCGCCGCCCGTTCACGCCGCGCGACAAGATCCAAACGGCTCAGCAAAATCTGCATCGGAGCCGTCAGCTTGCCCTGATCCTCCACCTGAAGGGTCAGGCATTCTTCCAGCGAGCGCGCGAAAATCCCCGGAGGATCGAGTTTTTGGAGCCGCTCGACAACATGGTCCACGACCTCCAGCGAAACACCACCTTGAGCAGCCAGGGCCGAAAGGTCGGTGGGCAAGTACCCCGCCTCATCCAGGTGATCCATCAAGGCCTCGGCGAGAATCCGCTCGCCCGGATCGGGAAAGTCCAGGGCAATCTGGTCCCCGAGGTGCTCCCGCAAGGTGGGGGGCGAGGTCAGGCGATGAAGGGCCTCAAACGCATCATCGTCATCGTCCCCAAAACCGCCGCCGCCCCGACTGCCAAACGCCTCGCCGTACATCGGCCCCTCGTCGGAATGGAGACCCGTCAATGGCCCTGGGCCCTCGGTCGTGCCTTCCGTTCCCGACGATGGCCCCGAAACCGTCGGTGCGGCGGAAGAGCCCCCACTCCCCGCAACAACCACGCGGCTGAGGATATGAGTCTCGGGCTCAGCCTCCGGACGATCTAAAAGGGGATTCGTTTCCACCTCGCCCGCCACAAACGCTTCGACGTCTTGGTGCGCCATCGGCAAAAGCTCAATCGCTTGCCGCAACGCAGGCGTCATCACCAGCGTTTGTGTCGTCCGAAGGTCAAGGCGTTGCGCGAGATGCATTGGTGGCCATGATTCGCAGAAAAGCGTCCCGGCTTTATAGCACACCCTTCCTCCTCGTGCTCCACGACGTGTGTGTCCGCGCGTGGACAAACGCGGGAAAGACATGCTACCCAGAGGGCCTTCGAGGACGCTTTCTGATTCGTTCCCGGCTTTCGCCCGCTTCGGTTATTTGGACGTTCCGCCATGGCCCTTTCCGGTCCCTCCACCGTTTCCGAGAGCTCGTCGCGCAGCACCATATCCCCCCTGCGGGGGACACGTGGAGCCTACGCGGGACGGGGCACTGAATCCGTCGAAGCGGCTCCGTCAGGGACAACGGGCGGATCGTCGGGGTCGTCAAACGGCCGAGCCGATTCACGTGCCCTCACGATGGATGCGGTCTCAAGTGGTGCCGGGACCCTGCGGGGTAGCGTCCCTCGGGGCACGTACGTCGATCTCCTTGTGTAAAGACCGCAGAGGCTTCGGTTGCGCGATCGGAAGGCCGTACCACCGCACAAGAGCAGCAAGCCCGTCGGTCAGAATCGGCAAGGTCCTTAAAAGCGGCATTTGATTCTCACAAGCAACGCTGATCACCCGGTCCCGTCCAGCGACGGGAACAGCCTGAACAGCTTTGCACCACCGTTGATAAGCCGCTTCTTGGGCGTCGGTTCGGTCGTCCCCGTCGAACGGGTTGAAGGCTCCGCGGAGGGGCGAATAGCTGCCCCCCACGCGGGCGGCGAGTCCGGCCCCGCGGTAATCAGCAGCAAGACGCAAGCCCGCCGTGCGCTGCTCGTCGCTGACCAAACGACGCGCGTTCAGAAAGTCCAGGACGTGCTCGTCCATCACGCACGCCACAACAACGCCAGGACATTCCGTTGCCTTCAAGAGGCGCCCCGAGTGCTGCCAACGCTCCCGAGGCCCCGTGTCGATCCCGGCCTTGGGGGTCCGCTGACCGACCCGCCTGTTTGATCCGTGGAAAGAAGAACCGACTGCCATCGTTTCACCTCTGCTGTTAGACCCCGTTGATCCGGGAGGCGCAAAGTATCCAAAATGGATACGGTTGTCGAGAAAAATTCTGGCCCTCGTTTGGAAGGGTACCGATGCATGCAGAAGACCCTCTGGGCAAACGCTCCGGGACAGGGTAGCGTCGCGGCGCTATGGAAACTTCCGTGAACCGAATCAGGGCATGGCGTATTGCGCGAGGCTGGAGCCTCCAGCGCTTGGCCGAGGCGTGTGGGACCAGCAAAAGCCAAGTGGATAAGTTGGAGCGGGGTGCACGTCGGCTGACCGTGGATTGGATGGTACGTCTGGCCAAACCTCTCGCTTGTGATCCTCGGGATCTTTTGGGGCTGACCGACGCCCCCCCCTCCCCCTCGGGGGCTGAAGGCCTGGGGGGACTCGGCCCCCTTCCCGTTCGCGGCCTCGCCCCCCTGGGACCAAGCCCCGAATCAGGTTTTAGAATGACCGATTCGGTTGTGGATGAAATCCCCCGCCCCTTCGCCCTGGCGCATGTCAAGGACGCCTACGCCTTGTATGTCCTGACCACCGACATGGTCCCCATGTACAGGCTTCGGCAGGTCCTTTTGGTGCACCCTCATAAACCCCCCGTGACCGACGGCGGTGTCGTGTTGATGGCTCCCGACGGCACCGTGCGAATCCGAGCGTTCGTCCGCGCCAAAACGGGCGGAGGTCTTGTCGTGCGGCTTTATCAGCCGAAAGTCCGCGACGAGACGTTGACGGCCAAAACCTTGGCCGCCGTTCACACCATTGTTGGCAGTCTGGAACCCGCCTAACGCTGAAAAATCCCCCTGGGAAGGGGCGCTTCCAAATTGGTTACGTTTTGTCCGCGAATCGACAGGCTTCCGCTCGGCAATCCTCCCGCGTCGGCTGAAAATCACGGGCTCGCCACCACGCTTCAACAGCACGAAGAACAAGGCCCATCTCGGGCCCTTCCTCCCAGCCAAGCTTCCGCATGTCCTCGCCGTTTAAGGGAAACATCGGCGAGGTCCAGCCGTTGATCACTTCGCGCACCCCAACTTCGTCCAGCGTGAGCCCCTCCTCCGCCGTCCGCAAAAGAGCTGCCCCGAGAGCGACCTCCTCACCTTCGTCGTACAAGGCTTGCCGCAAAGCCGCTTGAAAAACCTTGGCCGTGTGGCCTGACGGAAGGTGGGCAGCAAGCCGTCCCCACGATTCCACCAGCCGTCCCTCGGCGCGGGACAGACGCAACGCTTCGGTCACCCGTTGCGCGGATTCGGGGGTCGGGGGCGTTAAGGCCGTGAGGCGCAAGAGTCCCGTACGGCGAAGGTTCTCCCCCCTCCCGGCGAAAGTCTCGTCGGCCGCAAGCTGGGCAGCCACCAGCCGAACCCAACGCTCCTCGGTTGGCGGGACCGGGAGAATCCGTGCCGTTGCGCCGCACGCGGTCATCAAAGCCCAGGCGGAACGCGGGTCCGGCGCGGCCAGAAGCTTCAGGATCTCGTGCCCCACGCGCTCACGCGAAAGCCCACCCAGAAGCGGCGAAAAGCGTCGGCAAGCGTCCACCGCTTCGGGGTCAGGCTCCCCTTGTCCCAGCCACGCCGTGAAGCGAAAGAATCGCAGAAGACGAAGTGAATCCTCCCGCACACGGTCCTCGGCCCGTCCGATAAAACGCACGAGGCCCCGCGCGAGGTCCCGTCGCCCTTCCGTGAAATCGCGAATCGTCCCGTCCTCGTCCGCGTAAAGCGCGTTGAACGTAAAATCGCGCCGCGTGGCATCGGTTTCCCAGTCGTCGCTAAAGGCGACTTCCGCCCGCCGTCCGAACGTCCGCACATCGCGCCGAAGCGTCGTGATCTCGTACCCCTTGCCGTCCGCAACCGCCGTGATGGTGCCGTGCGCCATGCCGGTTGGGATTCCTTTCAGGCCCGCACGCTGCAGGGCGTCTAAAACCCCCTCGGGCTGCAGGGTGGTCGCGAAATCCACCTCGTTCACCGGGCGGCCTATCAGGGCGTCACGCACCGCCCCCCCCACAAACCGTGTGATTCCTCCGCAGGGCCTGAGAGCGTCCAAGACCGTCCGCACACCCGGCGCGACAAGCCAAAGGTGCGCTGCGGGGTCCAAACGATCCCCGAGCGAGGATTCCGAAAACAGGCCGTTCGTGGTCATGGTGGGAGCATCCGAAAGAAACAACGTGCACCCAGTGTGCGGCGGAGGCGCGTTCGGTGCAATTCCTAACGTCCTATAGGTTGCAGGAGATACGGCGGTGTTCCTTCGCCCCTTAAAGCGTCATGGACCTCACGACGACACGTCGTCTCCGCCAGAACGCAACCGAGGCTAAACGGGTTCTTTGGAGAGCCTTCAGCCACACGTCAACGATCGGGCGCTGAATCCCCAGTTGACCCTTCCCATTTTTTAAGGCACGCCCTTTCTTGCTGAAAGAAGGGGGGGTCGACCATGACCGCTTTTACAGACGACGACGTGGATTGGACCAAGGGTGGGGGGCTTGTGCCCGCCATTGTGCAAGACGCGGCTTCGCTGAGAGTCCTGATGCTCGGCTACATGAACCGTGAGGCCTTGGCCGCCACGCGCCAAACGAAGCTCGTCACGTTCTACAGCCGCGACCGGAAAAAGCTTTGGCAAAAGGGTGAAACCTCCGGCAACACGTTGCACCTTGTGGGACTCGAACTGGATTGTGACCGGGACACGCTGCTGGTTCGCGCGACCCCGGCAGGGCCGACGTGCCACACCGGAGAGAGGACCTGCTTCGGGCCGGAGGATACCTGCGCGAACCTGGCCGTCCTCGCGGACCTGGAATCCGTCATTCGCCAACGCCGCGCCGAGGGCGCAACGGGAACGAGCTACACGGCGCGTCTGTTTGCGGCGGGCCTTCCGCGCATGGCACAAAAAGTCGGGGAGGAAGGCGTGGAAGTCGCGCTGGCCGCCGTCACGCAAAGCTCAACGCTCGCGGACGAATCGGCGGACCTTCTCTATCACCTGCTTGTCGTGTTGGAGGCTCGCGGTGCAAATCTGTCCGACGTCTTGAACGTCCTTCACGCCCGAGCGCATCCAAGCGCCGCACCGTCGGGGTCCACCCCATGAGGCACGTCGTTTTTTACGCGATGCTTGTGGGAGCCGTTAGCGTCGTTGGAGGAGTGAGCGCGGCCCATGCGGGAATCTGGGATGTGCGTGAGCTGGCGCGGAACAACAACTGCCCCCCGACGTCCATCACGCCCACGCAGCAAACGTTGGGGTCCTTGGGCCAAACAACCTACCGCGTGGCTTGTTCCCTGGTGAAGACACAAGGCAGCGAGGCCCCCACCGCCGAGGCCCTGCTGATTCAGTGTTCCTCCAGTGGGCTCTGCACCCTCGTTCGCCCCCTTCCCGCCAAAGAGGAAAAGGGGGAGTGAGCCCTTTTTAAGAGAGGACGGGGGCCTCAACAGCCCCCCAAGAAGGGCCTTGAGAAAAAGGGCGCGGGCAGGCACAACAGGGAGGCGAGGCCCCATGCTGCTTTTAATTGATAACTACGACAGCTTTACCTACAACCTCGTTCACTACCTGGGGACACTCGGGGCCGAGGTGGACGTGCGCCGAAACGACACCTTGTCGGCGACGGAAGCGTTGGCGTTGAAGCCCTCGCACATTGTCCTTTCGCCGGGACCTTGCGGGCCCGAACAGGCAGGGATTTGCCTGGATCTTTTGAGGCTTGTCGCGGCGGAGGGGAACGTGCCCCTCTTGGGCGTGTGCCTCGGGCATCAATGCCTCGGCCATGGGTTCGGGGGCGTTGTCGAGCGCGGGCCCGTGCCGGTTCACGGCAAGGTCAGCGCCGTTTATCATGAAGGGCAAGGGATTTTCCGGGGGATTCCCTCCCCGTTTGAGGCCACGCGCTACCATTCGCTGATTGTGCGGCGGGAGGGTTTGCCGGAGGACCTGACCGTGACAGCCACAACCGAGGACGGGATTGTGATGGGCCTTCAGCACCGGACAAAACCTCTGCACGGCGTTCAGTTTCACCCGGAGAGCATCGCAACCCAGCACGGATTCGCGCTGCTCAAGAACTTTCTTGAGGAAGGACGCACCTAACCGATGAGCCTCGCTTCGTTGCTCGCCAAACTGACGGCCAAACAAGACCTGACGCCCGAGGAGACCGAGGCCGTCTTTGATCTGATCTTCGCGGGTGACGTGCCCGACGAAGATTTGGCGGCTTTCCTCTTGGGCCTTCGGACCAAGGGCGAGGGCCCTGGCGAAATCTTGGGGGCTGCGCGGTCCATGCGTGCGCGGATGATCACGGTCGATGCGCCGCCGGGGACGATTGACATCGTGGGGACGGGCGGCGACGGCCTTGGCTTTCAGAATATTTCCACCGCGACCGCGCTTGTTGTTGCTGCGTGCGGGGTGCCCGTGGCCAAGCACGGCAACCGTGCGAGCACGAGTCTTTCGGGCTCCTCGGATGTGCTGAGCGCCCTCGGCGTTGAAATTCACCAAGACCCTGCGCGTCTGTCCGAGGGGCTGGAGCGGCTGGGGATCGCGTTTCTGTTTGCACCTCAGCACCATCCGGCCATGCGCCACGTGGCCGCCGTGCGGCGACGGCTGGGGGTGCGAACGATTTTCAACCTGCTGGGGCCTCTGACAAACCCCGCGCAGGTGAAGCATCACGTGATCGGCGTTGCGGACGGGACGTGGCTAACGCCGTTGGTCGAGGTTCTGCGAAACCTGGGCAGTGCTCGGGCGTGGGTGGTCCACGGCCAGGATGGGCTGGACGAAATCACGACAACGGCCGCAACCGAAGGGGTGGAGTTGAACGGCGGAATGTTGCGCTCGTTCTCGTTCCAACCGGAAGATGTCGGCCTTCCGCGAGCCTTGCCCGAGGCCCTGCAGGGCGGGACACCGGATGAAAACGCCAAGGCGCTCGTGCGCCTTTTGGAAGGAGAGGTCGGGCCCTACCGCGACATTGTGGCGGTGAATGCGGCGGCGGCTTTGTACGTGGCCGAGCGTGCACCAAACCTTCGCGCAGGGCTTGGCCTCGCGACAGAGGCGCTGGTCCGTGGGGCGGCGCGGGCCAAGCTCGCGGCGCTTGTGGACTTTACGAATGAGAATCGCTGATGCCGAACAAACTGGATGAAATCTGCGCCCGCAAACGTGAAGAGGTCGCCGTGCGCAAGGCAGCGATGCCTCTCTCGGTGTTACGCCACCAAGCGCTTGGGATTCCTCCGCCGCGTGGATTTGCGGACGCGCTGCGCCGTCGCGTGGCGCGGGACGAGGTTGCCCTCATCGCCGAAATTAAACGATCCTCGCCCTCGGCCGGACCTTTGCGTCCGAACCTGTCCGTGCGTGAGGTGGCGCAAGCCTATGAAGCGGGTGGGGCCGCGTGCCTATCGGTCCTAACGGACGCGCCTTTTTTTGGAGGCCGCGCGGAGGATCTGACCGATGCGGTCTCGGCGTGTTCTCTGCCCGTGTTGCGCAAGGACTTTCTGGTGGACCCTTGGCAGGTGATTGAATCGCGGACCCTGGGTGCGGACGCCGTTCTGTTGATCCTCGCGGCGCTGGAGGAAAGCGACGCGCGAGCCATCCATGAAGCGGCGCGCTCTTACGGTATGGATGTGCTGATCGAGATTCATACGTCCGCCGAGCTGAATCTTGCGCTCACGTTCCCGCCGGGGCTTCTCGGGATCAACAACCGCGACCTTAAAACGCTGACGACGCGTCTCACGACAACCGAGGAACTTGCGCCGCTTGTTCCTCCGGGGTGGCTGACGGTGAGCGAGAGCGGGGTGAAGGGACCCGAGGACATCGCGCGGTTGCGGGACATCGGCATTGGCGCTTTTCTGGTGGGGGAATCCCTGTTGCGTCAGGCCGATTTGACCCTTGCGACACGGGATCTTGTGACCCCCAAGATATAGAATCTCCTTATAAAACAAGCGGTTAGTTTTTGGTTCGGTCGGGGAAAGGCCCGTATCGTTACGCTTTGTTGCGTTGACTTGCCCCAAAGCCCGAGTCTAGCCTTGGTGGGCCTAGAGAGAGAAAGGTGGGTTCGACCTCCGACCCCACCTTAGGCTTTTGGAGCCGGGACGGAACCCAGATGCGCACATGACGCTCCGGATTCCGTCCCGCTCCTTTTTTTATAAACCAATCACGTTTCAACACCACCACCGTCGTCCCGGCGAAGGCCGGGACCTCGAGACGTTAGGAGAGCGCGTGGAGGACTCCCATCGGGATCCCGACTTTCGTCGGGATGACGCTGAAAGGGAAGGGTGGGACAGAAAGGCCCTCTCACGTTTTGGAGAATCCCTCGCCCCCCTTACGCCACAGGCGTGAGGAAGCTCTTGATCCATGTTTCCAAATCTTGGCGAGGAAGAGAGCCCGTCTTGGTGCCGACCACTTTCCCCTCTTTGAACACGATGAGCGTCGGGATGCTGCGGATACCGTATTGGCCCGGCATCTTGGGGTTGGCGTCCACGTTCATTTTAAGAACCGCGACCGTGTCCCCAAGCGCCGTGGCGATCTCCTCGAGAACGGGACCCAGCATGCGGCACGGGCTGCACCACTCGGCCCAGAAATCAACAACAACGACGCCCTTCGCTTGAAGAACATCGGCTTCAAACGTGGCATCGGTGACGGGACGTGTGGCCTGGCCCATGAGATCCTCCTTGGGGGGTTGGGGCGATGACAAAAACACCTCGGCTCACGCGACCGAACACCGAAGCTCACGCCTGTTATCTAGGGCCCACGCGAGCCGTGATCAAGGGGGCACTCACGCTTCTTCGATCCTGCAGAGGGGAGCAGCCTTAAAATTCACGCACCCTCTTCCGCTACGCTCACCCACCCCCGACCACAAGCTCACCGTCCTGTATCCCCACCGTCACGGCCGCACCGTCGGGGATATTACCGGCCAGGCGCTTTTCGGCCAAGGCGTTTTGCAACGACCGTTGGAGGACTCGGCGCAAGGGGCGAGCGCCGTAAACGGGATCGTACCCGGCCTCGGCCAACCACGCGCGGGCCTCGGGCGTCAGGGTGATCGTGATCGACATCGGCGCGAGAAGACGGCGAAGGTCGTCCATTTGCGTGTCCACAATCGCCACCATGTCGGTGCGGCTGAGGCGACGGAAGACCAAGATTTCATCCAGCCGATTCAGAAACTCGGGCGGGAAGTGGTGGCGGGCGGATTCCAGGACACGCTCTCGCGTGGCGACGCTGAGGGTCTCCCCCTCGTCGTGCGCGAGAAACTCGGCCCCGAGGTTCGAGGTCAGCACGATCAGCGTGTTCGTGAAATCCACAACGCGCCCCTGGCCGTCCGTGAGCCGCCCGTCGTCCAAGACCTGCAAGAGGACGTTGAAAACGTCGGGGTGCGCTTTTTCGACTTCATCGAACAGGATCACCCGATAGGGACGGCGGCGAACGGCCTCGGTCAGAGCCCCGCCTTCTTCGTACCCGACATACCCCGGAGGCGCGCCGATCATCCGCGCCACGGCGTGTTTTTCCATGTACTCGGACATGTCGATTCGTAAGAGCGCGCGTTCATCGTCGAACAGAAACGCGGCCAAGGCCTTGGTGAGCTCGGTCTTGCCAACGCCCGTCGGCCCCAGGAACAGGAACGAACCGATGGGACGATTCGGCGCTTGGAGGCCCGCGCGGGCGCGACGCACGGCTTGAGCCACGGCGCTGACGGCCTCTTCCTGGCCAATGACGCGGCGACGCAAGTGCGCTTCCATACCCAAGAGTCGTTCGCGCTCACCCTGCATCATTTTCTCAACCGGGATCCCGGTCCATCGGCTGACGATCGAGGCAATGTCAGATTCTTTCACCACTTCGTTCAGAAGGCGATGATCGGCCTGCTCTTGCGCACTTTTCAGGTCGCGTTCCAATCCGGGGATGACACTGTAAGCCAGCTCACCCGCCCGCGTGAACGCTCCGCCCCGCTGGGCTTTTTCGAGCTCGCCCCGTGCGGCTTCCAGCCGTTCTTTCAGCTTTTGCGCAACGTCCAGGTTGGCTTTCTCGGCTTTCCAACGCCCCAGGAGGACCGAGGCTTGCTCTTCCAAATTGGCCAGCTCGCCCTGCAGTTTTTGCAGACGGGTTTGAGACGCGGGATCGGTCTCTTTCTCCAGCGCCGCGCGTTCGATTTTCAGCTGAATGATGCGTCGGTCGAGCTCGTCAATCGCCTCGGGCTTGCTGTCCACCGCCATGCGCAAACGCGCCGCCGCCTCGTCCACCAGGTCAATCGCCTTGTCCGGTAAAAAGCGGTCCGTGATGTACCTCGCCGACAGCGTCGCGGCGGCCACAAGCGCGCTGTCCGCGATGCGCACGCCGTGGTGGATTTCGTATTTCTCTTTCAACCCGCGCAGGATGGACACGGTGTCCTCCACAGTCGGTTGATTCACAAAAACCGGCTGAAATCGCCGCGCCAAGGCCGCATCTTTTTCAATGTACTTGCGGTATTCATCCAGCGTCGTCGCGCCCACGCAGTGCAACTCTCCCCGCGCCAGAGCAGGTTTCAGCATGTTGGACGCGTCCATCGCGCCTTCGGTTTTCCCCGCACCGACAAGGACGTGAATCTCGTCGATGAAAACGATGATCTCCCCGGCGGCCGAAGCGATTTCCTGCAAGACCGCTTTGAGGCGCTCTTCAAACTCACCCCGGTACTTGGCCCCTGCGACCAGTGCGCCGAGGTCGAGCGCCATGAGGCGCTTGTTTTTCAGGCCCTCGGGCACGTCGCCCTTCACGATGCGTTGTGCAAGACCTTCCACAATCGCGGTCTTACCCACACCCGGCTCGCCGATGAGCACCGGGTTGTTTTTTGTTCGTCGGGCGAGGACTTGAATCGTCCGGCGGATTTCTTCGTCGCGCCCGATGACGGGATCCAGCTTGTCCGCACGGGCGATTTGCGTCAGGTCTCGGGCGTATTTTTTGAGCGCGTCGTAGCCTTGCTCAGCGCCGGGACTGTCGGCCTTGCGCCCGCGCCGAAGGTCCTCAATCGCGCGGTTGAGTTTTTCGGGCGTCACACCTGCATCGGCCAGGGCCTTGTGCGCGCCGGTTCCGGCGGCAAGCGCGAGGGCCAACAACAACCGCTCCACGGTAACGTACGAGTCCCCGGCCTTGGTCGCCAGGTCCTCCGCCGTGCCGAAGATACGGGCCAGCTCGGGCGTCAGGATCAGTTGATCCGCGCTGCCCGAGGCATACACTTGGGGAATCTTGGCAAGCTCCGCGCGAAGGCCCGAAAGCGCGGCTGTTGGATCGCCGCCCGCAGCCTTGATCAGGCCCGCCGAAAGCCCTTCGGGATCTTCCAAGAGGACAAGCGCAAGGTGTTCCGGCTGAAAGCGCTGGTGCTGAGCTTTCAGAGCCGACATTTGGGCACTTTCCAGAAATCCGCGTGCCCGTTCGGTGTATTTCTCAAGGTTCATGGCGTTGCCTCCCCAGCGGTCTGGATTCAGGGTCCTTAGGCAACAATGTAGGCCGCTCGCGCACGGTTACAAGACCGAGTCAGGACTCGGCAGAGGCGTGGGACAACAACAAAGAAGGACATGAAGGGCAAAATCTCGATCGGAGTGGCCAAAAACGTGTGTTTCGGCTAAACAAACGGCCATGAGCGACTCGACTCTTTCCGTTTCCTCTGCCCCCCTCGTGCGACGGCCCTTAGCGTGCGTGATTCTGGCCGCAGGCGAAGGCACGCGGTTGAAGTCCGACATTCCCAAGGTCCTTCACCGCGTGGCGGGCGAGCCCATGATCGCCCACGTGATTCGGGCATGCGAGGCTCTGGCCCCGGCGCGGATCGTTGTGGTGGTCTCGCCCGCAAACGACGACCTGATCCGGGCTGCCGTTGCGCCCTACCTCTGCGCCGTTCAACCCGCGCAGCGCGGAACCGCCGATGCCTTGCGCGCTGCCGAAGAAGCCCTTCAGGGACATGAGGGCGACGTGATGGTCTTGTTCGGCGACACACCCCTTGTGACCCCCGCGACGCTGCAGGCTTTGCAGGACGCCCGGAACAAAACCGATGCTGCCGTGGCTGTGGCAGGTTTTCGCCCTGCCTCGCCCGGAGCTTACGGACGGCTGGTCGTGGACTCTTCCGGAGGACTTGAAGCCATTGTGGAGGCCGCCGACGCAACCCCGGCCGAGCAAGCCCTGACGCTTTGCAATGGCGGGGTGATGGCATTTGATGCCGCGCGGCTTGGGCCCTTGTTGGCCGCCGTGACAGATACCAACGCCAAGCATGAATTTTATCTCACCGATACCGTACGCCTTGCGCGGAAACGGGGGTGGGCCTGTGCCGTCGCGACCCTGGAGGCCGATGATGTTCTGGGTGTGAACACGCGGACCGAGCTGGCCTTGGTGAACACCCTCTTTCAGAATCGCCTACGGCAAGCGGCGATGGCGCAGGGCGTGACGTTGGAAGATCCCGCCACAACGATTCTCTCGGCCGATACCGTGTTTGGGCGTGATGTCGTGATCGGATCCCACGTCGTGATCGACCCCGGCGTTGTGATTGAAGACCGCGCCGTGATCAGCCCGTTTTGCCATCTGACCCACGCGCACCTTGGACCCGGCGCAACCGTAGGGCCGTTCGCGCGTCTGCGTCCCGGAACTGAGGTGGGGGAGGACGCGCACGTCGGCAATTTCGTGGAACTGAAAAAGACGCGCCTCGGCCGTGGCGCGAAAGCGGGGCATTTGACGTATTTGGGTGATTCAGAGGTCGGCGATGGCGCAAACATCGGGGCCGGGACCATCACGTGCAATTACGACGGGTTTGCCAAGGCCACCACACGCATCGGTGCGGGGGCGTTTATCGGCTCTAACACGGCTCTTGTGGCTCCGGTCGCCGTCGGCAAAGGGGCCTACGTCGGCGCGGGTAGCGTCATCACCAAGGACGTGCCCGACGACGCGTTGGCCCTGGCTCGGAGCCCCCAGGACATCCGTTTTGGCTGGGCCAAAAAGTTTCGCGCCCTCATGCGACGGGACAAAAAGGGGTAACGCGATTCGGCTCATGTTTGCCGAGGAACACGGAATCAACTCGCGGCGGCGATGACGGACAGAAAGGCCCCAAGGCGCTCGGTCTGGGGGGCGCGGAGGATCTCGGACGTGCCGCGTTCAACGATGGAACCGTCCGCCATAAA
Organism: uncultured Pseudomonadota bacterium; assembly: GCA_903869345.1. Lineage (GTDB taxonomy): Bacteria > Pseudomonadota > Alphaproteobacteria > UBA9219 > UBA9219 > CAIPYM01. The sequence continues at coordinate 70,748 of CAIPYM010000024.1, forward strand.
CAAAACCTGATCCGCCGCGTGGCGGGCAAAACTCAGAAGGTGTGTGATCAGAAAAATGCCGATGTCCCGGCTGCGAAGTTCCTTGAGGTACGCCAAGATGTTGGCAACCTGCTCCACGTCCAACGCCGACGTGATTTCATCGAGCAGGATATAGCGGGGCTTAAGCATGAGCGCCCGCGCAAGGGCGACGCGTTGGCGCTGCCCCAGCGAGGCCTCGTTGGGGTATCGGTCAATGAACGAGCCAAGGTCAAAGGCCTGGACCAGCTCGTCCAGTTCCTCGTCCGCGTGCGCGGTTCCCTTCAGGCGCACGGGGAGCAAAACGTTCTCGCGGAGCGTCAGGTGCGGCCACAGGAAAAGCTGCTGAAACACCGCCGTCAGGTGAGGCCAAGGCGGAACGAACGTGCGGTCCGCAGGCCACGGATAGGCGTACGCTTGATCATCCAGCTGAATGAGCCCGGTCTGTGGTTTTTCCAAAAGCGCCAAGCACCGCAGCAGCGTCGTCTTGCCCGTCCCGCTCGGGCCGATCAAAACCGTGATGGAGCGCGGCGCAATGTCCAGGTCCACGCCCGCGAAAACGGGGCGCTCCGTGCCGTACCCAAAGGTGAGATTTCGCACCGAAAGCATCGCGTCCGCCTAGCGTTCCGAAGTGTCCCGCGTGTACCGCTTTTTCAGGTACGCCGCGAACAGGTTGATTGGCAGACACACGACCAAAAAGAACAACGCTAGCGCCGTGTAAATCTCAACGGGCCGGTAAATCGTGCTGTTGATCCGCTGGGCCACGCGGAAAATCTCTTCGACCGATATCAGACTGGCAAACAGAGAGGCATGCAGCATCGCCACCTGTTGCACCATAAGCCCCGGCAAAAGCTGGCGGAACAAAATGGGCAATTGCACATAGCGCACAATGTCGCGCCCGCGCATGCCGCACACTTGCCCTGCCGTGATGTACTGGCGCGGAAAATCGCTCACCGCCTCGCGGACCATCTCACCCACCGCGAACGTGTTAATCAGAGTCAGGGCCAGCGCCGCCGTGTAAAACGGGTTGATGACGAGCTCAAACGCGGCTTGCGCCGGATAGTGTAGCCAAAACAAGATCACCAGCGCCGGGATGGACGAAAACACGAACGCCGCCCCACGGGAAAACCGCCCCCATGTGACGGGCGCATGTGCCCCCAAAGTCCCGAGCCCAATGCCGCTCACAAGGCCCACCCCCCACGTGATGGCGCACAAGGCCAGCGTGACCTTGAGGCCTTCCAGAAACGCGACGTGGTACGTCAGAAGGATGGTCCAAACGGACAAACGACGATCCCTTGAGTTAGCGGAGGGCAGAGAACAAACGAGAGAGGACAGCAGGACTCGCACGGTTCTCTCGACCGTCATCCCAGCGCAAGCCGGAATCCCGAGCCGTTTTCCGTAACGGCGGAATCAAAAACCCCGGCTTTCGTCGGGGTGACGGTGGGAAGAAGGTGTTGATCATAACCCCTCGGCCCGCCACGGTGTTGTGGGCACAAGAAACATCCCCGGCTCAGGCAACGCACGGCGCAGCGTGCGTTCGATGAAACCCGTTCCTTGGAGGGTGGTCAGGGTTGTGTCCAACAGGGCTTTGAGGTCATGCTCCCCCGATGCCACGCTGAGGGCGCCCGCCAACATGCGCAAAGGTGGCCCCTGCACTTGGCGGATTTGGCCGGGGTTGTTCTGATCAAACGCACGCGCATAGGCTGGCTGTCCCGTAACGACATCCGCCTTGTTGTGGGCAACGTCCAAGAATCCCTCGGCCACGTCCGTCAGGCTGGGAAGCGAGACGTTGGTGGAGTTTGGGTAATCTTGCGAGCGAACAATTTGGGAAAACTCCCCGTCAATGGTCACAAACCGAACCTCGGGCCGATTGAGGGACGGAAGCGCGTTGTCAAACCGTTTGTCGTCGGCCCGCACGTAGGCATTCCAGGGCGAGAACAGGAAGGGGATCGAGAACAACGCCACGCGAGCGCGTCCCGGTGTTGGCATGGTGTGAAAACAGACCGCGTCATAGCGGCCCGTCTTCAGACCTTCAAAGGCCGTCGCAAAACTCACCTGTTCCGTCCACTCGACCTTCAGGCTGGTCTGCCGCCCGATCTCGTTCACGATGTCCACAAGGGGTCCCGACATCTCCCCCGTGTTGGGGTCCTTGATTAGCATGTGGGGATAGAGCAGATACCCGCACCGCAGGGTTCCTGTACGCAGCACGCGTGCGTAGGCGCTTTCGTGTTGAGCTGTGACAATAGGGCTCAAAGCAAGATTCGCCGTCGTTACCCAAGCACTTCCCGCGCCGATAAAAGCAGCGAGCACCAGGACCAGAAAGAAATGAACGAGTTTCATGGAAATCTCCTTCAAGACCCCGCGCCTGCAGCTTTCCACGGCGTTGCGGGGAAAAAGAACATGCCGGGCTCAGCAGCGTGGTGATGGAACGTGCGTTCAATGAACCCCGTGTTGTGAAGCGCCGTGATGGTTGTGTTGAGGAGGCTTTTCAGCTCTTCCTCCCCGACTCCGACACCGAAGCTGCCAGGTTGCATGCGAAGGGGCGGGCCCTCAACACGCCGGATTTTTCCGGAGTTTTTCTGCATGAACAAAAACGCTGAGGGCGAGACCGTCATGGCCACGTCCGCTTTGCCCAAGCTGACGTCCAAAAGGACCTGTGAAGCGTCGGTCAGATTCGTCAACGCCCACGGTGTCGCGTTCGGAAACTCTTCGGCTCTGACGGTCTGCGACATCTCACCTTCGAGCACCACCACTTTGACGGAGGAGTCGTTGATTTTGGCAAAGGCATGATCAAAGCGTGTGTCATCCGCGCGGCTGTAGAGGTTATACGGCATGAACACAACGGGTTCCGTGAACTCGTTTGCCCGCGCTCGTCCGGGCGTTTGGGTAAAGAGGAAACACGCCGCATCGTACCGCCCCGACTTCAGCCCTTCGAAGGCATTGCTGAATCCAATTTCCTCGGTCCACTCCACCTTCAGGCTGAGTTGCTTGCCCATTTCCTGGAGAATATCCACGATGGGGCCTGAGAAAACTCCTGTGTTGGGATCCCGCGCAAAAAGGCCCGGAAACACAATGTACCCGCACCGCAACGTCCCCGTGCGCATCACGCGTGCGTAGGCGCTTTCACGAACCGGGGCGGTGGACGTGCCTTGAAGGAAATAGCGCGTCGTGACGGACGCCGCTCCTCCACCGACCAGCGCCGCAAGAATGAGGATCAGGAAAAGACGCACACGACTCATCAAGGCCCCCTCGGGAAAGAGAGATGAAGGTAAGAGGGGCCGCTCAGGGGGTCAATCTCTCGGGCGGGAGCTGTCACCTCGTCTTTCACGCTGCAAGCCCCTGGGCGCTGGAGGTTGGGCTTGCTATACAAGGGGCCATGTCGGTGAGTGCCTCTCCTTTTTCGCGTTCGGCGCGTTGGACGTTGATCGTCGCTTGCGGCGCGGCGGCGCTGATCTGGCTTTTGCGGCCTGCGCTGTTGCCGTTCGTAGCGGGCGGCGCGATGGCGTATTTTCTGGCCCCCGTTGTGACATCCCTGGAACGTGGCCGAGTGCCTCGGTGGGCGGGGGCGCTCTTGGTGCTCTTGGGGTTTGCCGTGGTCGGCGCGGCCCTGGTCGTTGTGCTCGTGCCCCTGGTGATAGACCAGGTGGGGGCGTTGATCCAGGCCCTGCCAGGGTACCTGGACAAGGCGCGGTCCCATGTCGTGCCGTGGATCGAGAACCTTCTCGGTGCGTTATCGCCGGAGACGCTCCAGAGTCTGCAGGGCGCTGCCGGAAGTTATGCAGGCACAGCCGTGGGCTGGGCGGGGGTCGTTTTGCGCGACGTGATCGGCGGCGGACGGGCGATTGTGGACCTTGTGGCGCTCGGCGTTGTTACCCCGGTTGTGGCGTTTTACCTGCTCCGCGATTGGCCGCGCCTGATTGCGACGGTGGACGGCCTGTTGCCCGCGCGACAAGCCCCCATGCTCCGCGAGGCTTTTCGGGACATTGACCGCACGCTCGCGGGATTTGTACGCGGGCAGGCGCTCGTGTGCTTGGCGCTCGGGACGATTTACAGCGTCGGCCTGACGCTTGCGGGCCTCACGTACGGCGTGGCCGTGGGGCTTGTTGCGGGCGTGCTCTCGTTCATCCCCTATGTCGGATCATCGTTCTGTCTGATCGGCGGGCTCGTGCTGGGGTACGCGCAGTTCGATGACGTGACATTGCTTTGGCGAATCATCGCGGTGTTTCTGGTGGGGCAATCGCTCGAGGGGTATGTGCTGACTCCCCGGCTGGTGGGGAAGCGCGTGGGGCTGCACCCCGTGTGGATTCTTTTTGCGTTGTTTGCGGGCGGGGCGCTGTTGGGATTCACCGGGGTCCTGATTGCAGTGCCCGCAGCTGCCATCATCGGCGTTGTGGTGCGGCAAGCGCTGCGGGCTTACAAGGCCGGGCCCGCTTTTCCTCATCACGGTTCGGAACGCGAGGCCCCGTGAGGGACGGCGCGCAAATGCCGCTTGTCCTGCCGTTTGATCGTGCTATGGACGGTGCGGATTTTTTGCCCTCCGCCAGCAACCGAGCGGCCTGCCTGTTGGCGTTCGAAGGGCCGGGGGCGTGGGGCGGTCCCGCCGCTGTGCTCGTCGGGCCCGAGGGAGCGGGCAAGACTCATCTGCTGAACGTTTGGAGCGTGGCGCGGGGCGTGCCCCTTCTAGGGGTGGACGATCTGGACGCGGAAAGTGAGGCCGACACCGCGCGGTCCTTCGCGTTGGACGATGCCGAGCGCGTCGCGGGCACCCCGGATCGGGAGCGGGCGCTGTTCCACCTTTACAATCGTCTGGCCGGAACGGGGAGCGCGATTCTGCTGGCCTCGCGTGTTCCGCCCGCGCGGTGGCCCTTGGGTCTGCCGGACCTCGCGTCACGTTTGCGGACCGCGCCCGTTGCGGTCATTGAGAGTCCGGACGACGCTTTGCGCGAACGACTGTTAGCCAAACTTTTGCACGATCGCGCCTTGCACGTGGAAGAAGGGGTCCTCAGCCGCCTTTTGGTTCACACCGAGCGTTCGTGTGCGGCGCTGAAGGCGTTGGTCGAGGCCCTGGATCGCCATGCGCTCGCGCATCAACGCCGTGCTCTCTCCCACGCCCTCGTCAGCCCCGTCCTGGCCGAGCTGGAGGCGTCCCGCGAGCCAAGGATGCTGTGAGGGGAATTTTGTGTTGAAATAATGATCTTTATTTTCATGGAATCATGATAAAATCAGAAGGACGCGAACGAGAGATAGAATAGATGACCATAGCGGGCTCACGGACAGGACTGCAAGCACCACAGCCCCCCCGCCCACATTTGAGCGCGGAAGAGCGGACGCTTGTGGTGGTTGGATTTGCTTTTCCCCAAGTGGGAGATAAAGAATTCGAGTTCTTAAAAGCGGTTAGGTTGGACGACCAACAAGGGCTGATAGATGCCGTATTAAATGACTCTGCGATCCGAGAATGTTGTGTCGTTGATAAGTGCAATGCGCTATTGATGGTTGCTTCA
>CAIPYM010000025.1 GCA_903869345.1 uncultured Pseudomonadota bacterium
AGATTGCTGTATTTCAGCTCGGATACGCTGCGTCGTCGTGGCGCGTTTGTGCAGTACCTGTCCCATAGTCTCTCCCGTTCAAGTGGGACCCATCTTATACCACTACTTATTGGGACCAAACACCTACTGTAAGGCCCCGCATACACAAATGGACCGCTCTCAGGTGAAGGCATGCCCCACAAGCAAAGCCCTTCATTCTGACCTGGCAGGTAGACATTTTTGGGGGCGACCAACCGCATTCCGCCTGCAACGACCGCTGGCCAGTGGTCTTCGCCGGAGGAACCCGCTCCCCCCTGATCCCGCGGCATGGCTTGCATAACGCGCCCCTTCAACATCTCTCCACTCCAACATTCTAAAGGAACTTTCTGAAAAGAAAGTAACTTTTTACTTACTTTTTCCAGTTTTTCCTGTGTTGCCAAGGCCGCTGCGACGTTTTTGGTCTCGGCCACGTGCGGAGAAGATAGGGGTGTTTTTGATGTGCTTGACGTTCCCGCATCCCTTCCCCTACCTTCCCAGGCTTAGGGGATTGTCTTCTTCCCGAGGAGGCGTTCCCGATTCCCCTTGTTTTCCTTAACCCTTGTCAGGCTCTGCGCGATGTCCGATTCCGATCACGAAGGCCCGTGGGGTGCGTCCGGTAACGGAGCGCCGAGCCCCGACAAAGAACCTTCTCGGGGGCCGAAGCCTGCTGCGAACCCGTGGATCAAGCAGGGCGGCGAGGGGCCGTCCCGCTCGCCGTTTGGCGCGTTCGGCGGTGGCGGAGGCAAGGGGCCGATCGGAGAGTTTCCCTTTGATGTGGATGCGTGGATTCGTCGGGTGCGTGCGCGTTTTGATGGGCCCGGCGGACACGGGGGCGCGCTGGCGTTGGCGGGGCTGGCTGTCCTCGCGGTGGTGGTTCTTTGGCTCCTCAGCGGGTTTTACCAAGTCGCCGCCGATCAAGAGGGCGTCGTGATGCGATTCGGGGCGTTTGTGCGCACGGATCCTCCGGGGCTGCACTATCACCTCCCGACGCCGATTGACGAGGTTCTGCTGCCGGTTGTCACGTCGCAAAACGAGATCCCCATTGGATTTCGGCGGGTGGCGCGTGCGGGCGGGGAAAAGACGCCATCCGTGCCCGAAGAAAGCCTGATGCTGACGCAGGACGAGAACATCATCAACGTCGAGTTCACGGTCTTTTGGCGTGTGAGCGACGTGGTGAAATACCTTTTCGAGATTCGTAGCCCCGATGTCACGATCAAGGCCGCCGCTGAAAGCGCGATGCGCGAGGTCATCGGCCAGAACAAGCTGCAATTTGCTCTTACCGAGGGGCGCAGCCAGATTGCGGAAGAGGCCAAGATTCGCCTTCAGGCCCTGATGGACGAGTACAACGCGGGCATTGTCGTCACGCAAATCAACCTGCAGACAGTCTCGGTTCCCGACGACGTGCGGGAGGCGTTTCAAAAAGTCGTGAACGCGCGGCTTGAACGGGAAACGCTTCAGAATCAGGCCGCTGAACACGTCAACAAAGTGATTCCCGATGCCAAGGGGCAAGCCGCCCAAATGACGCAAAAGGCGATGGCCTACCGGGATCAAAAAGTCGCGGTGGCCAAGGGTGACGCCGACCGATTCCGAGAAGTGCAGAGCGCGTACAGCGAAGCGCGGGATGTCACGGCACGTCGCCTGTACTTGGAAACGCTGGAAAGCGTTCTCGGTCCGGCCCCCAAGGTGATCATGGACAAGGCCTCGGCGGGCGCGGGGGCCGTTCCTTACTTCCCCTTGCGGGATTTGGGGCTTGCGCGGCCCGCCTCGGAAGGGGGTGCGCCATGAACGGACGCCTTGTTATTGGCCTTGTTCTCGCGGCTCTGGTGTTGGGCGTGGTGGCCGATTCCGTCTACATCGTGCCGCAGACTCAGCAAGCGATTCGCTTTCAGTTCCGGGAGGCCGTCGGGGTGACGGAATCGCCGGGGCTGCATGCCAAGATTCCGTTCATTCAGACGGTGGTGAAGTTCGACAAGCGCGTTCTTTCCGTGGATGCGCCCTCGCAGGAAATCATGCTGGCGGGGCAAAAGCCGCTGGAGGTCGATGCGTTTGCGCGGTACCGAATTGTGGAACCGCTTTTGTTCTTCCAACGTTTGCGGTCGGTGGAGGTCGCCAATGACCGCCTCCGCAGCATGCTGAACGCCTCGATTCGCCGGGTTCTCGGCACCGTGAAGCTGGCGACGCTCCTTTCGGGTGAGCGTGCAGCGGTGATGACCCAGATCAGGGACGGTCTGAACACCGAATCCAAGGACTTCGGGATTGAGATCGTGGACGTCCGCATTCGGCGGGCGGATTTGCCGCAAAAGACCAGCAGCTCGGTCTTCGCGCGCATGCGGTCGGAACGCGATCAGGAAGCGGCGCAGATTTTGGCGCAAGGCAAGCAAGAAGCGCTGGAGACGACCTCCAGCGCCGACCGTCAGGCCACCGTGATTCTGGCCGAAGCCCAGGGACAATCGGAAAAGATCAAGGGCGAAGGGGATCGGCAAGCCTTGCGAATCATGGCCGAGGCGACGTCCAAAGACCCGTCCTTCTTCGCGTTTTGGCGTTCCTTGGCGGCTTACAAAGAGGCTTTACGTCCGGACACAACAACGTTTATCCTCAGCCCCGAGAGCGATTTCTTTAAGTTTTTCACAACAGCTCCGGGCCGTTAAGGTGTGTTCGGCCTGTTGGGACTTTTGACGGAAGGTTGATCCCATGACACAGGGTGCGCTGAAACAGTCTCTTCTTCTCGCGGTTGTTGGCCTGGCGCTGTCGGCCTGTGCAACCGAGCCGCCACCACCGCCGGTCGTGCCGACGGACTTCGCCAGCCGGGGCAAACTCAACCTGGATGTGCAAAACATCAAAGTGATCGACAGGACCTACAGTGTGCCGCGTCGTTCGCCGTTCATTGGCCACCTGTCCTCGCCGACGCCCACCGAAGAAGTCCTCCGTTGGGCAACTTCGCGTTTGGCCGCCAGTGGGGCGAGCGATGCGCAAGCAACGTTGGTGATTCGCGATGCCAGTGTCATCCAAGAAGGCTTGCCCGTGACGCGTGGGCTTGAAGGCTGGTACACGCGCGAACAGGCGAGCCAGTACGTCGGGCGCGTGGACGTGGTGCTCGACATTCAGGCGGGATTCAGCGCCCGCCGGTCGGTGACAGCGCATGCCGAATACGCCGTGACGTTGCCGGAAGACCCGACGGACCTGGAAAAGCAGGCGATTTACCGCAAGCTTCTGAACGGCTTGCTCGACAACCTGGACCGCAACTTTGATCAGGCCGCTCGGCGGTACCTGGTGGTGTCGGGACCAGCCTACGACGCCGGATCCACGAAGGAATCCGCGCCGCTCGGAGTTCCGGCACCCAGTGCGCCGGTTGTCGTGAATTCCGCTCCGCTTCCCCCGCCGCTGCCTGCACCTCCGCAGACCGAGGTTTTTGCACCCCCGCCGTCGTCCGACCCCGCCCCCCGTTCCAGCGGCTGGGCGTGGTAGGGAGCGGCACGGGATTTTTAGAGTCTCCTTTTGGGATCCGTAAACCCCCCGGCTTTAGCCGGCCGGGATAGCGCGGATAAGGGACGATACAAAATGACTAAAGCAGAAGCTGATGGTAGGGGACTGCAAGTGCCACGGGCAACATAACGGACGAGGTATGGCAAAAGGACATTGAAGAGCAGAGGCCGGAAGAACCGGACAACCATTTCAAGGTCGTGTGATGCCGTTAGCGAGTCGGCCCGCAGGGCTGACTAACCCGGCTTTTAGCCGGAAGAGGAAGCCACCGGCTTTAGCCGGTGGTCGTTCACATTACATTTGTTTTGTTTGTCCTTTTTTGCCTTCCGGTTGGGACAACCGACGATAATCTCCCCATTCCGGGTCTAAGAATGAAAATTATAACTTTTGCAATAAACTTGTGCTAGAGTTCTCTAGAACGTTGAGGTGTAGGAGAAGACATGATGCCATCACCTGCAGCACATTCTGCATCCCGTGAGGCCATGCGTAGGGCGGGTGCTGGGCTTGTCCGGGCGGTGGGCCTGGCGGCTGCCGTTTTTGGTTCGGCGGGCCTTGTTTCGGAGGCCAGCGCAGGCTTGCCGGCTGCAGCCCCTGTCGGCGCGTCTGTTGTCGCGCCTGGGGCTGGGCTTGGAGCCGCTTTACCGCTGTTGCCACCGGAGGCGGCAGTAGAGCCTGTCGCGATAAGGACTCCTGCTGCAGCACCGGTGCCAGTTGGTGAGGGGCTTGGACCTGCTCTGGTGCCCCGCCCCGCCAGGAGAGCGGCACCTTCCCCCTCTGCGGCAGCAGCCGATTCGTTGAAAAGCGTAGACTGGGAAGGCAAGCTTACATTATTGAGGGAGGCAATGCAAGAGCTAGATCCTGGGTACTGCATTCTTTCCCCCCCAGAACTTCTGGATTTTGTCAAAACGGGTAGCTTGGATAGATTGTCGCACCATGCGAGACATACTTTTCAAAACAAAAAGGGGCAACTCGAGACGGCCATTTTCCTTGGTGGGATAGATCCACAAGGGCCCAACACACTTTTGTATGACCCCGATAGCCCGGACAAGCTAATCCGTGTTGGTGTGAGCCTTGATGGGACCACATCCATGCAAGTTGAGGAGGGGGAGGCTGGTTTTGTGGTCAGAAGTCTGGAAAACCTTGCGCAGGATGCTTTGAACTACACAAGGGGCGAACCAACAGCTGACTCAACCAGGCGTTGGGGACAGGTGCTTGCAGGATTAGTCAACGACTCAGGAGATCGTCCTGCGGGGGAGGTCATTAGGATAGGGCCAGGGCAAGCTCAGGGTGCGGATGGTCGTCGGGACCTGCTTCCGAATGCAGCGGTTAGCGGGGGAGGTCAGATTTGGGGCCGTGGTTCCTCCCCTGACGTTCTCTATGTGATCGGAACCGAGCCTACGGATGTCTCTCGTTCGACGACGCTTAGCGTGTCTCCAGACCATCGAGTGACGTGGACGCCGCATGCCAGCGATGCCACGGATGGAGGCCGTTATGTTGTTCAAGATCAGCCCCCTATGGCGATTGATGAGATGGCGGCCCATCTGGCCAACGTCTACGGTGGTGCTCCTCCGCCCACACTTCAGCAAGTTGTCGCAGAAAGATTGAGCGGCACACACCGTCCAGCGGCAGCGCCCGTGTTGGACGATGATATGTTGTATAGGGTTGCGCAAGAATTCATGTGGCGATTAGGCCCCATACGCCAGGTGATAGCAGGACACGGACTGTTTCCTCGGGACGCTAAGGTTAAAACGCCCATTTTACAACGTCTCCCAGGAGGAGGGGCGGTTGTCGGCCTTACCCTTTCGAGCGGTGTCTGCATTCCGACGGTTGTGCTGACGAGTGGCTTCCCACGCGAGGCTGTGCTTCTGCATCCTCCTGCGGATCCAGGGGCACCCGCCAGTGGGGGCAAGAAAAAGGCCCCCCCCCCTCGTCCTGCCGAATCGTGTGGTGAGGTTAACTGGGATGGTGGAACGGTCCATGCATCATCTCCAAAAGCGCCCGGCTGGGAGAAGGCGGCGGGGTCTGGAACGTCCCTAAGCGCAAGGGATATTGCTGCGAGGCTCCGCGCTATTACTCTCGCCCCCTGATCAACGCTGTGATGGGGGGGCTACAGGTCGATTTTTCGGATCAACGAGCGCCCTCCACAAGGCTCCGCAGGGGCCTGAAACCCTACGTTCCCTCTTGTGCGTGTGGCTGCTCACAAGCAACCCCTGCCTGGTGCAGCTTGTCTTGATTCCCTGTCTTGTTTGGTGTGTGGTGCGCTGCATTAGAGCAAATTCCGAAGAGGTAGGATCGGGATTCACCAGGGGCTGGAAGTGTGATTCAAAATAGGGGCTGGGCAGGGAGGCCAGCAAAACAGGACGAAGCCCCTATCGAACGACATCCGAGAACGCATTGTCCGAGCGGTTGAGAACGGCCTCTCGCGGAACGCTGCGGCCAAGAAAGATGATGTGAGTCCGAGCACCGCGATCAAGATCGTATAGTCAATCCAAACAAGAACTCGACATGTCTTGCAGGGGCGAGGAGGAACCGTCTGCCTAAAAGTTGAGGACGTCCTTTCCTCCTTGCACGGCGGGATTCCCTCTCCCCTCGAGGGAGAGGGTGAGGGTGAGGGGGCTTGAAACTCTCCAAAAACCAGCTTTTTTGTAGACACTCGGCTCCACCTCGCGGC
>CAIPYM010000026.1 GCA_903869345.1 uncultured Pseudomonadota bacterium
CCCTGCTCCGAAAGGCCGCCGCCCGCACCGTCGAGGCCCTTTGGAACGCCATCGCCTCGACTCTCGACGCCTTCACCCCCGACGAATGCGCCGCCTACCTCAAACATTCAGGCTATTCTACCTCATCGGAAAATGCTCTAGGCACTGTTAGCAAAGGTGGAGAGGAATGGTGGCGAGGGCGATGAAGCCGAGGAAAGCGTTGTCTGTTTTTTCGTAGTGAACGGCCAACCGTCTGTTTTCCTTAATTTTTCCGAAGAACATTTCGATGCGCCGTCGCAAGCGGTAGATGGTTTTGTCATACGTAATGGGTTCCCGACGGTTCACCCGCCCTGGGATGACCGGCACGCTATTGTTGGCTTCAACCTCACGGCGAGCCTCGTCGCTGCCGTAGGCTTTGTCGGCCCCGACAAAATCTTCGTCCCCCACGATCAGGTCCGCAAACACCTGCGAGTCTTGGATATCCGCGCTTGTCATCTTTTCGCGACGAATGAGGGGTGATCCCGAATTCACACCGACGTGCCCCTTAAACCCAAAGAATGTCGTGTCGTTTTTCTTCACGGAGACGTTTCGTCTTGATCATCGCCCCCACAAACCCGCCTTGCCGCTCGTCTTGCTGCATTTCGACCTCCCGAATCACCCTATACCCTTACAAAATCATGAATTCATGACTTTTCCAAAGGATTCCTCCGATATTTTCGGTATGACTCCTCCGGTTAACTCCTCGCCTTTCGGTCAAGAGTAGCATACCCTCCTCCTCCCGTTACCCCGGCGAAAGCCGGGGTCCATGATGCACCCCCCCCGAAAAAACGGCTCTGGATCCGCCGGGATGACGGTGGAGGGACGGAGCTTAAAGGTCCTTTTGTAACGTGTTGAAGTATAACATCCGAGGTTCCTTCATGCGTCTTTTATCCAAAAAAGTTTTCCTCTTCCTCACGATCATGATCGAGGGCTATGTTGTTTTGGCGATTGAACTGCTCGCCATTCGGCAGCTCATTCCCTTCATCGGCAACAGTGTTGAAACGACCTCCATCATCATTGGGGGCGTCTTGATCGCGTTGGCCATTGGCTACCACGTCGGGGGAACGGCGCGGTCGCGGATAAGCAAGACCCCTGCGTCCGCTGCGATTCAAAAACCCTTGGCCTGGAGCAGAACCTCGCAGGGGGCCTCGTTGCGCCGTCGCCTTGTTAAAAATGTCACGTTCTCCATCCTGTTTGTTTTCCTGGGGCTGTCCAGCGTCCTGCTGGGAATCTATTTTAGCGTTATGACTCAAATCGGGTTGGATCACCGACTGGTCAAAACCTTCCTCTACACGCTGATTTTCATCGTCCCCCCTTTGTTCTGGTTGGGGCAGACGATTCCCCTCGTCAGCAATTATTTTTCGAGCCGCCTTCTGAGTGAAACAACCGGAAAAATGCTCTGTTTTTCAACCCTGGGCGCTTTCCTGGGGTCCATTTTTTCAACCATCGTTCTGATGTCTTTTTTTGGCGTTCATAACACGGTGATCTTCACCGTTTTCTTGCTGTTCGTTCTGTGTCTGATGGTCAGCAAACGTGCGACAGTTTCCTTCGTCGCGTTTGCTTTTGTCATTCTGGTGGCCACGGTTTTTCTGAACAGTGATGCCCTCATGCAGGCACGTCATGTCGTGGCTGACAACGCTTACAGCACGGTCCAGGTGATGGAAACGCCGGAGGCCCGTTTCATGGTGATCAACGGTTCCCCGTCGTCGAAAATTGCCAAAGACCCCAAGCAGGATTTCAGTTACATCACCTACATCAACGATACGTTTATCAACCGTGCGGACGTTTCCGAGGCGACGCCGCGTTCGATTCTCGTGATTGGTGCGGGCGGCTTTACTGTAGGACGCGGTGACACGCGCAACCTCTACACGTTTGTGGACATTGATTCGTCGCTGAAGGACGTTGCGGAACGCACGTTTCTCAAGGAACCCCTCACCCCTAACAAACGCTTTGTTGCGTCCTCGGCGCGGGCCTTTCTGAATGCGGATTCGCACACTTACGACCTCATCGTGATTGATGTTTACACCATGAACATGTCCATTCCCATGGAGTGCGTGACGCAAGAGTTTCTTGAACACGTCAAGACGCACCTCGCGCCGCGTGGGTGGATCGTGGCGAACGTGATCACCGACCCCGCAATGGGCGATCTCTTTGCCGTTCGGTACAACAACACCTTCGCGCAGGTTTTTCCTCACTACACACGCCATATCATCGGTGACTTTAACCCTTGGTTCCTCAACCTCACGGGCGAGAGAAATATTCTCTACATGTACGCGAACAACCCGCATGCGGATGACCGCGAGATTTACCGTGATAACAGAAACACGTATTCTCTCGATCGGCCGTGAAAGGATCGGAATCCATGCCCGAAACCCATCCTCTTGCTGAATTTCGCACCAAGTTTCGCGTGGAGGACCTGCTTGTCGCCCAGACCGGCGCGTGGTCGTGGTCCGTACGGCCCGATCAGCCGACTCTGGGGGGCTATAGCCAGCGTGACATAGCCATCCCATGCCCCCCGGCAGAGCCAGAGGATTGATGGGGAACCACCCAAGGTGGTTTGGAAAGACTTGATGACATGATCGAAAAGCCTGTCTCACACATCGGGGCCCGTGCCGTCATACGAGGGAAACACCTGCTTCACAGTACGTTCCAGCGTAGCGACAAGTCCACCGAGTTCGGCCATTTCCGCAGGCGTCACCTCGGAAAATTGCAGGGCAAAGCGATTCAGCGACAGAATCCCCCACCGACGTTCTACAAAAAGCTATACGGATCCACGTCCACGTGAAGCCTGAGGGTACGGGGGAGGTCCAGCGCGGCGATCCACGGACGGAGGATCGGGGCCAGGATGCCGCCCCGCACGGCGCGGACGAGGATGCGGTAACGGTACTTTCCACGAAGACGGGCGAACGGCGCGGGAGCGGGGCCGAGAATCTGCAGCCCCTCCCGCTGGGGTGCGAGGGCGACGAGGCGCTCGGCGTAGCGGCTCACGGTCTCGGCCTCGGGCCCCGACAGCGTCAGATGGGCGAGGCGGGCGAACGGTGGAAGATTCCACGTCGCGCGTTCGCACATTTCGGCCTCTAAAAAGGCATCCCGTCCTCCGTCCTTCAGGGCCTGCATGACCGGGTGCTCGGGCGCGGTTGTTTGCACGATCACGCGGCCGGCCTCGGCCGCGCGTCCACTGCGGCCCGCGACTTGCTGCAAAAGTTGGAACGTGCGTTCGGCAGCGCGAGGGTCGCCGCCGCCACCAAGACCAAGGTCCGCGTCCACGACTCCGACCAACGTCAAACGCGGGAAGTGGTAGCCCTTGGCCATGACTTGCGTGCCGATCAACAGGTTGATCGTCTGATCGTGGAGCTGCGCGACAAGTTTACGCGCGGCCTCCGGGCCCGCCAGGGTGTCGCTGGCGGCAACGGCGGTCCGCGCCATGGGGAGCCGCGCCTTGACCTCCTCGGCCAAGCGCTCGACTCCGGGGCCTACCGAGGCCAGCGTGTCCGTTGCCGCGCACGCGGGGCAAACGGTGGGACGGGCCGTCGAGTAGCCGCAATGGTGGCAGTGCAGCCGCCCCGAGCTTTGATGCGCAACAAGCCAGCATGTGCAATGCGGACAACTGAGCCGATGCCCGCACGCGCGGCAAAGCGTCAGGGGCGCGTAGCCTCGGCGGTTCAGAAACAACAGGGCTTGCTGGCCCGATTCGAGCGTCGCTTGCACCGCCTCCATCAACGGAGGGCTGAGGAAATGGTGAGCGGGCATTTTGTGCTCGCGCATGTCCACCAACGTGAGGGTGGGCATTTGCGCGGCCCCGAATCGTGCGTGAAGGCGCACGTGCTTGTAGCGCCCTCGGCGGGCGTTGTGGAGCGTTTCGAGGGACGGCGTGGCGGAGGTCAGAACGACGGGCACGCTCCCCAGGTGCCCCCGCGTCACCGCCATGTCGCGCCCGTGGTAGATGACACCTTCGTCCTGTTTGTAGGCGGCCTCGTGCTCCTCATCCACGACGATCAGGCCGAGGTTAGGAAAGGGCAGAAACAACGCGGACCGCGCACCCAGCACAAACCGCGCCCGGCCTTCGGCAATCGCGTGCCACGCTTGGCGACGCTGGCGGGGCGTCATTTCCGAATGCCAGAGCGTCGGGGGCGCTCCGAACCGTGCCGCGAATCGGTCCAAGAGCGCCGCCGTCATGGCAATTTCCGGCAAGAGCACAAGCGCTTGTTGCCCTTGGCGGAGCGCGGTGGCCAGGGCTTCGGCGTACACCTCGGTCTTGCCGGAGCCCGTGACGCCGTCCAGCACCGTCACCGAGAAGATTTGGGCCTTGGTAGCCTCCACCAGCACCTCGGCGGCTTCGGCCTGTTCGGGCGTCAGAATCGGCACGTGCGAATCGGGGTCAAGCGTGGGGAGCGGCGCGGCTTTCAGGTCCAGGGGTTTGGCCTCGGCCAGACGGCCCCCCAGAACCATTTTGAGGACAAGACCCCTCGGCGAAAGGGTGTACCCCGCGACCCAATCCACAAACCGCCGCGTCACGTCGGGGAGAGGGGGAACATCTGGAAGAACGCGACCCAGGGGCCGCAACTTGGCGACCGCCACATCGCCCGATCCGGGACCCCAGACAGCTCCGATAGCAAGGCCACGTCCCAGAGGGACCTCAACCAACGTGCCGAGGGGGATGGGGGTGCCGGGGTCGGGCAAAAGGTAATCATACCCCTCCCCGATGGGCAGAGGCAGCGCCACGCGCACCGTGGGGGGGGACGTCGTCATGTGGGCAAGTCCTAGCACAGGAGCGGCGAGGCGTCCTCTCCGCTCCAGGGCCATGGAAAGCAAGCTGGTGAGGGATGAGAGAGCGCTGCTGCGGTCAGCCTGGAAGAATTCGATAGCCCGCCAGAGAGAATATCCGAGTCGTTTGCAGAGGGTCACGGCAAGATTGTTCAGGGACGATCGATTACGATGAGCGTTATTATTTCGGCTTGTGGACCTATAGCTGGCATCCGCCCATTCAAGGGTGAAAAGCCGCAGGCGTGCGTTTTCATCATCTGAGAATCAGCAACTTCTCTCAAAAAGGCCTTGAACGGGCAGGCGAAGGGTGCGGGCCTTGGTCACAGCGTCAAGGGGGTTCGCTGCGCTCCCCCGCCTTCGGCGGTGCCTACGGCACCCTTGACTCCCTTCCCTTGCGGCCCGCCTTACGCTCCGCCATGCCATTCAAGGCCACCTATCGTTCCTTAAGGCCTCTACGGATAGCTCAACTGACGCCTTGCTCATCCCCCTGCGGCTTTTCACTCTTGAATCGGCTCCCCAAAACTTACCCAAAATGCCCTACTGGGCCGGAATGATAGACGTTAAGTCCTTGAAATCCTTGGCGTCCCCTACGGGATTCGAACCCGTGTTACCGCCGTGATAGAGTTGCAAAAGGCTCATTCTGATACATTCCGAAACAATACACTTCCTAGAAGACACTTGTTTTCTGACATGTTAACGTCCCACGTTGTGCCCCCGTGTTTCTCCCTGTATATTAGGCAAAACTTAGGCAAAAAGTTTTTGGCTCAAAAGGGGAGGTTTTCATGGCACGGCGCGTCAGGGACACGAACCTTGAAACACGAACCGGGCGACGGACGCTGAAAGTGCGCGGCAAGCCCTACTGGAGAGCGTTGGATAAGGGCCTTCACCTCGGGTATCGGCGGAGACCCGCCGGGGGCACCTGGATTGCGCGACGCTTTACCGAGGCCGGACGCTACAGCGAGACCAAGCTGGGCGTAGCCGACGATTACCAAGACGCTGACGGAGTACAAACGCTGACATATTCTCAGGCCCTTGCAGCGGCGCGAACTTGGCACCGTGCGGGCGTTCGCCAAGACGCGGGGCTCGAAAAGGTCCACGAAGGCCCCTACACGGTGGGCGATGCTCTTGCGGATTACCTTCGCCACTACGCGAAAGAGGGCAAGGGCCTAAGCGTCACGCAAGCCGCCGTGAACGCGCATATTCTGCCCGCCTTGGGGTCCGTTGCCCTGGATCGTCTCACGACCCGCAAAATTGTCACCTGGCACCAGAGCCTTGCGGAATCCCCGGCCCGCCTTCGCACCAGCAAGGCCGCCAAGACGCGGAACGTCCGGCCCGAGGCTAAAGGCCCCGACGCCGTGCGCCGCCGTCGCGCCACCGCGAACCGCATTTTGACAATTCTGAAAGCCGCCCTGAATAGAGCCTGGAAGGACGGCAAGACCCCAAGCGATACCGCGTGGCGCAAGGTCAAGCCCTTCCGCAGTGTGAGTGCCCCGGTGGTGCGTTACCTCACGCGGGAGGAATGCACTCGCCTTATCAACGCTTGCCCTGACGACCTGCGGCGGTTGGTGAAGGCGGCGCTTTTGACAGGGTGCCGCTACAGTGAACTTGCGGCTCTGCAAGCCCGAGACTTTGATCCCGACGTCGGGACCGTGATCGTGCGGACCAGCAAGAGCGGCAAGCCCCGCCACGTTGTGCTGACAGAGGAAGGCCGGGACGTGTTGACGACGCTAACCCTTGGCAAGACCTCGGGGGAGTTGATCCTGACGCGAGGGCACGGGGAGCCCTGGGGCAAGTCTCACCAGTCCCGCCCCCTGGCCGAGGCATGCCGTCACGCATCCATTACCCCCGCCGTGTCGTTTCATGTCTTGCGCCATACCCACGGGAGCCTGTTGGCGATGCAGGGCGTCCCCATGCCCGTGATCGCGCAACAGCTTGGCCATGCCGACACGCGCATGACGGAAAAGCACTACGCGCACCTTTCGCCTTCCTACGTTGCGGATACCATCCGCCAAAACTTCCCCACGCTGGGCATTGGCGAGGGCGGTGGGGTTGTGAAGCTGCGCGAATCCAAGGGTTAGAGCCGAGTAGTCGTGGCAATTATCATCGAAGCGTGATGATGTGTTCTTTTCGGTCCGTTGTCACGGCCCAAGCCAAGGCCAGGACCCACCCAACGAGAGTCCACCCCAGAAACAAGTTAAGGACAAAAATGGCCGCCCGGTCACATTTTTCACCGTTTTTAGCGATGATGGAGGGCAAAAAATAGGTGTTCAAAAAAAGCAGAAAAAAGAAAATGCTCAGAGCAATGGCCGCAAGCGAGGTTCCGGTATCAGGGGAATCGGGGAGAAAATTCATACCCCCTCCTTCAAAAGGAAAAAGCGAGAGCATTCTTCTCAACATCATGGCCGTCGTCAAGACAAGTGATCCTCGTGTTAGCTCAAAGTTGGAATGTCCCCTTTTTAAGTGGAGCATCACGAAAAGTGCGTTTGTAGCAGTAGGGTTTTTCGAGAAAATATACGGTGCGTTCAAGCCCTGACCATACAAGTTGAGGCTGTTCATCAGGACGATTTGCGCGACAGGCTGAGGCGACCAGCACTGACAACCCTGGAGAAACGAGCCATCGGTCCCTGCACATGATCCGGCCTTAAAACGCCAAGGGATAAAGGATCAAGGAGGAAGCCTACGAAATCTCGTAGCTAGGCATGGGGCTGCATGCCTACGTACACAGGACATCAGCGTAATGTCTTCCATGGAGGCGACCATGTTGTACGTGGTTAACACCGAAAATGCGCACGAGCATGGGGATGTCATGCCACAGATTTATCGTTTGCGTTACCGTCAATTTAAGGAGCGTCAAAGTTACGACGTGCCTGTTTACAAGAATATGGAATATGATCAGTACGATACCGTGGCGACGGTTTATCTAGCCTGGCTTGATGATTCTGGAATCTTACGAGGCTGCTCGCGGCTCAACCCAACGGATCGACCTTATATGTTGCAGGACCTTTGGCCTCATATGGTTAACGGCCCGCTGCCAAGGTCCTGTTCGGTGTGGGAGGGAACGAGAATCTGTATCGAGAAAGCTCTTCCTGCAGAGTTGCGTGAACGCATAAAGATCGAAATGGTTTTGGGATACCTCGAATTTGGACTAGATAACAGGATCGAGAAATACATCGGCGTCATGCAAAATTTCATATGGAAGCGAGTGTTCGTGCATTCCGGATGGGACATTCAATACCTGGGGTCCGAGTGCCTCATTGACGGGCAAAAAATCCACGCCGGAGAAGGCCTCGTCACCCCCGCAACACTCCAGGCTATAAGGTTGAAAAATGGCGTGCAAAACCGCGTTCTTTCTAACTTCTATCACGCGAATTCTTCGAGAGTATCCGAACTCGCCTCCTAAGAGGGGCTGCGTCAAGCAGCACTATGCAATGTGTGCTCTTGCAATCATTAAGCCAATTCGTTGAGAAAGGGGGAACGTTATGAACGTAGAAAAATGGCATCACACATCAGACGAAGCCCAGACGGTGGCAATAGGAATGGATAGAACCGCAGCAGGACATAAGAAGTCGAATCTTGTGACGAGAAATGTTGTGATCTGTGGAAACCGAACATCACTCCGGCTTGAACAGAAATTCTGGGATGCCCTCGCGGTTATCACGGAAAGAGAAGAAATGAAGCGCAACGATCTTCTTTCCATCATTAAGAACCAAAAAAAAGACAACGCTAGTGTGACATCTGCTGTTAGAACTTTTATTTTTAACTATTTTTTCCAAGCTCAAACGGAG
The DNA here is from genome assembly GCA_903869345.1 of uncultured Pseudomonadota bacterium. Lineage (GTDB taxonomy): Bacteria > Pseudomonadota > Alphaproteobacteria > UBA9219 > UBA9219 > CAIPYM01. The sequence continues at coordinate 8,568 of CAIPYM010000026.1, forward strand.
GAAGGGCATACAGCCAATCTACATGGACGGTTAAAATTCGATCCGCAAGCCCAAGCACATGCCTTTGAATAAAGTAGGTCTATTTTTCAACACGAGGGGACACATGGAAAAGCGGGGATTCACAAGTTTTAATATCAAGATATCCTCCCTTCAGGGCCTTTACGACAGCTGAAACACGATTCGTACTGTTAAACTTCTTCAAAATGTGGCGAACATGGAAATCAACAGCATATTTAGAGATATTCATCTCCTGCGCAACGGTATCGTCCTTTTGGCCGAGCGCAATCTTCTGAAGAACAATATTTTCTTTTGGCGTCAACGAAATTGTCGGGGCAACAGGATGATTTTCCGGCTGACTCAACGAGCAGAATGTTATATAAAAATAATGGGAAAGTATATTCAGCATGCTCAATTTGAATGCCGTTTCCTTAGCACTTTCAGGAGCACCACGTGTACTTTTCGCGACACCGAGGCCCCCCACTTCGCCGTTGGGTCCCCACATGCCGACAGCAGCCCCTCCGTAAAGGCTAGCAGCTTGGCATTCGTCCATGCACAATCTCTGGGTCCTCGTGAGAGGCATCTGAAGGAGGACCTCATGCCAGGAAAAGGCTCTCCGCGCAGAGATGCCAAAGCTCTTAACAGGATCAATGCTGGCATAGTTGCACATTGCGTAATGCGACATCCAATCCTCAGGATAGGTGCACATCAAGCCATGCTGAGCCCGGAGGTCCAGGGATGGATGGTTCGATACCAGGCTAAAAACAACCCGGTCGTAGCCGCACAAGTCTTCCAGCGCTCGTCCAAAAAGCGCATAAAGCTGCGTTACGTCAGGCACGTCATCGCACGCTTGTATGAATTGAGCGAGATCCATAGGGCGACTAACCGCAAAAAAGCATCACAGGCCCCTCTTGTTTTTGACAGTGCCTGATGTTGGATGGAATCGTCAAGTGATGGATGTTGCTTAAGCGCCAACACATACATTTGTATTGTTGAAAAACACCCAACAACGCTTTAGAGGTCATGCGCAACGATCTCACCCATCCCGAGCAGGGGTTCATGCTAGACACGAGAGTCGGGAGACAGGACATGATTATTTCCTTGTCCACAAGGAAACCTTTGCAGGGAAAAGTTTTCTGTCCAATGGATTTTTACCGGTTTCGGCACACGCATGAAGAAACCCCCTCCTTCGATCAAAAGAGACACGCACAACGACCCTTATGGATTGTGGGAGTTTCGCCCTTTGACCCTGTCCTCAGCGAGGAGGATGGTTTCGTCGTCCATCTCGGCAATCCGAGGTTCACGGCACGATGGACCATGAACGAGGACATGATAAACCAGATTGTGGGTTATGACTTTCACGATGAGGACCTCAACATTATGCTCTACGAAACAGTGCTTTCAGAGGGAACAACCGACAACTTGGAAGAGTGGTGGATAGAAGCCGTTTGTGCAGTAGCTTACACGAAAGGGCTGATTGCTGTCGCAGCACACAGTGAGACACACTGATTCGTCCGTTGGATGGGCGCTGGAAACGCAGGGGCTAATCTTTCGGAGGTAAGCGCTGAGTCAGGTACGCGCCTTTGGACCCTCTTGAGGACGCCAAGACCTTTGATACTCGCATGGCCTTCGTGCTGGCCCGCACAACGGGCCTGGATAAAGCTTGCGTCGCCACGGCGCTGTGAGGGTGCGCTCCGCTCGCATTACCCCCTCCCGCCACTGCAAAAACGGGATGTTTTTACCAAAAGACCGTTCGACAAAAGGGTCCCATTGGGGCACACTTCGGCCCTGTTTGAAACGGAGGCCCCCATGAGCCGACACACGTTTGAGGGCATTGCCAAGGGCCTACGCGAGGCGATTGACCTGGCCCAAAGCCCCGCGCACGAGACCCGCAAGAGCCGTACGGCACGGACGCGCCCTGAGGCCGATCCCACCGACATGAAGACGGCACGGAAACAGGTGGGCCTCTCGCGCCGAGACTTTGCCCACGCCTTCGGCTTAAGCCCCGCCACACTGCGGAGGTGGGAGAATGGCGAACGCCGCCCCACCGGAGCCGCCCGCGCCCTTTTGACCATCATTGCCCGCGAACCCGAAGCCGTTTTGCGCGTCGTGCGCGGGTGAGGAAAAGACGCTGAAAGCCAACGCTCACGGAGAGTGGGATGATGCCGAAGTATGTAACCCCCTGGGAAGCAATAAGCTGGATTGCTTGCAGAGATTTTGAAAAATACGCTGATCTGGAAACAGTGCCTTACTGTGACGAGGTTCTGAGAAAGGACGTCCACGCCATTTGTGAGGGCAGGCCTCTCCCCGATCAAGTTATACAAAGGCTTCCTGAGTTGAAAAGGCCTGCAAATGAATGTGCCGAAAGGGAAAACTGGATCAAAGAATGTAGTGCCACAATGACTGGTGGGATCGAAGGCTGGGTGCGTCGTTTAGATTCCAGCGCCTGTGAAGTAAGAAAATATCAGGATGCAAAAAGGCAAATGATTGAGGCCCTGAGTCGAGGGACGCTTGACATGCGCGGTATTGAGGTCGGGGCCGCCGATGATATCCAATCGGCAATTATCCCGGTGGGATTCTGGGGATATTCCATCTCTAGCGAATGTGGACAACCAAATCCTTATTTTTAGGCATAATGGACAAAATGGGTGGGTGAAATTAGGGGTGTAAGAGGAGGAAGGCGATCATTTTGGAACGCCTTGAGGGGCTGATGCCGCGATGGATTTTGACCTTATTTTTATCATTTACAAAAACTGTTGTATATGAAAGGATGATTGTAGATAAAAAGACTGTTACAAACGGTGAAAATAAAGAGACCCGGCAGACCTTCCCCAAAAGACAAAATCTACGCCGTCCTTGTTGGATACCCTGAGAATGCTGAAATTTGGCGTGACCCACACGCGAGGATTGCGGAGCTCAAATTGGTTCAAGAGGATGGTCGACCCGCCGTGCGTCCGAGCATGTTGGCGCTTGGCTAAAGGAGAATCCGCGACACGTTGGAACCCCATAAATACCATAAACACCACAAACCCATTTTGCATATTTTGTCTTGTGGCGAGGAGCGTTTCCCTGTGTGTTTTATCTATTCCGTGGTAACCGCATTGCGTTGCGAAACTACGGGAGACCCCACCATGAACACCGCAAGTCTTGGCCTCGAAAAAGTGGCCTATACCCCCAACGAACTCATTACCCTCGGGATCGTTGGATCGCGCACAAGCCTTTACCGCTTTGTGCAAGAGGGGCGGTTGCGCCTTACCAAGCAGGGCAAGCGTTCCATCTTTCTCGCGCCGCATGTTGCTGAGTTTTTGGGCAGTCTTAACGGCTCCCCGACCAGCAAAACTGCCTGATCCCGAAAACGAATGAGCCCGCGTCGCGCAAACGACATGGGCTCACTGATCCAGAAGGAACTTGTGCCATGAATCTGATCTTCAACTTCCAAGAAATCAAGTTCGAATCCACATTGAGGGCTCCGAGAAAAAAGCGCGGCCCCTACAAACGGAAGGGCGTCCCGGCGGCACTCGCCAAGGAGCTTTTGTGCCTTTTGGCCCTCACTGGATTCCTCACGGCCCAGCAAGCCGAGATTCTGGTTTCCCTTTTGGGAGTTGGCGGTCATGAGTAACGCACTGCAAGCCGCTCCAGCAGGCGCATCGGACATTTGGGAGGCCGCGCGTCGGGCGTGTGCCGAGCATGGAATTATCTTCCGTGATGTGCCCGCTGATGGAAAGCCTCACGTTGCCGACCTGGCTGACGGACGGCACGGCAAGGGCGATGGGCAAGTCCTGGTTTTCCCGGACCTCAAGGGCGGTTGGGTTGCGAACTTCCACAATGGCCGGGAGGTTGTCCAGTTTTGGGCTGATGCTCCCGGCCGCCCGCCGAGTGAAGAGGAACGTGCCGAACGCGACAAACGAAAAGCCGCCACACAAGCCAAGGCCGACGCTGACAACGCCGCCGCCGCCAAACGTGCCGAGGCCGTGATCCGTGCCGCCATCCCGACGGACCCGCGCACCCGCACTTAAAACGCAAAGCCGTGACCGCTGAGGGGCTTTGGATGCTGAAAGCAAGCACAAAAGGCTCAAGGACGTGATCGGATACGCACCACAGGCCAACAGTGTGGATTTACTAACCAAGCATAAAAATACTTGACAATCCCATGGGGAAGTGTTAGAAGGAGGAATGAAAGATCGGAATCGCCCCCGAGGGAGTCAAGACGAACAATACGCGCGACGCGAGGCGGGCGTAAGGATGTTGCTGTCGGGAAAGTACCGGCAGGCGGAGATTGCGAAGGCCTTGGGCGTGGCGCACGG
>CAIPYM010000027.1 GCA_903869345.1 uncultured Pseudomonadota bacterium
TGACTTTTTCTTGAGATTGCTGTATTTCAGCTCGGATACGCTGCGTCGTCGTGGCGCGTTTGTGCAGTACCTGTCCCATAGTCTCTCCCGTTCAAGTGGGACCCATCTTATACCACTACTTATTGGGACCAAACAGTTAATGACCGTTTGGGGCCATCGCCTTTTGAAACTGCGCCAGGTTGTGACGCATGAGGGCGATGTACGTGGGTGCGGGGCCGCTCATCGTGGTGAGCGCGTCGGCATAAACGGGCTCGCCCACCGTCGCCCCCGCTTCGCGGGCAAGGGTGTGCATGAGACGGGGACTCGCCTTGTTTTCAAAAAAGACGACGCGAACATGCCGCGCCTTCATTTGGGTGATCAGCCGGGCCACCTGAGCGGCCGTCGGTTCCATGTCGGTGCTGAGGCCTTGCGGGGCCAGGAAGGTGACTCCGTACGCCACACCGAAATAGCCAAAGGCGTCATGGCTTGTGATGATCACGCGCTGGGCGGGAGGAAGAGCCCCTATGTCCGCACGAAGGACCGCATCCAGCTGCACAAGCTGCGCATCGTAGGTCGCGGCGCGCGCACGAAACGCGGGGGCCACGTCGGGACGTGCTGCGGCCAACGCTTCGGTGATGTTGCGAACGTAGACCCGTGCGTTGGCGACATCTTGCCAGGCATGGGGATCCACGCCGCCGTCTTCGTGCGCGGATTCATGAACGTGCGCCGTGTGTCCTCCATCCGCGTGCTCGTCATGATCATCGGCATGGCGGGGCGCGATTCCCTCGGTCGTGACGATAACCCGGCCCTTGAAACCGGATGCCGCGACGAGGCGCGTCATCCAAGGGTCAAACCCAAGACCATTCACAAGGACAACATCCGCCTCGGCCAGAACCTGCGAGTCGCGGGGCGTGGGGTTATAGACATGCGCATCCCCATCAGGGCCGACGAGGTTTGTCACGTGCACATCCTCCCCGCCGACCTGCCGTGCAAAATCGCCCAGGATGCTGAACGAGGCGACGACGTTGAGGGGCGGGGGCGCGGGGAGGTCCGCACGCGCAGGAGAGCCCCCCGACACGGAGGCCAGTCCAAACGCAACCAAGAAGGCAACAAGGGCGAGACGCATGCGAGGCTCCGAAGGCGAGGGGATGGATGTGTTATGTTGTAACAAGAACTGTTATAAGATAACACACACACCCGTCAAGCCCCCGTGGGGCATCAAGCCCTTCCCAGGATGCACCACACGGGGAAACGTGCTCTAACGAACGGTGAGGACCGAGGGGCCAACCGCTATGTTTCATTTTTCCGCGATTCAACGGCTTGCGCTAGCGACAACGGTTTCGTTGGCGCTGATCGCGCTTGTGGCGCTTGTTGTGAGGTGATGGGGTGGACGGCGAACCGCTGATCACGCTGCGCGAGGTGTCCGTGACCTACGGGTCGCGGGTGCGGGCGCTCCAGAGCGTCTCGGGCGTGTTCCGCGCGGGTTCGCTCACGGCCGTCGCGGGGCCCAACGGTTCGGGCAAGAGCACGTTGCTGAAGGTGCTCGCAGGTGTCTTGCGCCCCACCTCGGGCACGATGACGTTTGCGGGTGGCGTGCGGCCCGTGATGGCCTACCTGCCCCAGCTTGCGCATTTGCAGCGCGATTTTCCGCTGTCGGTGGAGGACGTGGTGCTGACGGGGTTTTACCCGGAACTGGGCGAGAGGCGGGGCGTCCAAAACCGCCACCGCGTCCGGGCGCGGAAAGCGCTGCGGGCGGTCGGGCTGGAGGGCCGCGCGGATCGGCCCATCGCGGATCTCTCGGGCGGGGAGTTCCAGCGGATGCTGTTTGCCCGCGTGATGGCGCAGGACGCGCCCGTGATTTTGCTCGACGAGCCGTTTACCGCCGTGGACGCCGTGACGACCTCGCGCCTCATTCAGCTGCTTCTGGCTTGGCACCGCGAGGGGCGGACGGTGATTTGCGTGTTGCATGATCTGCTGCTGATCAAAAAATATTTCCCGGAATCGATGGTGCTGCAGGGCAAGTGCCTGGGCAGTGGCCATACGCACCGACTGTTTGAACAAAAACTCCTGTCGTTTGATTTGGACATGGCCGAGCTGCGCTCCCCCGAAGACGTTCGCGCCGATCATCCCCCTTCCGCCAAGCACCGCCATGACTCTTGACGACACCCTGATCGCCCCGTTCACGCATTTCGCCTTTTTGCGGCGAGCGCTTGTCGCGTGCATTGTCCTCTCCGTGAGCGGGGCTCCGCTGGGGTTCTTTATGAACCAACGGCGAATGGCCCTCGTGTCGGACGCCATGAGCCATGCGATTTTGCCGGGCGTGGCCGTGGCGTTTCTTGTCGCGGGTGCGGGCGTTCTGTCGCTCACGATCGGCGGACTGATCGCCGGAGTCGTGATGGCGCTCGCGGCGGTGGCCCTCAGCCGTTACGCCCACCTTCGGGAAGATGCCGTCTTCACGTTGCTGTTCCTGTTGTCCCTCACCTCGGGGATCGTTTTGTTGTCCCTCAAGGGCAGCAACCTCGACCTGTTGCGCCTGTTGTTCGGGGATGTTTTGGCGATGGACGACGCGAGCCTGATCTTTATGACCGGGGTTGCGGTGGTAACCCTGCACACGTTGGCCCTGATTTACCGAGGCCTGATCCTGGACGGCTTTGACCCGGATTTCCTCCGGGCCTCCGGGCGAGGCCGAGGCACGCGGCTCCTCTTTTTCGCGGTGTTCATGATCAACCTGGTTGCGGCGTTTCAGGCGCTGGGGACCCTGATGGCACTCGGGCTTATGTTGCTGCCCTCGCTCGCGGCGGGGTTTTGGACGCGCCGCGTGAACGTGGCCCTTCCGCTGGGGATTTTGATCGCGGTGGGCAGTTCCATCGCGGGGCTTTTGATCTCGTTCCACGCCAACACGCCCGCAGGCCCGACGGTTGTGTTGGTGTGTGGCAGCATGTGCCTCGCCTCGGCGCTCGTGGGGCCCGAGGGCAGCGCACGCATTGGCCTCCGGCGCGGGGGGGCGTGAGGGGCGACGCGCCTAGCCGAGTCCGAGTCGAGGATCGGAAAAGCCTCTGCGTTGATCAGCAGGCACGTTGGCGAGGGGAGCTCCCTGGTCGAGGGGAAAGCCCCGAGCAAAAAAATTGAGAGAACCAAAAACGACCCCATCGGCTGTTGAGTCCCACGCGTGAGTATTCCCTGTTATGCGATCAATGAGCAACGAGGATGAGGGGTCCCTTGGATCAATACGCATTCCCCAGAATCCGAAGGTCTCTCCGGGGCGACGACTATCTTGAATGACCACGTTAACGTCTGAACCCTCACCAGCGGGGATGAAGTCCACGAAAAGCGTTCCTGGTGATTCTGAGCCAGAGGCGCTAAGGCTCAAGCGTAGGCCTTGGGCATGAAGTGGAGACGGCCCCTCCTCAATTGAGAGTTCCCCAACTCTCGACTCAACGGCTACCGCAACCTCAAGCGCGACATCTGCCCAAAGCCCAACAGCTGCCTTCAAGGGCGAGACTGTCGTTGGAGGTGCGGCAACAGGCCTTGCAGGTTGGGCTGCGGGTGGTGCTGCAACCGATCGTGCTGCAACCGATCGTGCTGCGGCAGGAGGGGGGGCAAGGGCCCTGAAAAGCAATTCAGGGGTCATCCCACCACTTACACGGGCACCCTTCAATCTGCTGAGGAGTTGCTCAAGTGTCAGCTCTGGGTCTGCTCTACCGCCCGGCAGTGCTAGGTGGGCAAAAGATTTGGGATCAAAAGTTGTTGGTCCCTGTAAGACATCGGCCCCCTGTGGCACGGGTGGCATGGTCACTCGGAGGAGCACAACGGATTTGCGGTCTATGGTCTTCAGGGAGAGAGAAACACCTCCATCTATGTCGGCGACAATCAGCTGAAGATCCGGACGACCTGCAAAGGTCATGCAATAGGTGCGATGGTCTCCTTGTTGTTGTTCTTGCGACGTCACGCGGCCCCATGTCCCTTGAATCGCCTTGTTCACAGCGGTTGCGACCCGCGTGGCCGATGTTTTTTTCGTTGGAGGACCGGACATCTTGCTTTCTCTTATCAAGGCCCACGTATGAGCGTGACTGATTCGTAACGAGCTGCCTCTACGTCATTTCGGGAGTGCTGTCAATCATCCGGATGAAAGTTGCCGGGCTGTCCGGTCGTCTCCGCTGTGATTCAGGACGACTCCTTTTTGCCTCCGTCCTTTCCCTCGTCATTGCGAGTCCCCGAAGGGGACGACACCATCCAGGGCCGTTGCTCCCAGTCCCCTGGATCGCTTCGCTGCGCTCGCGAGGACGACGGTGGGAAATTCGCCGCGCGTGAAGAAGCAACGGTGCTGTTAAGAGGCCTTTTCTGAAACAGGCACAACCGCCGTTTCGCTCAGTGCCGCCAGCTCGTGCAAGATCCGGCGGACGCCTTCCAAACGTCGTGCGGGGGCGTCCCACGCGCGGGCGAGGACGAGGCGGTTGTCGGGGCGCAGGCGGGCGGTGCCGGACTGCGCGGTGATCCAGGCAATCAGGCGCTCGGGCGCGTCGAAACGGTCGTTATGGAATCGGATGACCGCTCCTTGGGGTCCGGCATCGAGCCGACTGATCCCGGCCTTGCGGCACAGGTTTTTGACGGCGACGGTCTGGAGCAGGTTTTCGACCTCCTCGGGCATGGGGCCAAAGCGGTCAATCATCTCGGCGGCGATGGATTCCGTCGCGTCCTCGCCCGTCGCCAAACGTCGGTAGAGGCTGAGGCGGAGGTTCAGGTCGCTGACGTACCCCTCGGGGATCAACACGGAAAGACCCAGGTTGATCTGGGGCGTCCATGATTCCGAACCCGCGTCGTCGGTTCCGCCCGCGCGGGCCGTCGCCAGGGCCTCTTCCAGCAATTGTTGGTAAAGTTCCACGCCCACCTCGCGGATGTGGCCGGATTGCTCCTCGCCAAGCAGGTTCCCCGCGCCGCGAATGTCCATGTCGTAACTGGCCACCTGGAACCCGGCCCCCAGGTGGTCGAGCGTCTGAATCGCCTCCAGCCGTTGCCGCGCCGTGGACGTGAGCAGCGCATCGGGGGGGTACGTGAGGTAAGCGTACCCGCGCCGTTTGGACCGCCCGACGCGCCCGCGCAACTGGTAGAGCTGCGAAAGCCCTAGCATGTCGGCGCGGTGGATAATCAGGGTGTTGGCGTTCGGAATATCGAGCCCCGATTCGATGATGTCCGTCGCGATCAAAAGCCCGAACGCTCCGGCATCAAACGCCGTCATCAGGTCATCGAGATCCTTGGCGGGCATCTGCCCGTGCGCGACGGCCAGTTTAATGTCCGGCACGAGTTCGCGGAGCGCCTCGGCCACCCCTTCCAGGTGTTCAATGCGGGGGCAGACGCAGAAGCTTTGCCCGCCCCGCGCATGCTCGCGCCTCAAGGCGTCGCGGATCACGATGGGGTCATAGGGCACCACGGACGTGAGCACGGCCAAGCGGTCGGCAGGCGGCGTTGCAATCAGGCTGATCTCCCGTGCACCGCTGAGGGCCAGGTGCAGCGTGCGCGGAATGGGCGTGGCCGTCAGAGTCAAGACGTGCACGTCCGCGCGGAGCTGCTTGATCTTTTCCTTTTGCTTGACCCCGAAGTGCTGTTCCTCGTCCACGATCAAGAGCCCCAGACGCGCGAACGCGGCGTCCTTGGCCAGCAGCGCGTGCGTGCCGATCACAATGTCGAGGGTTCCTGTTTTGGCCCCCTCCTTGACGGTCTTGGCCTCGGCGGGGGGCACAAGGCGCGAGAGGGAGCCGATCCGAAACGGCAACCCCGCAAAGCGCTGCCGGAACGTCGCGGTGTGCTGGCGCGCCAGCAGCGTCGTGGGCGTGAGGATCGCCACCTGAAAGCCGGAGGCTACGGCGGCAAACGCGGCCCTCAGCGCGATTTCAGTTTTTCCGAACCCAACGTCGCCGCAGACCAAGCGATCCATGGGGCGGCCTCGCGCCAGGTCCTCCAGCGTTTCCTGAATAGCACGGGTTTGATCCTCGGTTTCGGCCCAGGGGAACTTGGCCGCAAACGCCTCGTACGCATCTTCTGGCGGCGCGAGCGTCAACCCCGGCTTGAGCCTCCGTGTGGCCGCCAGACTCATCAGCTCGTTCGCGAGGTCCTTGAGCCGCCCCTTCAGCCGCGCTTTGCGATTCTGCCAGGCCGCACCCCCCAGTTTATCCAGCGTGCCTCCGTTCGCGCCCGAGCCGTAGCGCGTCAGGACCTCCAGGCTTTCCACGGGGACGTAAAGCTTATCGCCGCCGTCGTAGATCAGCTTCACGCAATCGTGCGCGGCCCCGAGGACCGTCAGCGTCTCCAGCCCCTCGTACCGTCCGATGCCGTGCTCGTTGTGCGTCACCAAGTCGCCGGGGACGAGCGTGCTTAGCTCCATCTGGAAGGGTGTGACGCCTCCTCGGGAAGCGCGAGCGGGCCGCGCCAAGCGCTCGCCCAAAATGTCTTGTTCGGTGATGACCGCGACATCACGGCTGATGAACCCGTGATCGAGGCCGAGGACGGCCAGCGCAACAAGTCCAGGATCAAGCCTGCGCGTGTCGTCCCACGTGGCCTTGGCCGGGATCGTCGCGATTCCTTGGGCGTTCAAAAGCCCGCCGAGCCGTTCCGCCGACCCCCGGCTCGCACACGCGAGCACAACGTGACGGCCTTCCGAAAGGTGCTTGGCGACAGCCTCTTTCAAGGCGGCATAGACATCCTGTCCTGAGCGAATTCGCGCGGCGGCAAACGAGGGGCCCGCGTGACCCCCGGCATGGGCGGTGCCCGCCCGCGCAGGGGGCGCATCGGGGCCTTCCGGCGCGTCCCACGATTCCAGGTGGAGGACGGCGCGGTGTTGCAGGAGTCCCCGGATGTCCTCCGGCGTCTGGTAAAGCTGCTCGGGCGGCAAGGGCCGGTAGGGGGCCGCCGTGTTCGTGGACGTCCCGCCGTTCGCGCGGGCGGCTTGGGCCAACCCCCGCCTTGCTTCGTAAAATGCCTGCACCCTCGCCGTGAACGTGGCCAGCGACTCGCGGGCGCCAGGGCCCCAGGCCACGGGCGCGTTCGGCACATAGTCCAACAGGCCCGCAAGGTGCGGGACAAAAAGGGGCAGCCAATGCTCGTACCCCGGAAAGGGGCGGCCTTCGCTGATCGCTTCGTAAAGGGGATCGTGCGTGGCCACAGTCCCGAAGAGGGCACGGTAGCCGCTGCGGAACGCCGCCAGCGTGCGCTCGTTCAGCTGAATCTCGGACGCGGCGCGGAGGACCAGGCTTTCACACACGCCGCGCGTCATTTGCGTGAGCGGGTCAAACGCCCTGAGCGCGTCCACCGTCTCGCCCAAAAAGTCCACGCGCACGGGGCTTTCGGCGGCGGGCGGGAAGAGGTCCACAAGGCCCCCCCGCCGTGCGAACTCACCGGGCTCGCGGACCGTGCTGGTGTTGACGTAGCCGTGCGCCGCCAGAAAACGACAGAGGCGATCCATGGGGATTTCGGACCCCACCGCCAGGGTCAGACTCCCCTCGCGCACGTGCGCGGGCGGCAAGGTCCTTTGCGCAAGCGCCTCGGGTGTCGTGACGAGGACGCAGGGTCCCCTCTCCCCCTGCGGAAGGGACGGAACGTGGTGGGATTCCCCCTCCCGAGGGTTAGGCAGATGACAGGAATCAGGGACCCGAGAACCATCGGAGCCGAACGTGCAGCGGGATTCCCTCCCCCCTTGAGGGGGAGGGTTAGGGTGAGGGGTTTGAGTGTCAAGAATCCGGTGGCCGGAGCGTCGTCCCATACCCGCCAGCCGATCAAGCGTCGCGAGGCGTTGCCCCATGATGTCGGGCTGCGGACCCACGCGGTCGTAAGGCAGACAGTCCCAGGCCGGAAACGGCAGGACCTCCACGTGCGGCGCGAAAAAAGCCAGCATCTCGGCCATCCGCGCCGCCGCCGCTTCATCGGGCGCAACGTAAACGAGGGTTCGGCTTTCCGCGCGAGAGGCCAGCTCCGCCATCGCACGCGCGTCGTGTCCGGCGGGCGCACCGTCGAGCGTCAGCTCGCACGGCTTTGTCAGATCAAGGGGCGGCACCAACATCCCGCCTCGGTAGCACAGGGGCCAGGGAGGGGGAAAGCAGGAATCAAGCGGTGAAAGTATTCATTTTCCTTGAATCAAGGTCCTTATCAAAGTAAAGTATTGGAATCTTAAGGAGCAGAAGATGGGGGACTTTTCCGTCACAACACATCCGAGGTTTCGAAACAACAAAGACGTGTGCGATTTGCTGTGTCATTCCGCAGAAGAACAACACATTATCCACAACATTGTGGTTGTTGGGATGCCTGCCCCCAGACCCAACTTTCTGCCCCTCGATCGCCGAATCCTGACGAATATCTTTGAGACTCTTCAGGCATTAAGGGTACGTGAACAGGTGCCTCTCTGTCTCGCGGCGGACTGTCGGCTTTCCCTTTTCGATCTTGTGGATAAGAGGGATGCTTTGATCCTGCGTCCTTCTGGCGAGGTGATTGTTTTTGCGTGCGTTCCCCGTTTAGGGGCTTATGACATGTATCAGCATGTCGAACGATTGAAGAGAAAACAAGGAGAAGACATCCCGTGGCCCGTCGCGTGGGGTAAAAGCAACAAGGATGATGGCCCCTCATCTTGGGAGGACCTGGTGACAAAAGGGAAGTTTTGGTGTGTGATCAGTTATAATCAGGGCCCGGAACCATTAAGGGGAACAGATTGGCATTTGGCAGCTCAGGAAGTCGCTCGGCCTGGATCACGAATCGTTTTATCAGATTACAAGAATCCCCCTATCCGAAGTCCTTACTTAACCTGGAGGCACGTGAGTGTGTGCGACCCCACTGTCTGCGGATAAAGAAGTCGGCCAAGAATGCAGAAGTCGGAATTGACCCTTCAGATCCAGCCTACCCCCGTTCCGCCTCAGCACAGGGGCCAGGGAGGGGGAAAGCAGGAATCAAGCGGTGAAAACGCGGCTCTCACGTTTAACGTTGGGACACGCGTGACATCACATGTCGGCGGAGATGTATTTTGTCCCCAAGGAGCCGTAAACGAATTGCGCGAGCCGCGGCACCGAACCCAGGACAACAACGGGCCCATCAATATGGATGCCCGTTTTCTGCCTTAAAAGATTAAGCGCCCGCGAAAACGTGGCCCCCTCCATGCCCAGAGTCATCGCGATCAGCGTTTTGTCGTACGGCAAATGGAAGGTGACGCTCTTCCGCGTGTCGCCGGGAGGACACAACTGCAAGAGAAAACAGCCAATCCGTTGAGGCGCGCTGAGCATCGTGTTGAACGCCAGGGCGCTCACGTGATGCCGATGGTGCCGCGACATCGCGGACAGCATGTTCAGGGCCAATGTAGCGTTCTGACGTATTTGGTCCTTTAGAACCCGCGCAGGCAGGCTGAGCAACTGAACATCTTCAATGACTTGAGCGCTGCACATGTGGCAGTTTTGCTCGAAGATAGCGCTCTCCCCGAACGTGTGCCCGGTCGTGAGCATATCGACGATCACCTCGTCGCCCTCGGGCATGGTGCGAAAGAGCTTTATCCATCCCCCGCCGATGATGTAAAAAAATCGGGGTTCTTCCCCTTGAACATAGATCATCTTCCCTTTTGGATGGGATCGAACCTGAGCGGTCTGCTCAAAACAAGCGACATCGTCGTCGGAAAGATCAGAAAAGAGAGGAACACTCTTGAGAAGGCCACGTGACAACCCCCCGCGCGGGAAAGGATTTGTCTCGGCGATTTCTGGAAGGGCACTCATAGTGCCCAAACTCTAGCACAGAGAGCCACGTTCGGCCCTAAAATTGAAAAGCAAGGTTCATGCCACCGAAACGATCGGGGTGTCCTCGTTGGCCATAGAATTCTTTCGTGCGCTGCGTGACCGTCAAATCAAGACGAAGCGCGGTCGACCAAAAGAGCGACACGCCCCCCATGAAATCGGCCACCAAGGTTTTTTTGTTCACGCTGGGGCTTGTCGCGAAGGTATTGCCATCAAGAAAAAGATTGCGGCCCACAACACGACCTTGGGTTCCCAGAAACACGTACCATCCCAGATTGCCGTTTAACTGATCGGCATCGAACCAGGCGGTGCCCGACAAACTCGGCCGGATCCGATCAGGGCCGTAATCCGCCCCCAGATTTTGACCAAAGCGAAGAAGGCCTCCCACCTCACCGTATGTGAGCACATTCCCCACACTCGCGCCGAGCTCGGGGATCGCATCCACGGCCAGATTGCCGATCAGGGTTTGTTGAAAGCGCCATTTACGTTCATAGGTCGCCACGAAACCCGGCTCGTCGTGAATTTGGGTTTTCCACCCCAGGGAAGACTCGACCCCCACAAACTGGTGAAAATCGTTCTGCGTCACGCCGCCAAAAGCTGCGGGGCCCACAACGCCTACAAGCACCTCGACATTTTCAAGCGTGCGGTAGCGGCCCTGGTCCGTTTCCTGCAGCAAGCTGGCTCCGGTGTACAGCCACGCGGCATAGGGACGATCTTTTTTGGAAGGAAAAACCCTCTCCGTGTTGGTGGGTGTGAAGATGCTCTGCCCCACCGTGCCTTCGTATGTGCGTTTGCGGCTCGGGCCCTGAAAAATCGGAAAGAGATCACTCAACCAAGCATACGGTCGATCCCATCCACCGTTCGGCGTCACGGAACCCGACAGGTAGGAAAACCGAACGCCTTGCGTGTAATGCCGATCATCGTGGGAGACCAATTTGTCATTTTCTTCCATGACGGTGATCCGTCCAAAGATGGACGTGTCCGGCCGCCCCTCCTCCGCCCGAACCGGGGAACAGAGAATCACAACAAGCACGACAACAGCCGTGCTGAGGGGAAGAAAACCTCGGAAGGACCCTCGATTGTCGGGCACGACGGTTGCGGAACGTGCGGCGGTGTTCCCTCTCCCCCCGAGGGAGAGGGGTAGGGTGAGGGAGAGGGTGAGGGAGAGGGTGAGGGGGCGTAAAAACCAAAGGATTCGTAAGATTTCAAGCACGTTTCTGTTCATGGACCCCTCACCCCGGCCCTCTCCCTCAAGGGGAGAGGGCGCTCTGCCGCGCATCCTTCAGGGTCTGCACCCCACGCCGATTCCGCGCTCATTTTGCATGAGCCAAGCTAGACGGGATCAATCGCGGTCACAGGATTTTTGGAGTTCTTTAAAGCGCTTTTCGGCTTCTTCTTTGTTAAGGCCGTACATGGATTGCAGTTTACCGAAAAACTGTTCCCTCTTGCCGTCCATGAGGGCGATATCATCGTCACTCAGCCGACCCCACATTTCCTTAATCTTGCCGCGCAACTGCTCAAATTTTCCTTCAACTCGATCGTGGTTCATGGTCGTTCTCCTTTTAAGAATGGGCGTTTCAGCGAAGTGCTCGACGCCTTTGGTGGATGAGTTAATTGTTTGGTCCCAATAAGTAGTGGAGAGGGTTTGAGTGAAAAAGGTGTGGGTGATCTCGCCACTCTGAGAGGATTTTCTCATAGGGTGAGAGGAACTTCAAGGCCTTAAGCTCGCGCTGGAAGTTATAAGCCATCAA
>CAIPYM010000028.1 GCA_903869345.1 uncultured Pseudomonadota bacterium
CTTGAAGTTCCTCTCACCCTATGAGAAAATCCTCTCAGAGTGGCGAGATCACCCACACCTTTTTCACTCAAACCCTCTCCACTACTTATTGGGACCAAACAGCTAACGACAGGCCGAGGGTCACGTTTGAGCCGAGGGATAACTCCTGGTTCAGGGTGACCAGGCGCCCGTCGAGGGCCGCTTGGCTTTCAAAGGCAGTACGACAAAGCCGCTGAGTCAAACCTCTGGCTACATCATCGGGATTAAGCGCTGCGAGGCGAGAGGGGGTTGCCTCTCTTTTCCCGCGCTTGATCGCTGACGGAGCGGACGCAACCCCTGCACTACCGTCTGCGAGCCGAACAGTGACTTCAAGGGCGTCACTGCCACCGGAATTGAGAATCGGCAAAAATTGAATGGATTCGATGGTGTGTGATTGATTGGCTGCGTCTGTACTCATCGTCATTTCTTTCGATCAGAAACACTCTTGTTGAGCAATTTCCGGCCATCTTCTAAGCCCCCAAAGGGTCGGATAACACCCAGGAAGAATACCATACAGCGATGAAAGTAAAGAAGAGATTCTGCCTCAAAGGGCCTCAACCCTTGACCGGCGCGGCGTACCGAGGCCGGTGGGGGCGGGTGGCATCGCGCACGCCCAGGTTGCGGGCTTCGGCAAGCCACGCGGTTCGCTGCGCGGGCGTTGCTTGGCGGACGGGGCCGAACAGCGTGCGTTCCGCCGGGGCAATTCCGCAAAAATCGAGAACGCCTTTTTCGATGATCCGATGCGCAGGCGCTCCAAGAAGCCATCGGTAGATAAAGGGCGGTATGTCCATCGTGACAAGAGTCCGGCCCGTGCGCCCGGTCAGCAACTTCTCAAACCACGGTTTGGATTCCAGGTACTTGAACGCGAACCCCGGCAGCATCACGCGGTCCAGGTACCCCTTGAACAGCGCGGGGAAGGAGCTCCACCACAAAGGCCAGACAAACGTCACGTGCTCGGCCCACACGAGGTCTTCTTGGGCGCGTTGCAAATCGGGCTCCAGCGCCTGCGGGGGGCGGTTGTACCCGAGCTGGATGGGGCTGAACGTCGCCTCCGCCAGGTTGAGCCGCCGCACCTCCGCGCCGTGCTCCCGCGCGCCCTGTTCGTAGGCATCGGCCAGGGCCCCACAAAACGACTCGCGCACGGGGTGGCCAAGGACGAGGTAGAGGCGACGGGACATGGGGCTCTCCAACGGTGGAAGGGAGGGGACAATCGGGGGCGTATCCTGGTCCTTTTTGCCCGAAAGCGCAAAGACCCATCAAAGACCGACCGAAACGAGGCCGTGTCGCGTTGAGGTGATTGAGGACTGATTCGGTCCCCTAAAAAATTTCTTCCCCCCTTTTACTTGCACGGGGAAAAAGGTAACTTATTATTAAGCTTTTTGGTGTGAGATAGAAGCGTACCAAAAGGGCTTAGACCCGCTCCAGAAGCGGGAAACGGTGGAGGAGGTGGGGAAGATGTACGGAGGAATTGCAAACAGGGACGGGGCGTTCTTAGAGGGCGCGATGGCGAAAGCGAGAGTTCTCGAGCGGCAATCGTCGATTTATGGATTGGGGGACGAAGCTGCTGCCACTGGGGCTCAACCTCCCGGTGGAACGGGATCTGGCGCAATTGGTGGCCGGGGTGCTGCTCTTTTGGAGGACAACTTTGGCTAAGGCTGTGCCCTATAGCGGGTGAGGGTTCTGCATCGGCCTCGCTCGCGTTCTCTCGGTGATTGGCGGTTGTGTCACAAGCCTCGGACCTTCCGGTCCTCCGTCCCCGTGTGATTTTTTCTACTCTCCAAAAGAACCGCCCTTGCGAGTCCCCTTCGGGGGCGCGGGAGTCCTGCCGCGCCAGAAGAGCTACCCCATCGCACACCGCGCAAGCGAGCGGTAATGGTCATCCCAGTCCCGGCCGCGATCACCGTAAGCCCGCATATGGCCCATGGTGGCGGTGACATCCGCCGAGGCGTACGGAACGGGTCCCTCGCGCCCTTGCAGCGCCCCGATGTTCACCAAATCAAACGCCTGGAAGACATTGCGGATCGCTTCTTGGAACATCGAGAACCGCATCTCGCCGCGCGGGATGTAGACCCAATTTTTTCGCGCCCGCGCTTGGGGCAGGCTCAGCCCCACGGTGACATCGTGAACCAAGGGCCCCGCACCCTCGCCGCCTGTGCCCCCTCCAAGCCCCCCCGCACGGCCCCTTTTCCCACGCTTTTGCGCGGTGCGGCCCGTGGCTTCCTGCGCCTTGCCGCGAAGTTCCTTGTTCTGCGCCAGCAGGTCCAGCAAAAGAACAAACTTCTCGGTCAACCGCTTTTGCCGCTGCGCATGCGAAGGCCCCCGACCAAAGAGACTCATGGCCCCCAGTGTGGCGGCGAGGTGCGGGAGGGCGTCGCTCACGCTCCAGGTGTCATTCTGCAAAGCGCGATGGACAACTTGGCTCATGGAGGCGCTTTCTTCCTCCAGATACAGCATGTGCACGAGGCCCGTGATTGTCTCTTGCAAGCGCTGGTCCAGCAGATTCAGGTCGTCCTGGTCTTTCACGTTGTCGTACCGTCCGAGCGTGATGAGGGTCACGCGGTACCCGCCGCCCCGCATACGCAGAGCGCGGTAAAACGCCTTGCGAAAGTTGGTGACTTTCAGGTTTTCGACAACAATGTTCTCGCCTTCCTGCATGATTTCAAATTGCCGAACGGCGGCCCATTCGATGTTCAAGGATTCGAGAAGATCGGGATCATCCCAGGCGGGCGTGCCCCCGTCCGCGCTGGGCACTTGGGGAAACCACACATCGGTCGTCGCGCCCTTTCCGATGCGTTGCAGGTGGGAGAGGCCACACACGACGCTGCGGCCTGCGGGCTCGGGCGAGGCGAACATCGCCCGCGTAGGATCGATCCAGATGGACGAGCAGGCGGCACGCGCCGCCGCTCCGATATCTTTCGGCATGGTCCTCTCCCTTCGCTGGTCCTAACCAGAGCAGGTTCAACGGGTCTTTCTCAGCCTTGCCTGAACAGCAAAGCACCCCGGAGTTAGAAAGAACGCTAAAAGCCTTGGACGGCGTTGTCAAACCGCGAGTCACGGCCTCACAAAAGGCCGTAAGAAACAACAGTAAAAAACAACGCCGTCTGGCCAAGACATGATCGGCCGCGTCGATAAGCGAAAATAATTGCCCTTTGTCTTAAAAAAGAGTATACAGTGGGAGTTCTTGGGTCGTTGACCGACGTTGAGCGTCGGGGGCCGCTCCAGGGGGCTTTGTCCCTCCCGCACCGCAACAACGGAGGGGAACAGAGCCGATTAACGGTTTTTTGATGAAGGAGGGTGCGTTATGGGTACGACGGCGGCCAAAGCAGAGTCCCCTAAGAAAAACAGTATTCGTTCCGCCGCGCCCAACGGCGCGAAACTGGATTTCAAGAAAGGCGATTTCGTGGTGTACCCCGCGCACGGGGTTGGACGCGTCGAAGGCGTGGATACCTACGCCGTGGGCGGACAAAACGTCATTTTGTACTCCATCATGTTCGAACAAGACCGCATGCGCCTGAAGGTGCCCGTGAGCCGCGCTAAAACAGCGGGCCTCCGCAAGCTCAGCTCGCACGACCGGATCCGGGAGGCGTTGACGACCCTGCAGGGCAAGTCCAAGACTCGCCGCGTGATGTGGAGCCGTCGGGCGCAGGAATACGAATCCAAGATCAATTCCGGGGACCCGGTGTCGATCGCCGAAGTCGTGCGCGACCTTCATCGCCGTCCCGACCAACCGGAGCATTCGTACAGCGAGCGCCAGATTTACCAGGCGGCGTTGGAACGTCTGTCGCGCGAGCTTGCGGCGGTGGAGCGTATCGACGCTCAAGAGGCCACGCAGCGCCTCGAAGGTGTCCTGACGCGCGAAAAAGCCGCTGCCTCCGTCGCGGCGTAAGGCTCTTTCCTCACAGACTCCCTTCCTCCGGCGGGAGGGTGCGGAGGCGCTTGATCGCGAGGCGGTTGAGGGCGTGGATGTACGCCTTAGCCGATGCGACAAGCGTATCCGGATCGGTCCCTTGCCCGTTCACGGTGCAGCCGTCTTCTTCAAGGCGCACGGTGACTTCGGCTTGGGCATCCGTGCCCGCCGTGATGGCGCTGACCTGGTAGAGCAGCAGCTTGCCCCGATGCGGCACCAACTTTTGAATCGCGTTGAACGTCGCGTCCACGGGGCCGTTCCCGGTCGCCTCAGCCCCCGCTTTTTGGCCGTCCATCAGCAGCTCGATGGTCGCCTTCGGGGGCCCCTTGGACCCTGCAAGGATCTCCAGCGATTCAAAGCGAATGCGGTTCTGGGCCTCGGCGATGCCTTCATCCACAAGGGCGAGGATATCCTCGTCGAAGATTTCTTTCTTGCGGTCCGCCAGGTCCTTGAACCGCGCAAAGGCTTCGGTCAACGCGTTGTCCCCGAGCGCGTACCCCATCTCGATTAGTTTGGCGCGAAAGGCGTTGCTGCCCGAGAGCTTGCCCAAGCGCAGGGAGGTTTTTTCAAGCCCGACGGATTGGGGCGTCATGATCTCGTACGTCGCGCGGTTCTTGATAATGCCGTCTTGGTGAATGCCGCTCTCGTGAGCAAACGCGTTCGCGCCGACAATCGCTTTGTTGGGCTGAACGACGAACCCCGTCACCGAGGACACAAGCCGTGACGCGCGGGTCAGGACCTCCGTCCGGATGCGCGTGCGGAAAGGCAGGGTGTCGCGGCGCACGCGAAGCGCCATGACGACTTCCTCCAGCGCCGCGTTGCCCGCGCGTTCGCCAAGGCCGTTGATCGTGCATTCGATTTGCCGCGCTCCGCCCTGAATCGCGGCCAGCGAATTGGCCACCGCAAGACCCAGATCGTTGTGGCAATGCGCCGAGAAAATCGCGCGGTCGCTCGTGGGAACGCGGGCCATCACCCTCGCAAAAAGATCCTGGTATTCCTGCGGCGTCGTGTACCCCACGGTGTCGGGGATGTTGATGGTTGTGGCCCCGGCCTTGATCGCGACCTCCACACACCGGCAGAGAAAATCCGGCTCGGTCCGGCTGCCGTCTTCCGCGCTCCATTCCACATCGTCGCAGAGGTTGCGGGCCAGCGTGACGCTGTCGGTGATGGCCTCCAGCACTTGCTCTTCGGACATGTTGAGCTTGTGCAGGCGGTGCAGGGGCGAGGTGGAAAGGAACGTGTGAATACGGGGGCGCACGGCACCTTGGAGGGCCTCGGCTGCCTGTTCAATGTCGTGCCGTTTGGCCCGCGCGAGCCCGCACACGCCCGCGTCCTTCACGGCTCGTGCGACGGCTTGAACCGCATCAAAGTCCCCCTTGGACGAGACGGGAAACCCTGCCTCCATCACGTCCACGCGCAGCTCGTCCAGAATGCGGGCGATGCGAACTTTTTCCTCAAGATTCATCGCCGCGCCGGGCGATTGCTCCCCATCCCGCAAGGTGGTGTCAAAGATAAACACCCGTTCAGCGGGGGGGATCGGGGCCTCGTCCGGACGAGGCGCGGGGGTCGTTGGGTCCGTCATACCCCCTTTTTAGCGCAAGTTCCTGGGCAAAAACCAGGGCTGTTCCCCTCATTCAGCCATTCTAAAAGAGCGGAAGCGGGCGTGCGTCAAAACGCGCGGCGGGGCGGAGCGATTCGTTCGGCGCAGGAGACGTGCTCGGGCGTGAGGCCAAGGGTCGCGAGCAGGACCTTGTCGGCCTCGGTGTCGTTGTTGGGGGTTGTTAAAAGCTGTTCGCCGTAAAAGATGGAATTGGCCCCCGCCAAAAAACAGAGCGCCTGGGCTTCGCGGGACATCACCGCGCGTCCGGCCGAAAGCCTGACCCGTGCTTTGGGCATCGTGATCCGCGCGGCGGCGCACATGCGCACCACGTCGAAGGGATCGACCGGCGGGCGGTCTTCAAGGGGCGTGCCCTTCACGGCGACAAGGGCGTTGATCGGTACGCTTTCCGGTGGGGGCGAAAGCCCCGCGAGCACGGCCAGCATCTCGGCCCTATCCTGCGTCGCTTCACCCATCCCGATGATCCCGCCGCAGCAAATGGCGATTCCGGCCTCCGACACGTGCCGCAGAGTCGTCAGGCGATCCTGGTAAGTGCGGGTTGATATCACCTGGCCGTAGAACGCAGGGCCCGTGTCGAGGTTGTGGTTGTAGGCCGTGAGCCCGGCCTCCGCGAGGCGTTCGGCGTGGTGCTTTTTCAGCATTCCTAACGTGACGCACGCCTCCAGACCCAAGGCCCGCACACCCCGGACCATGGCGAGGATAGCGTTGAACGCGGGACCGTCCCGCACCTCCCGTCCCGCCGCGCCCATGCAAAACCGCGAGGCCCCGGCGTCTTTGGCGCGTTGCGCCTTGGCCAGAACGTCGTCCACGGATAAAAGGGGTTGGCGCGTCAGGTCCACTTCCTTGCCGTGGTGGGAGCTTTGGGCGCAGTAGGCGCAGTCCTCGGAACAGCCGCCCGTCTTGATGGACAGCAAGGCGGCCAGCTGCACCGACGGCGCGTGATGCGCTCGGTGGACGGTTTGTGCGCGGAACACGAGGTCCAACAGGGGCGTTTCCAACACCTCACGGATCGCGTCGGCGGTCCACGGGGGCGCTAGGCAAGGGGCGGCCTTTGTCATGGGGCGTCAGGCTCGGGTAAGAGAAGCGGAAGCTGGGGTTATAGGAGAGGCGCATGGATAAGAACAAGCCGGACCCCCTCGCCCCCTACAGGGCCTTCACCGACCGGCATCGCCAAGCGGGGCGGGAGAGGCATCTGCGAACGGCGATTCCCCTACCGGAGGGACGGGTGGAGATCGCGGGGCGGCGGCTCCTGTCGTTCGCGGGGAACGATTACCTGGGCCTCGCGCATCACCCGGCGTTGCGCGAGCGTGCGGTAGCCTATGTCCAGGCCTATGGGACAGGGGCGGGGGCCTCGCGCCTCGTGACGGGTAACCTGCCTTTTTATGACAGGATCGAGGCGCGTCTCGCTGCGGCCAAGGGCTACGACCGCGCCCTTGTCATGACGAGCGGGATGCAGGCCAACATGACGGTCCTTGCGGCCTTGGCGGACCCGGCGGTGCGGGGGCCTGGGGTCACGGTGTTCGCGGACCGCCTTTGCCACAACTCGCTGCTGCAAGGGGCGCGCCTGTCGGGAGCGCGGCTTGTCCGGTTCCGCCATAACGATCCGGAGCATCTGGAGAATCTTCTGAAGGCCCACGCTGCGCGTCCCGATCCTGGCCGGGGTCTGATTGTCAGTGAGACGGTTTTTAGCATGGAAGGTGACGTGGCCGATGTGGAGGCGCTGAGGACTCTGGCGCGGCGGTTCGGGGCGCTTTTGTACCTGGACGAGGCGCATGCGTTTGGCCTTTCGGGTCCGGGCGGGTTTGGTCTGACGGCGACCGAGGGTGCGGATGTTGTCATGGGGACGTTCGGTAAGGCGCTGGGGAGCTTCGGCGCGTTTGTGGCGTGCCGCGAGGATCTGGCCGCTTACTTGGTCCAACGGTGCGGGGGGCTGATTTACAGCACCGCCTTGCCGCCCCCTGTCCTGGGCGCGATCGAGGCCGGGTTGGAGCTTTTGCCAACTCTGGACGATTCCCGCGCCCGTCTGCGGGACATGT
The DNA here is from genome assembly GCA_903869345.1 of uncultured Pseudomonadota bacterium. Classification (GTDB taxonomy): domain Bacteria; phylum Pseudomonadota; class Alphaproteobacteria; order UBA9219; family UBA9219; genus CAIPYM01. The sequence goes on from CAIPYM010000028.1 coordinate 7,580, forward strand.
CCCGGCGGCTTCGAATCGCGTTGCGGGACCAGGGGTGGGAGGTCCGAGGGGGCGAGACGCCGATCATCCCGCTGCTGATCGGCCCTGAACAGAAAACGCTGGATCTTGCGGCGGCGCTGCTGAATCGCGGGCTGGTGGTCCCCGCCATCCGCCCCCCGACGGTCCCCCCGCACGCGAGTCGCTTGCGCGTGACCCTCAGCGCCGCGCACACGGACGCGGACCTTGAGGCGCTTCTTGCCGCTTTGGGAGACCTTCTGCCGAAAGCGCCCAATCGTTGAAAGCCTTGTTGCGTAAGCGCGTGTCCGCTATGCCTTTGGGGAGGGATAGCCTGAGGAACGGCATGGATTTGCTTTTTCGTCGTCTCTCTCCGTCACCCCGGCGAAAGCCGGGGTCCATGGTTCAGCCGTCACGAAAAAACGGCTCTGGATCCCGGCTTTCGCCGGGATGACGATGGAGGGGACGGCTGAGAAAAAGTCATCGTGTGCTGTGCCGCAGGATATCTGCTGAAGCAAGCGAAAGAAGGGCCACGATGCCAGATATGATCAAACGCATTCTTACGGCTCCCGTCTATGACGTGGCGATTGAATCGCCGCTGACGCTCGCGCCTGGGCTGTCGCACCATCTGGGGTGCAAGGTTTGGCTCAAGCGCGAGGACATGCAGCCGATTTTCTCGTTCAAGCTGCGCGGCGCGTACGCGAAAATGGCGCGGCTGGACGAGGCCGCACGGGACAAGGGCGTCATAACGGCCTCGGCGGGCAACCATGCGCAGGGCGTGGCGTTGGCCGCGAAGAAGCTGAAGATCAAGGCGCTGGTCGTCATGCCCGCCACGACTCCCGAGATCAAGGTCAAGGCCGTTCAAGCGCACGGAGCCGAGGTTATCCTGCACGGCGACGCGTACGACGACGCGTACCTTCATGCGCGAACGCTCGAAAAAGAACGGGGCCTGACGTTCATCCCGCCTTATGACGACCCGGACGTGATTGCGGGGCAGGGGACCGTGGCCGTTGAGATTTTGCGCCAACACCCCGGCCCGATCGAGGCCGTGTTTGTGCCCGTCGGCGGCGGCGGGCTTTTGGCGGGCGTTGCGTCGTACATCAAGTTTGTGCGGCCCGAGGTCAAGGTGATTGCCGTCGAGCCCGAAGATTCGGACTGTTTCTACCAAGCCTTTCATGCACGGCGACGTGTGACGTTGCCCCAGGTGGGGCTTTTTGCCGACGGCGTGGCGGTCCGGCAAATCGGCGAGGAGACGTTCCGTCTGACTCGCGACAGCGTGGACGAGGCGCTCCGCGTTTCAACCGATGACATTTGCGCGGCGATCAAGGACATTTTCGCCGACACGCGATCCGTGGCCGAACCTGCGGGCGCTCTGGCCGTCGCGGGCGTTCGGGCGTGGCTGGCGGCCCACCCCCGTGATCCCAGCGAAACCCGGCACAGGACGTTTGTGGCCCTTGTGAGCGGCGCGAACATCAACTTTGATCGGCTCCGCCACGTGGCCGAACGCGCGACCATCGGCGAGCGGCGCGAGATTCTGCTGTCCGTCACGTTGCCCGAGCGTCCCGGAAGCCTGAGGGCGTTTTGCGACCTTTTGGGCAAACGCGCGATCACTGAATTCAATTACCGCGCCTTTGATCCCGTGGCCGCGCGCATTTTTGTGGGCGTTCATGTGGCGAACGCCGCGCACGAGGGGCCCGCTCTGGTCCGAAAACTGACGGACCACGGATTTTCCGTTCAGGACCTGACGGACAATGAATTGGCGAAAGAGCACGTGCGCTACATGGTCGGGGGCCACCCGCCTCGCGCACTGGAGGAAGTGCTCTACCGGTTTGAGTTTCCCGAGCGCCCCGGCGCGTTGGTCCAGGTGCTCACCGCGCTGAACCCCAGCTGGAACATCAGCCTTTTCCATTACCGCAACCACGGCGCGGCCTACGGGCGCGTGCTGATGGGGCTGGAGATCCCCCCCGCCGAGCGGCCCGCGTTCCGGGCCATTGTGGACGGTCTGGGGTTCGTCGCCCACGACGAGACCGACAACCCGGCGTACCGGCTGTTTTTGGGAGGGTGACGCTCAGGGCTTTTCAACGCTTGAAGGAGAGGGGAGGGTCTTTTTCGTTGAGCCGTGCAGGAAAGGGAGGACCGACTCACCCGTCGGACAACCCGCCCCCTATTAAGCACAACCGAAACGATCCATAAGTGTCCGTTAATCGAATTGAGATGGCCAAGGGATGTGTTTTAAGGGTGCATGTGCTAACACCCAAGCGGCAACGATGTCAGACGGCATCCAGCTGTCATTAGAATGCGTTTTTGGGGCCTTTTGAGACCCGAGTCCAGCTCAAAAAGACAAGGGGCCTTTTTGAGGGGAGGGACGCCCCCCCTTTGGGCCGCCCGCCGTGCCCCCTTACGGGAGGACAGCGCCCCGGCTGCAAGATTGTTTGATTTGTTGACGGAACAACCGTTTACTTTCAGAGAGGACGGGTTACAATCACCCATTAATGTCAACAACATTCGGCCGTCAGAGCCAACAGATGCGGGGACATGATGGCACAAAGGGAAGAGCAAATTTCCATAACTACCGCTAGAAACCTGCTCACTCTTTTGCACGGTTCGGAGCTTCCGGCGGTACGTCAACAGGTCCGGTCATTAGAACAGACTTCCCTATCCACATGGGAGCAGTTGTTTAACGGACTTCAGGCAATAGGGGGTGATCTCCAGCCCGTTGCCGCAGAACAGAGGACTCTCTGCACCGCGCTCAGAGCTCCCGCGTGCGGCGCACTCTATCTTACCTTTGCCGAGAGACAAGCACGATATTTCGAGAAAAAAGAGATTCAAGCGGCTGAGGGGATTCACAGACCCGAGGATCTTTATCCTTGTCCGTGCGATTTTGTGGAGGCCCTGGCGCACGCAATAACCGTTGAAGCGAGAATAAGGGCAGTGCGGATCGCCTTTGGTTGGAATCCTGATCCCCTGAGTCCTCTGGAACCCTTTGCGAAAAGGGGGGACGGGGGTGAGCGGAAGGGATTTTGAAGGCAAGGGAGAAGGGAGCCCGAGGGGGGGGCACGGGGATAAGGGCCTAAGCGTTTGATTTTAAATCATTTTGTTTTTCTC
>CAIPYM010000029.1 GCA_903869345.1 uncultured Pseudomonadota bacterium
CAACGGTCCGTTGAGCTCCACAACGCCATGCACGTCTTTGTTCTGCAAGGCCCTTGAGTCCCGCAAGGGTTGGCCCTATGTAGAGAGGGAGGCCTTCCCTGCGCACCCCGAGGTTTTCCGCCATGACTGAAGCTGCCGATTCGCCCGCCCGCATGATCAAAAAGTACCCCAATCGGCGTCTCTACGACACCGAGGACAGTCGCTACATCACGCAAAGCGACCTGGCGGACATGATCAAACAACGGCAAAACGTCGTGGTGTTGGATGCGAAGACGAACGAAGACATCACGCGGTCCGTCCTGGGGCAGGTGATGCTGGAAGAAGAGGGTCGGTCCGGCGATGCGGCGCTTTTGCCGGCCGGTCTCTTGCGCCAACTGATGGGGTACTACGGGGACAGCCTGCAATCGATTGTCCCGCAATATTTGGAAACAAGCATGAAGGCGCTGGAGCAAAACCAGGAGCGCTTGCGCACGTGCCTCCAAACAACCTTTGGTCAAACCCCGTTTTGCAAAACGATGGAAAACATTTTTTCCGTCAGCACGATGTTGGAGCAGGTCAGCAAGCAAAACATTGCGATGTTTGAGCAAAGCCTCCGCCTGCTAGCAACCCCGCCAGTGGCGGGGTCTGACGAGGCGGTTGTCGCCGGTTGTGCCGCCTTGTCCACCCCGTGCGCGGAAGAAAAGGGGTGTGCTGGGGAGCCGTCCTCAACAGCTTCCTCATCCCCCTCGACGTTTCTAAAACCCGTGCCCACGCCAGCCCCCGCGCCCGTGGAGGCTGTCCCTACGTCTGCCGCTGAAAATCTTGCCCCCCTCGCGGCGGGTCTTCTGAGCGCGGCGGATGCGCGTGTGGCCGCTGCCGCCGAAGCTCTGGCGTCGGCCGCCTTTGCGTTTGGATCGTCTAAGGCGGCGAAAGAACCGGCTCCCGAGGTGAACGCCGCGCCCACGCCCGTGCCCGACGTGTCCGCACCGCCTGCGCCGAATCCGATCGTGGCGCCCACCGTGACGCTCGTGCCCGACGCCAAGGCGGTTGTTGCGTCGGCCCCGTTGCCCTCGCCTCTCGCAGCGGCCCTGGACATGCAACAAAAGATCGTCGCGCTTCAACGGCAATTGGCGGACATGGCCAAGGGACGTTCATCCGGGACATAGCGGCCTCAGAGGTTTTCGGTATGCGCGTGCGTCTCTACCGTCGGGGTCGATCGCCCACGCAGTCCGGTGCGCGGGGGGCCTTGGTGTGGCATCTTGAGCCCGAGCTCGTGACGTCCCGCGAACCCGAATGTCTGATGGGGTGGGCATCGGCGGGGGATCCGTTTGGTGCGTTGGGGCGTGCGTTGACCTTCGCCTCCGTGGACGAGGCCCTGGCCTTCGCGCAACGGCAAGGATGGTCGGTCCGCGTGGAAGTCGCCGAGGCGCGTGTTGTCGTTCCCCGCAATTACCGCGACACGGTCATCGCTGATTCGCGGCCAAGGACCGGGGGCTAGGATTCAACAAAAAAGGGGAAGCTCCTTGAAGCTCCCCCTTTTCTCATCATCCCCCTCACGGGCCAAACCCGTGGACGGTTCGCGAGCTTAGGCCACCTTGTTCTTAAAGGCGCTCCGCACTTCGTCGAGGCTCTGGCACACCCGGTTGCCCACCACGTCGAGCGCTTGACATTGATTGCGGGCGATGAGGCTCGTCAGTTCCTTGAGGCTTGCCAAGGTCCGCTCGAGCGCACCACGCACGAAATCGGCTTGACGGTTGAGCTTATCTTCGGGGCTCACATTTTCCACCAGGGATTGCGAGAAGCCGCCGAACGATTCAGCCGCTTGGCGCGCCATCTCAGCGTAACGCTGCGAGAGGTCTTGAGCGCTCTCAAACGCGAAGCGTTGAGCCTCGGCGAGGGCTTCCAGGTTCTTGCGGTGAGCGCTGATGATCGGGTCCATATCCACGCTGGGAAGCTTGTCCAAGCCTGGCATTTTGTTGAAGGCAGGCGCTTTTGCAACGTCGCCAAAAAACTTTGACATGTCCCACGCTTGCATCATCTGCGAAAGGTCGGGGAACTTAGCAAAGCTGTTGAACGCTGCGGGATCGAGAAAGGGGTTGGGGCCGGACTGGGGCATGGCACACATCCTTGAAGGGCAAGAGGGAGCAAAGAGGAACCAAAAAGGAGAAGCTGGGCGACCCCTGCTTCGACCAGACGCCGAGAGAAAGGAGGCGAACCAGCCAGAAGCACTATGGGGTGATTCTCCTTCGTTGTCACGTCTTTTTTGCGGAGCAGCATTCGGGTTCGATCCCGGTGGGGGCTAGGGCGTGTGCGAAGGGTTCTGCGTGGTGCAAGACGCGGTCCAGCGTCGCGAGAGTCGGTGCGAGGTCGGGGGTTTCATCGCTGCACCACCGTCGAAAAACAGCGACATACAACGCCCAGAATCCCAGTGTTTGCACAAACCCTTTCCAGGGAACGGGTGAAAGGACGTTGGCGTGAGCCAGCAGGGATCGCACCGCATGAATTTGCGCCTGAACGACATCCGCCACGAGGGGGGGCTCGGCTTGCAGGGCGCGCGTGAGCCCGAGAATTCCGGCGCGATGGGTTTGCAGAACATCAAACCGCGTCATCAGCAGGTCGCCCAAAAGGTCGCGGGGGGAAAGCTCCTCGTCTGGCAAATCCGGAGGGGAAGAAAACGCTTTTTCGGATTCGCGCGTGATGAACTGAACGACGGCGGGTGGCACGGCCTCAAGGTCGGGAAACGCGGCCTGAACCGATGCGAAAGGCAGGCCCGCCGCGTGCGCAAGATCCTCTAACGTGACGTCGCTCCACGGATGCTTGGCGGCAAGCTGAAGGGCGGCACGTGCAAGCTGATCGTCACGGGACAGGGGCGGAGACGAGGCTTTGGCTGCTTTCGCTTTTGACGTTTTGGCTTTCGCGGAACCGGCTTTCACTGTCGAGGGCTTGGCGCGGACTTTAGCTTGGGAGGAGGGAGCTTGACGGGGCATGGGATCCTGGACCTTTCACGCTTACAATGCGGATGCACATTCTTGGAAGCAGGCTTTTGGGGGCCGCGCGGGGGATGGAGTTTCGCGATAACCTTATGGATCGCGCGGGTCAACATCCGGACGTCGTTCCGCGCAATTGTGAGCGCGGGCGTCAGGTAAAGAATACGCCCAAACGGACGAATCCACACACCCTTCTCGACCAGCGCGGCCCGAAGACCTCCCAGATCCAGCGGGGGGCGAAGCTCCACCACCCCCACAGCCCCCTTAACGCGCACGTCCTGCACGCCAGGCAGTGCTTGGCACGGAGCGAGGTCCTCGCGTAGCCAGGATTCAAGTCGGCGGGCTTGCTTTAGGCGCGGCGTGCGCTCGAACAGGTCCAACGAGGCGTTGGCGGCGGCGCAGGCCAGGGGATTGGCCATGAACGTGGGGCCGTGCATCAGCGCGGCCTCCGGGCCGCCGTTCTCAAACGCCGCGAAAATCGGCGCACGCGCCACGGTTGCGGCCAACGGCAGAACCCCGCCCGTCAAGCCTTTGCCGAGGCACAAAAGCTCCGGCACGATGCCCGCTTGTTCGCACGCGAACAGCGTTCCCGTCCGGCCAAAGCCCGTGAAAATTTCGTCCGCGATCAGCAAAATGTTGTGACGGTGGCAAAGGTCCGCCACGCGCCGCAGCGTCGCGGGGTCGTGAAACAGCATCCCGCCTGCGCCCTGAATCAGGGGCTCGATCACGACTCCGGCCAAGGTGTCACGGTGTCGGGCCAACGTTTGGTCCAGCGCGTGCGTGGTGGCCGAATCGCGGGGTAGGGTGGCTTGGACAGCCATCGGGTGCGCGTAAGGCGTCAAAAGGCCTTGAAAGCCAGAGGCAGGGTCCGAAAGCGCCATGCAGGCCCGCGTATCGCCATGGTACCCCCCTTTGAAACAGAGGAACCGAACGCGACGCGTTTGGCCCTGAAGCTGGGCGTATTGCACGGCGATTTTGAGGGCGACCTCAATGGCGACCGAGCCGGACTCGCTGAAAAAGACGTGGGTCAGATCCCCCGGCGTCAGGGCTGCAAGCCGCCGGGCGAGCCGAAGCGCGGGCTCGTGCGTGAGGCCTGCGAACATGATGTGCGGCAAGCGCTCCAGCTGCGCTTGGACCGCGTGCACGATGCGCGAAGGGCTGTACCCGTGGCAGGCCGTCCACCACGACGCGAGCCCGTCCACCAGCGTACGTCCGTCTTCCAGATAAATCCGGCTTCCCTCGGCCGTGCGGACGGCAAGCGGCGTCGGGGCATGCTCCAGCGTGGCGTAAGGGAGCCAAACATTCGCCCCCCCTCGTTGAAGGTACGCACGGCGCGAGGCGGAGGGCTTCACGAACCGCCCCCCGGTTTTCCACGCCAGGTGGGTGTAAGCGCGTAGCCGCCGCGTGTGACCTCAAACGGGTCGGACCCTTCGCGCGGGTTCGCCAACTTGCGGCGAAGGCGGTAGATGTGCGTTTCAAGGGTGTGCGTGTCCAGACCTTCCGTGTAATGCCACACGGCGTGCAACAGATCGTCGCGGGATCGGGGCGCGTTCGCCGAAGCCTCCGCGAGGTACGTCAACAGGCGCGATTCTTTGTCCGTGAGAATAACCTCCGCACCCGTTAGCGCATCCCTAAGACGTCCGGCCCCTGGCGAAAAGAGCCAGGGCCCTACGGGGCGCTCAGTCCGCGATTCCCGATCCTTCAGGCGATCCGCTTCGTTGTGGACCGCCCGGATCAGTGCTTCCAACCGGAAGGGTTTGGCGAGGGCACGACGCACGGTCTCGGGTGGCAAAAAGGCAGGGGACTGGCCAAGAACGATCAAGGCTCCCAGACATTCCACGTCGCGCGGAACCGTTCCCGTCTCTGCTGGCAGGGCCGTTTCGTCCACGACGGCCAGGGTGGAGGTTTTTTCTCCAGGGTGGAGGGTCTCGGCAAAGGCCTTCCAGGTTCCGAATCCACGCGGGGTTTCGGGGCGCAACGCTTCCATCAGCGCGTCGCGCACAAGAGGCTCCGGAACCACGATCACAAGGGCAAGGCGCATGGCGGTTTACGGGGATGACGCGGAAGAACCGCGTTCCATGAGGGTTGTGATCACCAATGCTTCGGCGGCGGCGATCAGACCCCAGAAGAGCATTTCAAGAGCGATCAGTCCCAGGGGCTCCCCCAAAAGGTTGAAGGGCGTGAAGAACTCCCAAAAGGCGAACCCCGCGAAAAGCCAGAGAAACAACCGTGCGGCGCGAGGGCCAACGCCCGAGGGCCAGGAAGGGGTGCTCATGCGGTAGAGGAACGCGTGCGCGACACCGAGAAGGACCAGCCCCAGAATCATGCCCAGCGGTTGGTTCACGATTCGCGGCAAGGGTTCCAGACTCGTCCACACGGCAATGAGTTTTGCGCTTTGCAGGGGCGAGGTGATCAGGATGCCGTGACCGTCCACCCCGAAGCCGAGGAGACGAAAAGTGAGCAGCATCACAAGGTTCAGGGCCACACCGCCGCCAAAGCCCGCGCACAGGGTTCGTTGCCAGGACGCCATGGGGTTCCTCCAAAGGCGAGATCGTGGATCGTCACGGGATTCATGACACGGTTTCGCGTCCGCGCCAACCGCACCGGTCTTATGCTACACGAGCGCATGACGTGTTCTCCTTTCCGTGTGGCGCTGGCCTTAGGTTCCAACCTTGGGGACCGTCAAGCGCATTTGGACGCCGCGCGGCGAGCGCTCTCGGCGTTTGTGACCGTGGAGGCCTTTTCGCCTCTCTACATGACGGCCCCGGCGTACGTCACGGATCAACCGGCGTTCCTGAATGCGGCGGCGGTGGGAACGACCGCCCTTGCGCCCCGCGAACTTTTGGAGCGCTTGAAGGCTGTTGAGCGGGCCGAAGGGCGGGTTCCCGGTGGCGAACGCTATGGTCCGCGTGTGCTGGATGTGGACCTGATTTTTTACGGGGATCAGGTTTGGGCCGAGGGGGATTTGATCGTGCCGCACCCTCGCTTGGCCGAGCGGAGTTTTGTTTTGCGCCCTCTGGCCGATCTTGCGCCTGATTGGTGTCACCCCCTCACGGGTCTGACCGTTCGTGCGATGTTGGCTGCTCTCCCGGATGCCGATGCGCCGCAACGCCAAGACTCGGCCAGGACGTTACAACGGGGGACGGACTCCTGAGGTCCGGGATCCTTCATCTCTGGAGGGCACCGCCGCGCCTCCCTCGGGGGTCGGTCCCACCCCTGATTTTAAGCTTCTTTGATCGGAGGTTGGCTCTATTTCTCCCCGTCCCTTGTCCGCTCTACCCTCCCAGGGGCTGAGGGTATCGAACGCGCGGAAATCCTGCATCAGGTGCAAGGGCTCGTGGACGACGCGTTCCTGCACAGGGTCGTAGCGGACTTCGGTGTACCCCATCAGGGGAAAGTCTTTGCGCAAGGGGTGGCCCTCAAACCCGTCCTCGGTCAACAAACGGCGAAGATCCGTGTTGCCTTCGAACAAGAGCCCGAACATATCCCAGGCCTCGCGTTCAAACCACACGGCGCAGCCGTACACCTCCCGCACCGAGGGGATCGGCGTGGTTTCATCCGTCCGCGCGATGACGCGCACGCGAACGTTGTGAACGAGACTCAGCAGGTGATAGACGACGTCGAACCGTTCGGTCCGCGCGGGATAGTCCACCCCGCAAAGGTCCATAAGCTGCACGAACGCCAGGGCGGGCGTATCGCGCAGCGTGGTGAGGACCGCGACGATATCCTCGCGCCGAACGACAACCGTCACCTCGCCGCCGGGGGCCGTGACCTCCAGGGCCTGAGACCCCAGGGTGCGCCGAACCTCGGCCATCAGGGTGTTGGGCGGCATCATGGACGTACCCCCGCGGACGCTCGCCGTCGGTCCTCTTCCCGTGCGGGGATGTTGAGCACCGGGCGACCGCGTTTGATCTTGCGTTGCAGTTGCAAGAGCCCATAAAGCAGCGCCTCGGCGGTCGGGGGGCATCCGGGAATGTAAATGTCCACGGGCACAATGAGGTCACACCCGCGCACGACGGAATAGGCGTAGTGGTAATACCCGCCGCCGTTCGCGCAACTGCCCATTGAAATCACCCAACGCGGCTCCGGCATTTGATCGTAGAGCCGTCGCATTGCGGGGGCCATTTTGTTGGTCAGCGTTCCCGCGACGATCATGACGTCCGATTGGCGCGGGCTGGCACGGGGCATCATGCCGAACCGGTCGAGGTCATACCGGCTCATGTAGGCGTGAATCATCTCAATTGCGCAGCACGCAAGACCAAACGTCATCGGCCACATCGAGCCCGTGCGGGCCCAGGCCAAAATATCATCAAACGCCGCGACGAGGAATCCGTGATCCTGCAAAACCTCGGTCATCTGCTGACCCGCGCGGCCTGCAGCCTCGCGTTCAGTGGGGGGAAGGATCAATCCCATGCGAGCGCCCCCTTGATCCATTCATAGGCCAAGCCCACGGTGAGGACGCCCAGAAACACCATCATCGACGCGAACCCCACCCAGCCGATCACGCCCAACGTTGCGGCCCAGGGGAACAGAAACGCGATTTCCAAATCAAAGACGATGAATAAAATCGCCACACGGCAAAACCGCACGTCGACTTTGGCCCGCGCGTCGGAAAAAGCGTCAAAGCCGCATTCGTACGGTGTCTCGCGTCCGGCTTCATGGGACGTTGACCGCGCGACGAGGAACGGCAGCACCGCCGCTGCCGCCGCAACCGCAAACGCCATCGCCATGAACACCAAAACGGACCCGTAAGCCCCAAGATTCGCGCTGATCATGATTCGTGGTCCCCGATCATCGCCTCCAGGGTCCTACGATAAGGGAGCGAAAGCAAGACGTGTGTTCCGTATCCCACCAGGATTCTATAAGAAAAGCGAGGAATCGACCCAGGCCCCATCCTGCACTTGGCATTCAAGTGTTTGACGCACACGAGGCCAGCGCCATTGGCCCCAAACGTGCAACACCCGAATGTGCAACGGTAGCGTTGCACGGGGAGGGGAGTTTGATGGTGGGATGTTTCAAGGAAGACGGATGGGAACGGAAGGACAAAGAATGAACGCAGGACAATTCCTCGACGAGGTGCTTCGCCAATTTTATGCCCTCACGACCGTGCAGGTGGAGGACAATATTGATTTGTACTTCTTTCCCGGAGTTGAAATCGATTCGGTTTCCTGCCAACTGCGGCCACAGCACATACAATACCTCAAGTTTTTTATGCAGAACCACGATCGTTTCTTTTCGGTTTGGTCCGCGTTACAGAACCTGGAATCGAAAAAACTCTTTGTGAAATTGATTCTTTACCGCCTTTTAGGACCTGGTCATGTTCGAATCCATCCCCATTGGGGATGGAAGGAAGAAGCGGCCTTGCTGGAGAAGGCGCGTTCCTACCGAAAAGAGCCCTCGGCGATTTTGCTACCACAACACCCTCGCTTTGGCCCTCTTTTCCATTATGAAGGGGTTCCCTGTGAGGGGGGGACAATTAGTTTTGATGGCTGGGACATGAACGTTGCCTCTTCGTTCCTTAAGAAGCAGTATTTTTTTGATCGCAGCAGCCCTTCCATTCGTCCCGAGCCAGGGGATTACGTCATTGATGCAGGGACGTGCCTCGGAGATTCAGCGCTGGCTTTTTCGCAAGCCGTTGGGGATTCGGGGCGTGTTTTTTCTTTTGACCCACTTCCCGTCCATATTGAATTAGCTCAACATAATCAGTGGCTTAATCAGTTTAAAAACACTTTGTTTCTTGAACAAGCCCTTGGCGAGAGTACACGCGAAAAAGAAAGGGTGGTTTCAACTGATCACACCGTGAGTCCCGGCCTTCGTGTGACGGAGCGGGATAACCAATTTTCGTTCGTGACCCTTGATGATTTTATGGAAAAACATTCTGTTCCCCATCTTGACTTTATCAAGATGGATATTGAAGGCTCCGAGATGCAGGCCTTAAAAGGTGCGCACATCACACTCGAGCGTTTTCGCCCCAAATTGGCCATCTCTCTCTACCATAATCCCGTTGATTTTCTGGTGATTCCCCAATTTCTTCGGACCTGTTTTCCTTTTTATGAATTGTATCTTGACCACTACACAATTCACGAGGAGGAAACCATCCTTTATGCCCGACCGCGGGATGAACAACCACCTGCTGTACCCCAGCCGCTCACGCTTGTCTAAAACAGAATGGGCGATTCTAGAGAAGAAACTGGAGATACTGTGATCGAAAACGGTTTTTATTCACAAAAAGAACTGAAAAAACTGGGCTTCTGCCATGTGGGAGCACAGGTTCGTTTATCGCGACGCGCATCCGTCTATAATCCATCGTGTCTTTCGCTGGGCGATCACTGTCGAATTGATGATTTTTGTGTCTTATCCGCGAGCACAGGCGGGATCCACGTGGGAGCCTACGTGCATATCGGGGCCATGAGCCTTTTGGTCGGGCAAGAAGCCATTCATCTGGAGGAGTACAGCGGGATTGCAGGGCGCGTGTGCGTTTATTCCTCAAGCGACGACTACACGGGAGAGACCCTGACAAACCCGACGATTCCGGACGCCTACAAGAACTGTCATCATGCTCCCGTGACCCTGAAAAGACATGTCATTGTAGGAGCCGGGTCTGTTATTTTGCCGGGGGTGACGATTGAGGAGGGGGGCGCCGTGGGGGCTCTGAGCCTTGTCACAACCTCTCTGGCGGCGTTTGGAATTTACGCCGGCATCCCGGTCAAACGGCTCGGGGAAAGACGGCGTGATTTGTTGGCGTGTGAACAACACTTCCGCCGGGATCAGGGGCAAGAACGAGGGCCATGTGTGGAAGACATTGATTCGTCAGACCCCGGCGGAGGAGAGCTAAATGTCCCTTGATGCGTTGCTTTCTGTCGTTTGTCGTCGCGCTCTCGCTTTACACGCCTGCGGGAAGACGGATCTTGCTATCACGTGTTGTAATCGAGCCTTGGCCAACAACCCCCAGGACGGGGAAGTGTTAACATTGCTGACTTATTTGCACAGCGAAATAGAAAATTTTGAACAGGCAATTCACTATGGACAGAAAACACTACAGCAAAACGCACAAACAGCTTTTGTTTGGGCTTTGTTGGGAAAATGTTTCCACGAACGCGGGGCGCACGAGGAGGCGCGGCGTGCTTATGAAAACGCTTTTTGTGAGTCGCCATCCTCTCAGCATGCGTGCGGGTTGCTTACTGCAACGCAACTGGCCCTCGGTCCCGAGGCTACGCGCCTTGTATGGTCCCGGATCAAAGCAGCCTTCAACCCCACTCCTAACATTTTTTTTACTTATCTTGCATTAATGATGGAATCAGAGGGCCAATCCTGGGTACAAGATCAGCTGGCCCACTCACCTTTGACCCTACCACCCCTTGATTCTTACAAGCTGGAGTCCGTGCAAGCGTGGGCAAAAAAAAGGGGGTGGCCCGTAAGATCGTTGGGAAATGTTGAAACAATCCCTGTGCCTGCTTTGGCGGCCCTTGGCCCCGAGGGATATCAACAGGAAGCTTTCGAACCCCGCATGCTTCAGGGATATGCTGCCCCTTATCTGGCGGATTTATCCGATGTGAAAGTGATCTCACAGTGTAATGCCGTGTTGACAGACGAAGGGATGGCTTTAAATGACTTGGTCACGCTTCCTCCGCATGGACCTCGTGTGACCCTTGAGTGGGAACGTGGTGTGGAGGGGCACCACGGCAGGACCTTGTTTATGAGGTCTAACGCTTGTGACATTTGTGAAATGGAATCTGGTTTTTTTCTCGCCGGAAGATCGTCGAGTGAATTTGGACACTGGGCCCCTGAATACATGATGCGCCTGCGTTGGTTTGAGCAGCATCCCCAATTTTCCAACACGCCGCTTGTGGTGGATGGTGCTATGCCTCAGAGTCATTTTGATTGGCTACGACACATTACGCATCAACCAATGATCATTTTAGATCACAAGAAATATGTTTTTTACCGATTCAAGACGTTGATCGTGTCATCCCTTTCGGCTTTTTGTCCCATTTATTTTGTCGGCCTTTCCACGGACCCGGGCCCCACGGGGGCAATGGCCTGTGTCGTGTCTCCCGAAGGCCTTCGCTTTTTGCGGGAACGCACCCTGGCCTCTGTTCCTGAAAGGCCAAGTCCCTCAGGGGAAAAACTTTATATTACCCGCCGAGGTTCATCGTGGCGAAGGCTTCTGAACGACCCTGAAATTAGTACTTTTCTTGAAAATCAAGGGTTCACAACGGTCGCGCCTGAGAAAATGACGTTTGCAGAGCAGGTGTCTTTGTTTCGAAACGCCCGTGTTATTGTTGCACCAGACGGGTCAGCCCTTAACAACCTCATGTTTGCGCCCACGGACGTACGGGTTGCCATTTTGACAGCGCGACTTTCGAGAAAGTGGCACAATGTTTACAGGGCCTGGTATGGCGCGTTTCAGACTCTCGGGTGTCGTCTTCTTTTTGTATTTGGGGATACAGTGGCTCCGCACAAGCACGCGGATTATGAGGTGCCTGTTGACCGGGTCAAACAGGCTTTGGCCATTTTGGGGTCATGATAAGGAGACGTCATGGAACCATCCAATGCCCCCCGTTTTGCAACGGTGCCTGTGTTCAAACCCACGTTGCCGACCGCCGAGAAACTTCTGCCTTTTCTCAAACAGATCGACGCCAACCACTGGTACACCAACCAGGGCCCCTTGGTACATCTTTTCGAACGTAAGCTCGCGGACCATTTTGGTGTCTCGGTCGACCGCGTGGTCACATGCGCGAACGGAACGGTAGGTCTTACCCTAGCGCTGCAAGCGCTTGGCCTTCCACCAGGGTGTTTGTGTCTGATGCCATCGTGGACGTTTGTGGCAACGCCCGCCGCAGCTCTGCAAGCCGGCTTGCAGCCTTTCTTTGCGGATGTTGATTCCCAAACCTGGGCGCTTGACCCCCAGCACGTTCGTCAAATCGTGCGGACGCAGCGCATCGGGGCCGTGATTCCCGTCGCTCCTTTCGGAGCCCCTTTGGATCTGGCGGCGTGGGAGTCTTTTCAGACGGAAACGGGGATCCCCGTTCTTGTGGATGCGGCCGCAGGATTTGACACGTTCGCCGCAACAAAAACGACCCTGCCTTTTGTGGTGAGCCTGCATGCAACCAAAGTCTTTGGGATTGGGGAGGGCGCTGTTGTCGTCAGCCCCCATGACGACAGGGCACGGACTGTTCGTGCGTTCAGCAATTTTGGATTCGACGGATCGCGGGAAGCTCGCCTTCCCGGAGGGAACGCGAAGCTTAGCGAATACGGGGCCGCTGTGGGTCTGGCCGGACTGGAAGCTTGGCCCTCGACAAGACGTCGATGGCAACGCCTGACCAGCCTGTTCCGCACGTTTTTAACCGAACGCGCGGAAAAAATGGTTTCATCACCGAGATTCGGGGAAGGTTGGGTGTCGTCCTACGGCTTGGTACGGCTTGCCCCCCTCTTCGAGGCCACCGAGATCGAACGGGGCTTGGCAGACAGCGGCGTTGAAACGCGTTTGTGGTGGGGAAATGGCTGTCATACGCACCCCGCGTACAGGGATTGTCCGCGCGAGTCTCTGATGCAAACGGAAGCCCTGACCCCAAGCGTATTAGGGCTTCCCTTTTGGCTCGGGTGCAACACGAGAATCCTCGATTCTGTTTTTCGAACCCTTGATCCGATCCTTGAACGGAAGGCATAGTCGTCCGCTCCAGGAGTTCGCGATGCCCCCCCCTTTTTCGTCCGTTGCCCCCCCTCAGATCAGCCAAAGAGCCCAGGCGCTGATCAAGCGAGGGAACGTTTTTTTGGCCATCGAGCTTTGCCAAAAGGCTTTGCAGAAATTCCCGAACGATGCCGAGCTTTTGGCTCTTTTGGGATACGCGCATTTGCAGATGCGGGAGTATGAAGCGTCCATTCGTTTTTGCACCCAGGCCCTGAACTGTGGGGTGCAGACAGGGTTTCTTTATGAGACCCTTGGGATCAGTTATTATGAGCTGGAACGCTACGACGAAGCGCGACGCGCCCTCGAGACTGCTTATCGGCTGGAGCCTGCACCGTTTCATGCGAGTCTCTTTCTGAAGGCCACGCAGAAGGCCCTTGGGACCGGAGCTGTGCGCGCTTTATGGCCCCAGATTGATGCGAAATTTCATAGCCGGCAGATGTGGAACGTGTACCTCGGGCTTTTCCTCGCCCCCGAGGACCGGGCCATTCTGCACGAGGAACGCGCCCGTGCTCCGGCAGAGATGCTTGAGCCCGCACAATTCTACCGTCTGAGTTCCGTCCGTGCCTGGGCCGAGCACAAGGGTTGGCCCGTGCAGACGTTCGGTGAGGCCGAGACCATTCCCATCATGCCCCCGGCGATCATGGGCCCCGAGGGTTATCGCCCGAGTCCTGGGGTTACAAAAACCGTCCACGGTTTCGAGCCCTACGTGGCCGAATTGCACGATGTCACGGTGTTGCCGTTATGCAGCCCCGTGTTCACAGACGAGGGCGCGGCCCTCAACGACATGGCCACGCTGCCGCCGTATGGATCCCTTGTTACTCTTCAAGCAGAAACGGGCGTTTGCGAGCATGCGGGGGACGGTCTTCTGGTTGATTTGCCAAGCTATGAAATTCGCACGTGCGAAAGCGGTATTTTTCTCGGCGGCCTGTCGTCAAAGATTTTTGGCCACTGGATTCCCGAACATCTCATGCGGCTCCAGTGGCTTGAGAAGCATCCGCAGTTTTCACAATGGCCTCTGGTCGTGAACGAAAAAATGCCGCCCAGCCATTTCGATTGGCTCCGGGCCCTTGTGTCCAACGACCTTTTAAAGTTGCCCTCTTTGCAAAAAACAGCGTGGAGGTTTCGCAAGCTGCTCATCGCTTCACCTCCGACGTTCTACCCAACCTATCTTTTCCCCAACTTTGAGCGGGTTCTTCCGGCGGACGAGAACATCCCCCTCTCGCCCCAAGGTCTGCACTATCTGCGTGAACGTATTCTCGGAGCTGTGCCTTCGCGTCCAAGCCCCTGGGGAGAAAAGATTTACATTTCGCGGCGCAACATGAAGACGAGGCGGCTCGCGAACGACACAGAAATGACTTCTTTTTTAGAGGAGCAAGGGTTCAAAACAGTCCTGCCTGAAACACTGTCCTTTGAGGAACAGGTGCATGCCTTTCGTCATGCGCGTGTGATTGTCATGCCGCAGGGCGCGGCGATGATGAATCTGATTTTCGCGCCCAAGGACTGCAAAATTCGGATCCTTTTTCAACCTGGTTTTACGGAAGGACTGGCCTCCTGGTACGGTCCGTTGAAGGCCCTCGGGTACAACGACATGGCCTACGTCGTGGGGGGGAATCAAGCCTCGGCTTACGTACACAACGACTACACTGTCTCGGTATCAACTCTCCAGCAGGCGCTCGACCTTGTCACGGAAGAACGGTCGTCCGTCTGTGGGAGTGGCGCGTGACAACCCTCAGCTCTCGCGCCGTGATCGAAACCGATCAGGTGGGAATGGACGTCGTTGTTCACCCCTTTGCCGTTATCGGCAAGAATGTTGTGTTGGGCGACCGTGTTGTTGTCCACCCGCATGTCGTTATCGCTGAAGGTGTTGTGATCGGGAACGACACCGAGATTTTCCCCGGAGCCTTTTTAGGCAAAGAGCCCAAGGGGGCGGGGGCAACCGCACGGCCGTCTGTTTTCGCAAAACGCCTGACGGTCGGCGCATCGTGCAGCATTGGGCCCAACGCGACCCTCTACTATGACACGGAAATCGGGGCCAACACGTTGGTGGGCGATGGGGCGTCGGTGCGCGAGCAAACGCGTATCGGCTGTTTCTGCCTTGTGAGTCGTTGTGTGACCATTAATTACAACACGCTGATCGGCGATTACACGAAGATTATGGACGGATCGCACATAACGGGAAATGCCGTTCTGGGACATCACGTTTTTATCAGCGTCCTGGTCAGCACAACAAACGATAATGCCCTCGGACGGCGACCTGTTTCAGAAATCTCCCTGCAGGGTCCACGTTTCGGGGATTACGCCGCTGTTGGCGCGGGGGCCACCATCCTGCCTGGCGTCACCGTCGGAGAATACGCCCTTGTCGCTGCGGGAGCCGTCGTCACGCGGGACGTTCCTGCACGAACGTTGGTCGCGGGTGTGCCCGCGCGTTCCGTACGGGTTATTGCCTGATCAAGCGCCGGGTGAAAGGATCTACCTCCCCCATGCCCCTTTCCGCCTCCCGCTTGGTCCCCCTTTGGGGGTATGACGATCCTCGGGGGCGGCTGACGTCCTTGGAAGAGGGGCGGGAGGTGCCGTTCACGGTGCGTCGCGTGTACCTGCTGCACGACGTGCCGGAGGAAGCCCTGCGGGGCGGGCATGCGCACAAGGCTCTGCATCAAGTTGTGCTCGCGGCGGCGGGGTCGTTCACGCTGCGTCTGGATGACGGGATTCAGCACGAGTCGTTCACGCTCGCAACGCCCCGGCTGGGGCTCTACATAGGTCCGGGGCTCTGGCGAACCTTGGAGTCCTTTTCGCCGGGGACCGTGGCGTTGGTGCTCGCTTCGGCGGCGTACGACGAAGGGGATTACATCCGCGATTACGCGGACTTTCAGCGGTTCGTCGGCGTTCCTGTCACGTCGGACGGACCTCCCGCCGCGCCCCCCGTCGCACCATGACTCCTTCGTCCCTGATCCCCTTCTTCCCCCTGGGGGACATGAACCGCACCCTGCGTGAGCCCTTGCACAAGGCACTCGACCGCGTGCTCGATTCCGGGTGGTTTATCCTGGGCCCCGAGTTGGAAGCGTTCGAATCCGAATTCGCCGCGTTGTGCGAAACGCAACATTGCGTAGGCGTCGGGAACGGGCTGGAGGCGTTACGCCTCCTTCTTCAGGCCTCCGGCATCGGGCCGGGGGACGAGGTGATTGTGCCCTCGCACACGTTCATCGCGACGTGGCTCGCGGTCAGCGCATGCGGCGCGACGCCCGTTCCCGTCGAGCCTTGCCCGGACACGTTCACCCTCGATCCCGCACGGACCGAAGACGCTATCACGCCCCGCACACGCGTCCTGATGCCGGTGCATCTTTACGGCCAGCCCGCCGACATGGATCCCCTCAATAACCTTGCGCGGCGTCACGGCTTGCTTGTGATCGAGGATGCGGCCCAGGCGCAAGGGGCCCTCTACAAAGGGCGGCGCGTGGGAAGCCTGGGCCACGCGGCGGCAACCAGTTTTTACCCGGCCAAAAACATCGGGGCGCTGGGGGACGGTGGGGCCGTGGTGACGAACGACGCCGAGCTTGCGGCGCGGGTTCGCAAGCTCCGAAATTATGGCTCCGAGGTCAAATACCGGCACGAGATTCCGGGTGGCTGCAACAGCCGCCTTGATGAACTTCAGGCCGCGTTCTTGCGCGTTAAGCTGCCGAGCCTGGAGGCCGACAACGCGCGTCGCCAAGCGCTTGCGACCCGGTACACGAAGGCGCTCGCGCCCTGGGCGGGGCCCGCGTTGACCCTGCCGTTCGTGGCCGAGGACCGCTGTTCGGTTTGGCACCTCTATGTCATCCGGACTCCCCACCGCAAGGCGTTGCGTGCGGCGCTGACAAAGGCCGGAATCGATACGGCCGTCCACTACCCGACCCCGGTGCACAAGCAGCTTTGTTACCCCGAATTCGCCGGACTGCGCTTGCCCCTGGCTGACAGGATGGCCGACGAGGTTCTCAGCCTGCCCCTCTCGCCTATGATGACCGAGGACGACGTGGACCGGGTTGTCCAAACGGTTCAGGCCTTTTTGAGACCCCTTATGCGGTGATGGTGTTGACGAAATCCTGATATATCCAACAGTTAGCCAGGGCCCCGCTGTCCCCCTGGCCCTTCCCTGCCCGCCTGTCGGAGGGAAGCGGGCGCTCCCGGAGCGAAGGGGGGCTGCAGTGAATCGATGAACGATCTTATATATCCTGCCAAGGTCTTCACGGTTGTTGGTAATTCGGCTGTCAGACCGTGTCGTCCGTCCACCGTTTTTCTTGTGCATTGCGTGAACGTTGTTGCACACGTCCTCCGTGACTGCGCCGAATCAACAACCCGCTCGTCGTTTGGCTCAACAAGAAGGGTTGGCATGGAAATTGATCTCGCGGAAAGGCGAGCAAGGGCCTGCATCATTCTTAGATTGTCGGAAAACCACCCCCAGGTCACACCATAACTTCTGAGACGGGGTTCTCGTTGCATGTTGTCGAGTCGTTCCCTTAGGGCTGGGATATTGCGGCTTAAAAGGTTTTGTGGCGTAGGATCACGAAAGGGCCGTTGCAAAAGATCTTGCCCAGGAAGATAGGTGTTGATCCCAAGCCATGTGCTTATCAAACTGGTCATTGTGTTTGCCACATTGGCTCCCGTCCCCTGTAGAGGGACGCCAGGCATGCCCAGCGCAGGGGCGAGGAGGATAGCCGCATCGGGCACAAGCGTCCCGCTCGCCAAGCCGTACACAACGGCCGCGCCTCCCATGGAGTGCCCCAGAATAACGAGAGGCCCCGCTTGTTGAGGGGCAACAAGTTTTTTGATCACACAGGCCATATCTGCGGGATGAACCCGCGGATCCACGTTGATTTTCTGTGGGTCAGGGTCCGTGCGGCCTGACAATCCTTGTCCGCGCAGATCGGCGCCAAAGACCAGGATCCCCTGTTGCGCTAAAAGAGTCGCAAGCCCCTGCAAATCTTCAACCGTGCCTCCCGTGCCCGAAACAGCCAGAAGAGTTGCCCGTGGTGTCATCCCCGTCGGAGGCGCAAACTTGGCCACACGCAACGCGATTCCGTCCGACATTTTAACAAAATTCACTTCCGGCGTAATGCCCCCTCGTGCGTGAAGAGCCTGCGAGGGAGGGGCTTGATCGTAATTGTAGACCCTCGCTGACGGCTCGCTTTTCTGCAGCCCATGGGAACAGGCTACCAGAGCGCAAGCCGCAAAGGCGATTGAAAGAACGGCTCCGGCTCTCTCGTGCCCTTTCATCTTTTGTCCACCTCAGATTTCTCTGTACAGACACAAAGGATAGCATGAAATTGTTGCATAATCAATAACAAAACAGGATGTATACTTTCTGATCTTCGCTTACCCCTGACTGAAACAATGGCCGAGTAGGTCATCAGCCTGCCCCTTTCCTCCGTGATTCCCGTGGTCTGTTTTGGGGTCAAGGAACTCCCGATCAGACCAGCCTGACGTCGTCGTTCAAGCGGTTGAGGGACTCGGGAAAAAAGGAGGGGTGTGTTAGGCTGCGCCCCGCGTTGGGAGAGGCGGGGGTCGCGCTCCCGGCGAGGTTTGCGTTCAAGCCGGGATGGTTGTTCATGATCCGTCGTTTCGTCGCGCGCGGCACAGGGGCCGCTGGTTGGGGACTCGCCCTTGTTCTGGTCGTTGCGGTTCTAGGCGCCGCCTCGGAAGGAGCGCTCGCGCAAGTTCCCGAGGAAGGGGGGGGCCCGCTTTCCCCCGCATCCGGGTTTGAGCAGCGCTTGTCGGCCCTTGAAGCCCAGGTGCAAACGATGACCGGTGCTTCCGAGCAGACCAACCACACGGTTGAGCAAGTGCTGAAAGCCCTGCAACGCCTGCAAAGCGACACGGACGCGCGGCTCACCAAACTCGAGGCAACACCCACCCCGGTTGCCTCCGCTCCCGCCACGCCTCCTCCGTCAACCCCCAAGCCGACGACTCCCTCCGCGCCGGCTGCTCCCCCTGCAAACCCCGGCACCGAGTCGGCGGGAAGCCTGAAGGGGGACGACGCCAAAGGGACTCTTGGGGCGCTCACGGTGCAGGATGGCAAGGTGACCCGCGCGACCAACACTCCCAAGGCCCCCCCGTTACCTCCAACCTCGTCGGACGGTGGCCTGACCGCACGCGAGCAGTACGAAAAAGCCTTTGGCCTCCTGCGCCAAGCGGATTACGCGGCGGCGGAAGCTGCGTTGAAGGGCTTCATCACCAAGAACCCCCAAAACGCGCTCGTTGGCAACGCGCGGTACTGGTACGCCGAGACTTTTTATGTTCGCAATCGGTTTGACGAGGCCGCCGTCGCTTTTGCGGAAGCCTATCAACAGGATCCCCATGGAAGCAAAGCGCCCGACAGCCTCTTTAAAATGGCCCTGGCCCTTGCGGGGCTTCACCGCACCGCCGATGCTTGTGCGACGCTGGATGATTTGACCAAGAATCATCCAACTGTCCCGCCCGCTCTGCGCGTCCGTATTAACCAAGAACGCGCCCGTATGACGTGTTCCAAGGCGCATTAAGGCGCATGAGGGTGGAGCGTCACCGTCATTCCACAGAAGGACACTCTCAAAGGATCCCCCATGACTCCTGAGGCCCCCTGGACGATCCCAGCCCTTCGTACGTACAAGGTCCGCGACGGACGGACTCCGCTCGTGATGCTCACGGCGTACACGGCACCCTTGGCGCGGCTTTTGGATGGCCACGCGGACATGGTGCTCGTGGGCGATAGCCTGGGCATGGTGGTTTACGGCTTTCCGAGCACCCTGCCTGTCACGTTGGACATGATGATCGCGCATGGCAAGGCTGTCGCCGGGGCTACGCGACGCGCGTTGGTTGTCGTGGATATGCCCTTTGGCCGTTACCAGGCCTCGCCTGAGTCCGCGTGGACGAGCGCTGCGCGCCTTCTGGCCGAGACCGGCTGCGCCGCCGTGAAGCTGGAAGGCGGCGTCGTCATGGCCGAGACCGTGCGGTTTCTGGTTCAGCGCGGGATCCCCGTCATGGGGCACCTGGGGCTCACCCCTCAATCGGTTCAGATCTTGGGGGGCTACAAGATGCAAGGTCCCACGCCCGAAGCTGGGCGGGCTTTGCGCGAGGATGCGAAGGCCCTGGAAGACGCCGGAGCGTTCAGTGTGGTGGTGGAGGCCGTGCCCGAGCCTCTTGGCCGCGCGATCACCGAAGCGGTTTCCATTCCCGTGATCGGGATTGGCGCTTCGCCCGCGTGCGACGGGCAGGTGCTTGTCACCGAGGACCTTCTCGGCTTTTCGGGACTTGCAACCCCGCCTCGGTTCGTTAAGCGCTACGCTGATTTGGGCCGCGCCACCGACGAGGCGATCACGGCCTTTGCCGCCGATGTCCGCGAAGGCCGCTTTCCGGGGCCTTCAAACGTCTACGCCTCCCCGCGTCCTAAAAAAAAGCGTGTTTGAACTCCTACGAATCCCTTGTTTTTTACGCCCTCTCACCCTCACCCTGCTCCCTCAGGGGAGAGGGAACACCGCCGTGCTTTCCTCAACTCTTGTGCTCGAAAATCCCTGATCCTTTTATCGGAGGTTGGCTATAACGGGCCGATCATCCCAGGACGGGTGAACCGTCGGGACCCTATCACGTAGGAAGAAACCATCTACCGCTTGCGACGGCGCATTGCAATGTTCTTCGGAAAAATTAAGGAAAACAGACGGTTGGTCGTTCGCTACGAAAAAACAGACAACGCGTTCCTCGGCTTCATCGCCCTCGCCGCCATCCTTCTCCATCTTTGCTAACAGTGCCTACTCCTTTACTCACGCATACGTCGAACTTCCTTTATTCGCTCCGTCCTAGGCGGAGGTTTTGCATGTCTGATAAAAGCGCACGAAGTCTATTTTCCCCTTTGATGACAATGGGTTGAGATGGTGGTGCTGCCGCGGGGAATTGAACCCCGGACCCCGTCCTTACCAAGGACGTGCTCTACCCCTGAGCTACGGCAGCGGTGTGAAGAACGGTCCGGGTTGTGCCACAGGCGCGGATAACGCGCAACTTTCCCTGCTCTTTCCCCAGGGCTGTTCAGTACAGGAACGACTTGGCAGAGGGCCTCGATTGCGAGTGAGGGACGAAAGAGACGCAGAGCCTTGGTGTGATCTCCCCTTTTCTCAGTCCCACCCCCGTCATCAACGCTGTTGGAGGGGGCCTGAAGCAGCGGGGTGGAGGGTACGGGCCGCTTACACCCCCCTAAAAAACTAAACAGGGACGAACCTTTTGATGATCAAACTTAATGGACGTTTTGGACGTAAGGCGAGAGCCTTCTTTCCGATCGAAAAGAGGTTAAAACAACAATGGCCATGCCGGAAGAGTTTTTTAAAGAGGAGGGCGTTTTGATCAGAATCAGGTGCCCGAGCACCAGGAAGGCACCCGCTGTCTGTGCCATGCTTGACAGGCTACGGAGGGCTCCCTACCGTCCCTCCAATTCGGCAAGGGTAAGGCGAGGCCCCGTGGATCAATTCCCTGCTCATGCCACGCTGGCACGTCGCATCGCGGAAGCCCGCTTTGCGGCTCGACGCGCATCGTTGGGCGGGGCGTCTGCCGAAGGGCCTCGCAAGGGCTCCGGGCGTCCTTCGAGCCTGGGGCGGGCCGGGGTGGATTTGGGCGCGTCGGTGGTGGGTGGGGCTCTGGTCGGGTGGATTCTTGATGAGGCGTTCGGTACGATGCCGTGGGGTCTGATCGGGATGATGTTTCTGGGATTTATCGCGGGGTTCGTGCAAATTCTGCGGTCGTTCGGCACGTTACGTTAGGCAGGGGTCATGACGTCGCCCATTGAACAGTTTGAAATCCACACCCTGACGGCCCCCCTTTTCCATGTGGGCGCCTCGCCCGTGGCGTTCACGAGTTCGGCCGCGTGGATGATCGTCGCCGGAACGCTCTGTTTGGGGGGCATGGCGCTCGCCCTTCGCAAACAAGCCCTGGTGCCAGGACGGGCTCAGGCCGTGGTTGAGGCCCTTTACGACATGATCGTGGACCTGGTGGACAACGCGGCCGGTGAAAAGTCGCGCCCCTTTTTCCCGTTCATCTTTGCTCTGTTCCTGTTCATCATGGCCTGCAACCTGATGGGCATGATGCCCCATGTGCTGACCGTGACGAGTCACCTGGCCGTGAATCTTGCCCTGGCTGGGATTCTCTTCCTCGTGATTTTCACAACGGGGTTGGTGCGGAACGGGCTTGGGTTTTTTCGCCTCTTTCTTCCCCCCGGTGTTCCGATGCTCTTGGTGCCGTTTATGGTTCTGATCGAGCTGGTCTCGTTTCTGATCCGCCCGTTCAGTTTGTCCATGCGGTTGGCCGCGAACATGTTCGCGGGGCACATCCTCATGAAAGTTTTTGCGGGCATGACGGCGGGTCTTGTGGCGACCATGAGCGGTTTGGCGGTTGTCGGAATCTTGCCCCTGGTCCTGAACGTCGCTATCATCGGGTTCGAGTTTTTTGTGGCTCTTTTGCAAGCGTATATCTTTGCCATCCTTTCGGCGGTTTACCTTCGAGACGCCCTTGAAGTTCACCACTAACACCCCCTTTTCCCCCAGCCCCTCGTGAGGAGATAACATTATGGACGACGGTTCAACCATCAGGTTTCTTGGCGCCGGAATTGCCATGGTCGGAGCTCTGGGGGCCGGGATTGGCCTCGGCGCGGTGTTCTATGCCTGGCTGGGGGCCATTGCACGGAATCCTTCGGCGGATGCCAAGCTCAAGCAAGTCGGCCTGATTGGTTTTGCGGCGACCGAGCTCGTCCTTTTGATGAGCTTCACGGTCGCGGCTCTGCTGATTTTCGCCGTTTGATGCCGCCAAGGGTCGGACAACAGGCTGTGGGTGCGTCCCTCCTTTTTTCGCGTCCCGGTGAGCGGTCCTGGGGAGGCTTTGCGCAGGGCCGCGTGAGCGGAGCCGCCCTGGGCTTTGCCGCTGGCGGGGTGGGGACGGGGATTCCGTCCGCCCTGGCCTCCGGGGGGGAGCGCACCGAGCCGGGGCTGCCGCAGCTCGACCCCACCTTGTACGCGGGACAGGTCTTTTGGCTGGTCGTTCTCTTCGGCCTTTTCTACCTTGTCCTACGGTTTGGTGTGTTGCCGCAAATGCGGCGAATCCGGGACAAACGCCACATGGCGCTTGAGGTGGATTTGACCGCAGCGGCGGCGGCGAATGACCGCGCAGCGGCGATTCGGTCCCAAATCAAGGACCTGTTGGCCGAAGCGCACGCCGAGGCGCGGGCCAAGATCGTTGCTCGCACTGCTGACATCAAGCAGGCGATTCAAAGCCGTGAAGACACGAATCAGGGTGCTCTGCAGCAGCGGATTCTTCAAGCCGACGAAACACTTGCGACCTCGCAGGAGCAAGCCATGCAAGAGCTTCCCAGGGATGTGACATCCCTGGCCGAAGGGCTTGCACAGCGCGTTCTTGTAGCCGCCGGAGGGCGCGACGGATGACGATCTCCCCTGCATTTCCCAGCGTTCTGGCGTGGTTGCTCAATCCCCTGACGTGGTACACGGTCGCGCTTGGGATGTTTCTAGGGGTGTTTCTGAAATTCGCCGGACGTCCCGTCGGCAAGGCCATTGATTCCCGCATTGAGAGCGTGCGCTACGAGCTTGACGAGGCTCAGCGTCTTCGCGCCGAAGCCCTGGCTCTTCTGGAAAGCGCACGGGTTGAAGAAACCGAGGCGCATGCACGGACCCAGGCGCTCCGGACTGAGGCCGAGCAGGAAATTGCCCGGATACGGACCGAAGCGGAAGCCAACCTGGAGCAGACGTTGCGCCGCCGAGAAGTCCAAGCCAACGACCGCATTCGCCTGATGATCGAAGACGCCGAGCGCACCGTCTACGCGACGTTGCGGGATCGTGCCCTGGCCGAGGCCCAACGCACGCTGGCCGAACGTTTGACGCCCGCTCAGGCCGACGCGGTCGTTGATCGGGCGCTCGATGACCTCCCGCGCCTTTTGGAGGCCGCACCCCGTCGGGGGTAATGCGGTTTGCCCTTCGAGGGGAGACACGCCCGTGTTGCGCCTTGGTCTTCAGTCACCGACTCCGAAAAAGCCCTGGTGTGAGGAACGGCGCATTTTGAGCACACGAGTTGCGAGAATCACGGCAGTGTCCCTCTTGAGGGTGAGTTAGGGGGCTTGGAACTCTACAAAAACAAGCCTTTTTTCTCACTCGGCTCCGTCTCGCGGACCCTGACGAAAGCCGGAATCCCAAAGGAGTCGTCTACGCTCTTCTCAGCCTTTCGGGGGCCCGGCCTTCGCCAGAACAACGGGGGGCGACGACGAAGAGGCTGTGCTTTGTGCCCCCCCAGAGGCGTGGTAGAATGAGAGCCTGTCCAGGCTCACCGTCTCGCACGAGGGGAATTTCCATGAACGACGACACTTTTAGCGATTCCTGCGATCGCTCGACCGCTTTTGGGTGGAGTCGGTTTCTGTCGGCGATGGTGCTGGCGATGGGGCTCGCGGCGATTGGGTATTTCCCCAGCATGGCGGCTCTGCGGTGGGTGGCCAACACCCACACCGTGACGGTCAAGGGCCTGGCCGATCGGACGGTCAAGGCGGATCTCGCGCTTTGGCCGTTGCGTCTGGTGGTTGTGGATGATGACATCACGCGGGCTCAAGAGCAGCTTCAACGCAACAAGGCCACGCTCCTCGCGTTTCTCGTCAAACAGGGCTTGACGGAGGACGAGGTGACGGAGGGCAGCACCCTCCTTCGCGATCGTTTGGCGGCGGAGTATGTGAGTCGGGATTCGGTGACTCCCGGCACGCGGTTTGTGCTGACCTCCGATGTGCGGGTGCGCTCGCCGCGCATTGAGGCCGTTCAAGCGGTTGCACGGCAGACGAGCGACCTGGCCAAGGCGGGGGTTGTGTTGGCCGCAGGGGAGGGGAGCTCGTCCCTGGTTGCGCCCTATTTCCTGTTCACCAAGCTCAACGTCATCAAGCCTGAGATGGTTGCTGAGGCGACCGCGAACGCGCGAATCGCGGCCTTGCAATTCGTGCACGACTCGGGGGTTGCGCTCGGTCCGTTGGTCAGCGCCTCGCAAGGGCAAGTGGAGATTCTCCCCTTTGATCCCACGCCCGGCGCTCAAGAGGAACTTCAGCCGACCAAGACGGTGCGGCTCGTCTCCACCGTGACGTACGCCGTAGGGCCGTAGGTTCGGGACGAAAGGGTTTACGGAGGGCTCGGGATCGGGGGGATACCAAGGTGGCATTGGTTTGGTGTTATGGGAGAGAGATGGACAAAATCATGGGCTCTTTGTCGGGTTTGCTGTTCCCTGAAAACAAAGGCTAACGGGCGTCGGACACACAGAGATTTTTCGTTTGAAACACGGCCTTGGACGAGTCGGACTCACCGCAGAAATCAATCACAAACGCCAAGTTGTGCTGTCGCGCGTAGGCGAGTCGTTCATCGTGGGTCCGCAGGGCTTGAACTTCGGTGAGTCGTTGTCGCCAGATCGGGTAGTAGGAAGGACTCCACATCACGGCCGCGCCCCGTTTTGTATCAACCCAGACCGAACGGTGGGCGGTGTGTTCAAAAATCAAGCTGCTGGAGAACCACGGACCTGACGATGATAACTCCACAAGGAAAACCGCTTCGGGTGGTGTATGGGCACGAGCCCATGTCCCGACAGTGGCCCATTTAGCAAGAACGGTGTCCTCGGCCTGGATCTCTTGCCACATCGAAAGACCGCGAAAGAGAGCCACGACGGGCAAGCAAGTAAGAACCATGAACAGGATGAACCCCTGGGAACGCTCAAACCTTTTGCCTCCTGCCCAGGACAAAGCGGACTCGCCACGCCACACGCTTAAAATCACCACAAGAGGCGCAAGAACCAATGCGGAAAAATTCACGGCACACATTGAAAGACCCAGCAAAGCCCCTAAGCTCCGCTCGACAGGGGTTTTCGGGGTCAACAACCACCGCGTAGCCACGGCTACTCCGCCGAGCACGGCCAACACATGCAGGAACGCGCCGACACGCAACAGGTGAAGATTCAGCGCTAACGGATTTGATGTGATCCAAGGAAGAACAATCCCTAGTCCATAAACGGCTCCGTAGGCGCCCAGTAACCGCAAGAACGGTCGCGCGGGGTCTTTCAGAATCGTCAACGCGAAGCCCGCGAGCACAAACACAGTGGCCAGGGCTAACATCTCGGAAAGGGGACTCGACAAAAACAGAAAATGGAACGGAAAGTACTCCTTAAGGTAGGCGACATAATCGAAGGTAAGGGGTGCCCCTACCTCGGGATTCGCCCCCACGTTGACCAGCACAGGGACGGCACACGCCAGAGCCACACTCAGCCCCAGCGCGGTTTGACCCCAGAAAGCCTTTGTTCGCCACCTTTGCCGCGCCAACGTTCCCCCGACCAGGGCGAGCGGAACGATGTTCCAGACCGCAACAAAGGGCGTGAAGAAAAAAACGACCCCGTTCAACCCCAGCGCCCGTGCCCAATGCCCACGCGCAAGCGAAGCCAACATCAACAGAGTCAGGCCTAACGTGAAGCTGGTGTGCGTCAACGCGATACTGAACAGGTCCCCAATCCCTGCGTAGGACCCCTCTCTGCGCAGCAACAGCGGAGTCAGAGCAATCATGGCCGCAAAAAGGGCACGGGCCTCCCGCGTGCGGAGGCCTAAACAATCGGCGCACGCTAAAAAGCCCACAAAAGCCAGAAAACGCGCGGCGATGTGCAGCCCCAAGAAAAGCCAAAACGGATCCATGGAGCGCCCCACGCCCCGCAACGCCAACCAAAGGCCGGACGCATAGAAACGCAGGGATTGAATGAAGGGGTCGTGCGCGAACGCCGGCTCATCGTAAAGCGCGTCCACAATGGGCAAGTGAAAGACGTTGTTATCGGCCCCAAACAGAAAACCCGACACCGCGACAGAGAGCAGGGCACCGAGCAGCGCGATGATCAGACGTTCCCCCAGATCCGCGCGGGCCGAGGGGGGGGGTGTCGTCGGGTCCTCAACCATTGCGCAAAATCTCCAGAGGACGAACCAAAACGGGTGAGGTATAACGCATCCTAGCCTTCGGACAAGCCGGGGGTGGGCTTTCCAACAACGCGGATCTCGCGAAAGGATGAAGGGACGTACAGCCATGCGCATCGCGGTCATCGGCGTCGGGTATGTCGGCCTTGTCTCGGCGGCGGGATTCGCTGAGTTCGGGGTGCCCGTTGTTGCTGTGGACCGTGACGCGGCCCGGATTGAAGGCCTGCAGCAAGGGCGCATGCCCCTGTTTGAACCTGGCCTGGCCGATCTTGTGGCCCGTGGGACCCGCGCGGGCCGCCTGACGTTCACGACGGACCTGGATAAGGCTGTTGCCGAGGCCGACATCGTCTTTATCGCCGTCGGCACACCCTCGCGACCCGGTGAGGACCGCGCGGACCTGACGTTTGTGCTGGACGCGGCGCGGGATATTGCCAAGGCCCTTCAGGGCTACACGGTGATCGTGACCAAATCCACGGTGCCGGTGGGCACAGGCCGCGTGATCGAGGACCTGATCCGCACCGCGCGGCCCGAGGCCACGTTTGATGTGTGCTCGAATCCAGAGTTTCTGCGCGAAGGCTCGGCAATTGGGGACTTTCTGCGCCCCGACCGCGTGATCCTCGGCAGCGCCAGCGAACGGGCCACGTCCGTCCTTCGCGCCCTCTACCGGCCCCTTTACTTGATCGAGACGCCGATTGTGGTGACGGACCGCGAAACGGCGGAACTTACGAAGTACGCGGCAAATGCGTTTTTGGCGATGAAGGTTGCGTTCATCAACGAAATGGCCGACGTGTGCGAAAACGTCGGGGCCGATATTCAGGCCGTCGCGCACGGCCTCGGGCTTGATCGCCGCATCGGTCCCAAGTTTCTGCACGCGAGCCCAGGGTTTGGAGGATCGTGTTTTCCCAAAGACACACGGGCCCTTCGGCAGGGGGCGCGGGAGGCCGGGGCCCCTTCGCGTTTGGTCGAGGCCGTTGTCACCTCCAACGAGGTGCGCAAACACGGCATGGCGGGACGCGTGGTCCGTGCTCTCGGGGGCTCGGCTTCGGGGAAAACGGTGGCCCTTCTGGGGCTGACGTTCAAACCCAACACGGACGATGTGCGCGAGAGCGTAAGTCTGGACCTTGTCCCAGCTCTGGCCACCGAAGGCGCCGCGTTACGCCTTTATGATCCCGAGGGCATGGACGCGGCGAAGACCGTCCTGCCCCCTCTCCCGTCGCTGACCTGGTGCCGCGACGCCTATGACGCGGCAACCGGCGCGGACGCTGTTGTGATCCTGACCGAATGGAACGAGTTCCGCGCCCTTCACCTCGCGCGCCTGAAAGACGCAATGCGCCAGCCCGTGCTGGTGGACTTGCGCGATATCTACCTCCCCGCCGAGGCCCGCGCCGCCGGATTCCGGTACGTCTCGCTGGGCCGTCCTTAACGTGAACGCCCCAACCAAGAAGGCCCCAAGCATGCCCCCCGTTGCTGCCCCCCATTCGCTGCCCCCGACGCCCAAGACGGTGTGTATCTATTGCGGGTCCTCCGCGCATATCAGCGCCGCTTACGCGGAACACGCCGCCACCCTTGCGCGGGCGTTGGTCCACGCGGGGTTTCGTCTTGTGTACGGCGGCGGGCAGGTCGGGCTCATGGGTGTCGTGGCGAATGCCGCACTTGATGCCGGCGGCTATGTCATCGGAATCATCCCCGAGTACATCCGCGTCCACGAGCTTCAGCACTTGGGCCTTTCCGAACTTCACGTCGTCGAAAGCATGCACACGCGCAAACGCATGATGATGGACCGCTCGGACGCCTTCGTCATTCTGCCGGGTGGCTTCGGCACGTTGGATGAAATGTTTGAAGTGTTGACATGGAAGCAGCTGGGACTTCACCGCAAGACGGTGGTGATTGATAACGAGGATGGCTTTTGGACGCCTCTTTTGGGACTGATTGACCACCTGGCGCGTGAAAACTTTGCGCCCCGCGCCACGTCCCTCTTTCGTGTTGCGACCTCGCTGCTCGAGATTCTGGAAGCCCTTCGCGCCCCGCAAGACCCCGCCTTCGATCCCGCCGTGAAGTGGTCCTAAGTGCGGTGTAAGGATGTCTCGCGTGCACCGAACAGGACGCTTCCGACGCGCACGCACGTCGCGCCGCAGCGAATGGCCGCCTCAAAATCCGCGCTCATCCCCATGCTGAGACCCGCAAGGTTGTGCTCCGCCGCGAGGTCCCGAAGAGCGCGGAAAAAGGGCTCGGGCGGCTCCCCCTGGGGGGGGATCGCCATGAGGCCTTCGATCGTGAGGCCATGGGTCTTGCGGCACGATTCGAGAAAAGACCCAAGATCCTCCGGCATAATCCCCGCTTTCTGCGGCTCGCGCCCGATGTTCACTTCCACAAGCAGCCGGGGCCTCTTCCCCGTTTTGGCCATCGCCACGGCCAGGGCAACGGCCAAACGCTCCCGGTCCAACGTGTGAATCACGTCAAACAATCGGACGGCGTCTTCCGCCTTGTTCGTCTGCAAAGGCCCGATAAGGTGCAAGGATAGATCCGGAAACCGAGGACGAAGGGCCGCAAACTTCGCCTTCGCCTCTTGCACGCGGTTCTCGCCGAAAACCCGCTGCCCCGTCGCTAAAGCCTCTTCAACCGCCGCGAGAGGGTGCGTCTTGCTGACCGCAATCAACGTGACATCGGATTCCGCGCGGCGGGCGGCCTGTGCCGCGTCCCGCACACGCGCCCGCGCGGTCGCCAGCCGGGACGCGATGGTTGAGGATTCCACGGGATTCATGCGGCCCTCCCCCGCCGTTGGTGCCCTACGATGCGCGGATGATGTGCGTTTCAATCAGGGGTTCGCGGCCGTATTCATCCCGCAAGAACGCTCGGATCGCCTTCATCAACGCCTTGCGGATCGCCTCATCGTCCCGACCCATGCCCTGCGGGACTGTCCGCAGCGAATCCTCGGCCACTTCGCCCAAAGCCGTGCGGAGATTGGCCCCGTCGGGCGATGATCCACCTTCGAGTCCCAAAAGCGTGATGCGCGGGGGTTGGGTGCAGCGCCCCTTGCCGTCCACCACCACCGTCAGAACCACCGCCCCGACACGCCCGAGTTTGAACCGTTGATCGGCCCCCGTATGGGCCAGGGGCTTGAGCACCGTGCCCTCCAGCGCGAGGCGATGGGTTGGCACCTCCGCGATGATCTCGGCGGGACCAGGGCCCAGGCGCATCAGGGCCCCATCGTGGGGCGTCAAGGTTTGAACCACACCGCAGGCCTCGGCCAGCCGCGCATGCGCGACCTGGTGGCGAAGTTCACCATGCACCGGCACCACCAAGCGAGGCTTCAGCCACGCGTAAAGTTTTTCCAAATCGCCACGCGGCGGATGGCCGGAGACGTGAACCTGCGCATCCTCCGGCGTCACGAGGTGGACACGCTTGTGGGTCAACAGGTTCTGAACGCGCCCCACGGCGTGCTCGTTGCCGGGAATGACTCGGGCCGAGAAAATCACGGTGTCGCCGGGATCTAGGCGCACGGTGGGGTGCTGTCCGGCGGCGATGCGGGACAGAGCCGCCCGCACCTCCCCCTGCCCGCCCGTGACAATGATGGCCGCCGATTCGGGCGGAAGGCGCATGATTTCCCGGTCGCTCACGGTCGTGTTGTGGAGGGGCAGGTACCCACAGTCCGCGCCAATACCCGCATTTCGCCGCAGCGAGCGCCCCACCAGCGCCACTGTCCGCCCGCATTGCTCGGCAACTTTCATGGCGGAATGGACGCGGGCGACATGGCTTGAAAAACAGGTAAGAACAAGCCGCCCCGTCACGGTCGGGAAAAGCCGCTCCAACGTCTGCTGAACGCTGAGCTCGGTCTTGGAGATTCCCGGTACGAGGGCGTTGGTTGAATTGCTGATGACGGCCAGGACACCCTCTCGTCCCAGCGATTCGAGCCGTGCAACATCGGTCACAGGACCGACGACGGGGTCCGAATCCAGCTTCCAGTCGCCCGTGTGGACGACGATCCCATGCGGCGTGCGCAAGACCAGCATCTGCGATTCGGGAATCGAGTGCGTCACGGGCACAAACGCGCAATCAAACGAGCCCGCCGTGAAAGCTCCTCCGCTGGGGATTTCAATAATCGGCACATCGTCTTCCAAGCCCACGTCCACAAGCTTGGCGCGGAGAATCTCCGCCGCAAAGCGCGTCGCGTACACGGGGCACCGCAGCGAGGGCCAGAGGTACATGATCGCCCCCAGGTGATCTTCGTGCCCGTGCGTGATGACAATCCCGTCCAGCAAATCACGCCGCTGCGCGATGAACCCCACGTCGGGCATGATGACCTCGATCCCCGGCGTCTGGTCGTCCGGGAACGTGAGGCCACAGTCCACCATGAGCCAGCGACCGTTGGTCCCGTAAAGGCCGAGGTTCATGCCAATTTCGCCCGCCCCACCGAGCGGCAAAAACCACACGGCATCCGGGGGGGGTATGAGGGGATCATGGTGGGGATTTTGTTGTTTCACGGGTATCTCTCCTGAAGATCAGGGTCCTCAGGGCCCCGGCAGCTTTCCGTTTGTCCAGGGGACAAAGCCCGGATACACCCCCTCCGTCAAGTCCTGGAGCCGATTCCGGGATTCGTTACGGGTGCGAACATTCTGAATGTGCAAAAATCAGCAAGTGTTCTCACGCTTGTGGCAAAAACCGGCGAGAGGTACAATAAGGAGACGTAGAGAGGGGAGGAGGCAAAGCTCCCAAGGCTTTTCCGGAGCCCAAGCGCTACGGGATCGACATCCGAGGGCAGCATGGCGGACGCGCAAAAGGACCAAGCCAGCGATCAAGGGGCCCCCCTTCAAACGGCGCTCGCGGCGTTTCGCCAGATCGGCATGCCGCTCGTGCAGGCTTTGGTGGAGGCGACGCCCGGCGGCGGTGCGCCGACGGACGGGGAAAAGCCGCCCCTGGACACCGCGCCGTTCGCGGAGCTTGTGGACAGCACCGTGACGTTCAGCCGGGAGCTCGCGGCACGGCTCGGCGCGGACGAGAACGCTCTGGATTCCGGGGTGCGGTGGGCTCTGGCGGGCTCGGCCAGTCAGGTGGTCGCGGCGCATTACCGGGCACGAGGCAAACCGCTGTCGGCCGAAGAAGCCCAGCATTTGGCGAGCGTCGCGGCCACGTTGCAGCAAAAGTTCAAGGCCCAGATTCCCGCGGGCGGGGAGTCGCTGCCCAACACCGTCGCGACGTTCCGCGCCAAAATGACGGAAGCCATTGTTCCCGTGATCGGGGCCGTGGCCCAGTATTCCTTTGGGCGGGCCGAACACGCTCTTTTGGCCGAGATTGCCGAACGGCTCATCCGAACCGCCGATCAAGTCACGCGGGCGCTGGCCCCCGCAGGGACCACGGCCGAAGATTGGCGCATTTTGTGCTGGAACATCTTGCGCGCGGCGGGGCAGGTTTACACCGAATGCCATTACGCCGAGGCCGACCGCCTTTTGTACATGAACCCGGAAGAACGCACGGCCTATTTCGCGCAAAACAACAATGTCGTTCCCATGACCCAGGTGTGGCAGGCCTTTAATCAGCGTATGGCGATGCTGGCCACGCTCGCCACGTACCTGGACGTGCCCGCCTCGGCGAGGCTGGACCAGCAAGCCTGGCCCTGATCGTCGGGACGTGACGAGGATCGGAAAGAACAGGAGGCGTTTGTGATTACCGCTCAAGCTCTTGCGGCGTGCCTGATGGTGGCATCGCACACTTACCAGGTGCCGCCTGCCGTGATGATTGGCATCATGCACGTTGAAGGGGGGCGCGTTGGCCAAGAAGTTGGCCCCAATGTGAATGGGACGTACGACCTCGGCCCGATGCAGGTGAACACGCATTGGATGCCAATGTTGGCGCGGGCGTGGCGGGTTTCAGATTCCCACGCACACAAAGCCGTGCGTGACGATGGTTGCGTGAACGTCCATGTTGCGGCGTGGATTCTCAGCCGCGAGATCAAACGTTCGGGATCGCTCTACGGGGGGATCGCACGCTACCATTCAGCAACCCCCAGTCTTGGGTACCGTTATGCGGCAAAAGTCATCGCGGCCATGGATAAGAAGGGCTTGATTAAACGCGGCCATGCGGCCAATTATCCTCTTGTCCCTCGGCGTTATGCCCAGCGCTGAGTCGGCTCGTTTCGTTTTCGCGGGAGGTCTCCTCATGGCGCTTCGTTGTTCGGTTCCAAAGACCTTTGGAAGGGTCGGCCTTGTCCTCGCGCTGGGTGTTCTCGGAGCCTCCTCCGCTCAGGCCCAGAAGTCTCCGGCAACCCCGTTTGTCGGGAGCAACGCCCTTTTCGACACCCAGACTCCCCCGCTGGACATCAAGGGGATTCCGCTTTTGAACGCGCTGGTCAAGCAGGGGGCGACGCTGCATTACCTCGGTGCGCGGTCGGGTCTGCGCGGGTGGCTGATCCTGAAGGATGGCCAGCTTCAAATGGCCTACGCAACGAGCGATGGCAAGACGATTTTGGTTGGTGGCCTGTTCACCGAGGATGGCGAAAACGTTTCGTCCGTTCAGATCAAGAACCTCGCGGACACGGACCCCAACGTCCGCCGTCTTCTGGATGACGCGATTGAACGAGGGAGGACCCTCAGTCACAACGAAGGGGGAGACACTTCGTCCGCGAACGCCGAAAGCATCGGGCCCTTGCCCGGTCAAGCCCCCTCTTCGCCCGAGGCAACCGCCACGGCCCTGGCAAAGAACTTGCCCACCGTTCCCACATCACCGGGCGAGCGGCTTTACCAAGACTTCAAGAGGGCCTCCAGCATTTCCGTCGGTGCCAAGGACAACAAGGCCGAAGTGCTGATGGTGATCTCCGCGTCGTGCCCGTACTGCAAAGAAGTCTGGAAAATGCTTCGCGATGACGTGAAGGCGAATAAATTGCAAATACGGCTCATCCCCGTGGCGTCGGCGGGTGAAAACATCAACCCTGCCGCGCGGCTTCTGGAAAGCGACCAGCCCCTTGAGGCCTGGGATAAGCACGTCAACGGCGATGCCAGCGCTCTTTCGGGAACGCCTGCCGAAGTTTATCGGCAAGCCGTTGGAGGGAACAGCAACATGGTGGAGCGGTGGAACATCAACATGACGCCGTACCTTGTTTACCGGGACAAGAGCGGGCACGTGAAAATTATTCAAGGCGTCCCCGCGCACAAGAGCGACCTGCTCAATGACTTGCCGTCCTAACCGACGGAAAAGGACCTTTGCCCATGGCCGATTCCCCGGACCCCTCCTCGCCTTCCGCCGTGATCCCTGAGTCCTCCGGACAGGGGGGGCCATCCAGCGCGTCGGGCGGGGGGTCGCCCGCGTCGGTTCTCGTTAAGGGGCTTGCCTACGAAGGGGGGGGTGTGGCCCCTTCGGAAGGCCAAGGAACCGAAGAGTCGGGAGGCATGCCTCCGTTAGCCACCGGGAAAACCCGCTTCATTGCCGGGCTTCCAGCGTCATGCCTGGTCTACGGAATCGGCGCCGGGGCCCTGTTCGCGGCCTGTATCCGACTCGCGTTAAGGGGGCACTGGATTTCAGTTCTCTTGGTTCTTCTCCCCGCCGGGTGCCTGGTCGGGTTTTCGATCCTCAGCCTGAAACGGAAGATTGACTAGACCCTTCAAGACCGTTGTGAGGCGCCGTCACACGCGATCGAGGGGGTTGTCCTACGTGCTGGATTCCCGATGGTCTTGCGGCCCCCTTGTTTCTTCCACATCCTGACACCCATAATGGACCTGACCCCACGCGTGATTTTCCGAGGCCCGCTATGACCGACCTTTCGTCGTCCCTGCAAGATTCGTTCCTGGAGCAACTTGTCGCGACCAAAGTTCCGACAACCCTTTTCTTGATCAACGGCGTTAAGCTGCAAGGCATCATCGCGGGGTTCGATGACACCGTTGTGGCGCTGCGCCGCGACGCGCACACCCAGCTGGTCTACAAGCACGCTATTTCCACCGTTCTCCCGAGCGAACCCCTGGCGTTGCTGGGGGAAACTCCACCTGTCCCCAGCGCCTAACGCGATGGGCTCGTCCAACGCGGTCGAAACGCAGGATGCGCCTTTGCGGGCGGCGGTTGTTCACCCCTTTATGACGGGTCCGCGTGCCTGGCCCGGCGAATCTTCGCCGGAACGCTCCCTTGATGCGCAGTTGGAAGAAGCCTGCGGCCTCACCCGCGCCATTGGCCTGCACATCGCGGTGAGCGACGTGGCGCGGCTGGCGCATCCCTCTCCCGCGTTTCTGTTCGGTTCGGGGTGGGTCGAAACATGGGCCGGGATTGTGAAGGCCGAACGCCTCGGGTTGGTCATCATCAACCACGTCCTCACCCCGACGCAGCAGCGCAACTTGGAACGCGTCTGGGCGTGCAAAGTGATTGATCGCACGGGACTCATTCTGGAAATTTTCGGGGCGCGTGCCCGGACTCGTGAGGGCCAGCTGCAAGTGGAACTGGCGGCGCTTTCCTACCAAAAATCGCGGCTCGTGCGTTCGTGGACTCATTTGGAACGGCAACGCGGTGGCCATGGGTTTCTGGGCGGCCCCGGCGAATCGCAGATCGAACTCGATCGCCGCAACATCACCGAGCGCATCGCACGTCTCAAGGTGGACCTCGCCCAAGTGCGCCGCACGCGAGGCCTTCAACGCTCCGCCCGGACACGGGCCGAGCGCTCCATCGTCGCGTTGGTCGGGTACACCAACGCGGGCAAATCCACGTTGTTCAACCGACTGACGGGCGCGTCGGTTCCGGCCCAGGACCTTTTATTCGCGACATTGGATCCCCATGTGCGCGGGCTTGCCTTGCCGAGCGGACGGGCCTGTGCGCTGTCGGATACCGTGGGGTTTATCGCAGACCTGCCGACGTCGCTCGTGGAAGCGTTTCGCGCCACGCTGGAGGAAGTCACGAGCGCGGATCTCATCATTCACGTGCGCGACATTGCGCATCCCGACGTGCGCGACCAAAAGGCCGCCGTTGAATCCGTGCTCGCCGAGTTGGGCATCGCGCCCGACGACCCACGCCTGATTGAGGTATGGACAAAAGCGGACCTTCTGGACGAGGGGGCGCGTCACGCGTGGCGGGCGCGAGCGTCCTCGGATGAGCTGGGGGAAGGGCCGGATCGTGCGGTTCTGGTCTCCGCTCGCACGGGGGAGGGAATCGAGGCCATGCTCGCCCTTGTGGACGCACGTCTTACGGCAACGAATCAGGTCTATGGTCTCGAGGTTCCGCTCACGGACGGGGCGGCGCTCGCGTGGCTTTACGCGCACGGCGACGTGCGTGATCGGCACGACAAGCGCACCCATACGCGCTTGCACGTGGCTCTGAGCGAGGCCGACCTTGGCCGCTTTCTCGCCCGGTTTCCGGGACGGCGTTATAGACTGTGACACGGCACAAAAGGGCCTTTTTTTCAGCCCTGCCCCCGTTCGAGGTACCGCAAAATCGCCTCAAGGCGCTGAAGCCCGGCGGGGGTTGTTCGGAATCCTTGGGCGTCTTTGACGGCGAGCCCCTCCCGCACCAGACGGTCCACGCGGGGACTATCAAGGGATTGGTCGAGGTCCTCGTTGAAAAGCCTTCGCCACCGATCGGCGTTCAGCCCTTCAACCAGCCGAAGCCCCATGAGCCGCGCTTCGCGCTGCGCCTCCTCGCGGGTCAAGGCCTGCCGTCGCACAGCGCCGTGTCCATAGGCCGCCACGCGCTCGGCCCAAACATCGGGTCGTCCGGGGTTTTCCGTGGCAAAGCGCACGCCTCCGTCCCGTAGGCGGCCATGCGCGGCCGGGCCAATGCCGAGGTAATCCTGGTAACGCCACACCGCGCGGTTATGCCGGCTTTCCTCGCCAGGGCGGGCGTGGTTAGAGACCTCGTACGCCGGAAACCCGGCCTCGCGGAGAATCTCTTGCGTTGTTTCAAACAACCGGGCGCTATCCTCGGGCGCGGCTTCCAAACATGCCCCGTCGTGGCGCACACGAGTCGCAAACGCGGTCCTAGGATCCACCGTCAGCTGGTAGAGCGACAGATGCT
Source organism: uncultured Pseudomonadota bacterium (assembly GCA_903869345.1). Taxonomy (GTDB): domain Bacteria; phylum Pseudomonadota; class Alphaproteobacteria; order UBA9219; family UBA9219; genus CAIPYM01. The sequence continues at coordinate 36,593 of CAIPYM010000029.1, forward strand.
GCGCCCCCATCGCCAGGGCCTCACGCACCTCGTCCGTCCAGGCCTCAGGGGTCTGCCCAGGGCGCGCGTAAATGAGATCCAGCGAGAGTCGCGGGAAAATCCGTACGGCAGCTTCAATGGCCTGTCGCGCTTCCTTCACGCCGTGAATCCGGCCCAAAAAGCGCAGAGCGTCTTCCCGCAGCGCCTGAATGCCGAGGGATAAACGCTTAACTCCGGCGTCTCGAAACGCCTGAAAATGCGCCGCGTCCACCGTGGCCGGATTAGCCTCCAGCGTAATTTCAACGTCGGATTCCATCGGCCAGAACCGCGCGATTGTCGCCAGCAGTCGTTCCAACGTCGCCGGATTCATCATCGAGGGGGTTCCGCCCCCGATGTAGACCGAGCCCACACGCCTTGCCGAAATCCGTGCAGCGTAAAACGCCAGTTCCGTCTGGCAGGCCTCGCGCCACAGGTCCTCGTCCGGCGGCGTTGCGAAGCTTGTGAAGGCGCAATACGGGCACTTGGCTAAACACCAGGGCCAATGGATGTAAACCGCCAGCCCTTCGTTCGCCACGGGAAAGCCCCTAATGCGTCGTCGCGTCCGATGAGGCGTAGAGGGACCCAAAATCCAGGGGATTCAGCATGACCGGGGGAAATCCGCTTTCCTGGACAAGCCGAGCCACAAGAGCCCGCGCGAAGGGGAAAAGAAGGCGCGGCGCTTCAACGAGCGCAAACATCTTCACGGCCTCTTCCGGCAGGTTCGGCAACGTGAATACGCCCACGTAAGCCAGCTCCACGATGTACCCCACCACATCGCCAAAGCGGGATTCAAAGCGAAGGTTCAACGTTACTTCATGAACGTTCGCCGCCAAGGGCCTGGACTGCACGTTGACCGAGAGCGGCGTCATCGCCCCGCGTGCGCTTCCCCGCGCCAACGCCTCAAACGCTTGCGCTGCAGAGGGGCATTCAAACGACAGGTCTTTGACGTACTGGTGGTTGACCGTCACCGCCACGGGAGTCATGGCGTCATCCTCGTCCTCGGACGCATCAGGGGCGGACGGCGGAAGGGGGGTCTCAGACATGCGACATTCCTTAACAGGGCCAACGGCAAAAGGGCCCCTTGGGTAGCACGCTCCCCTCCCAACGTCGAGGAGGTGCCGCGTTTCAAATTAAGGCGCGGGTTTTGAGGGGAAGGGCCGATTGCGCGCCTAGGTCCATGCTCGACGCAACGTGTCGCGATGCAGGGCCATCCATTGCAGCGTGATCGTCGTTGCGGCCTCGTGGATGCGTCCTTCGTCGAGCCAGCGAAGTGCCTCGGACATGGGGAGCACGTGAACGCGCAAGTCCTCGTTTTCGTTTTCCAAGCCGTGCAGACTGCCCTGCTCGGGCATAGCGTCTGCGCGGCCCACGAACACCGTCCACCGTTGGACGACCCCTCCAGGAGCTGGATAGAGATTCATCACACGGTGCAAATCGGTGAGGGTACAACCTGATTCTTCCAGCGCTTCGCGTCGAGCGGTGTCCTCGGGCGTTTCGCCCGCGTCGAGCCGACCCGCCACTTGCTCAATGATCCAGGGAGGGTCCCCCAACACGGCGACGGTCAAACGGAATTGCTCCACAAGCACCACGCGATCTTCACGGGGATCGTAAGGCAAAACGCTGGCAATCGCGGGGTGAAGGGGGGTTTCCCGCTCCAGCGGCTCTGTCCATGCGCCGGAAAAACGGCGGTACTTAAACTTCACCCGTTCCACGCGCCGAGCACCTTGAAACACAACGGTTCGATCCAAAAGCGTGTAATCGCGTTCATCCATCGGAACTCTCCCGTGTCATAACAACGGTTGGAATGCGGGAAAGGGTATCGTCACTTCCCATACGAAATCAATACAGCTCGCGAAAGTATCCTTTTTTCTCGCTCGGTACGCAAAAAGTCGCTCCTCATGTACTGCAACAGGGCACAAAATGATTTTTTAGCCCCGCCCTCTCCTCCGTCAATCACGTTGTTCGCGATGACGACAGAAAGGACAGAATAAAAAGGAGAACTCCTGCCGTGCCGCAGGATCAGAATGGCGGACCCGGTGGGGGGATGTTTGTCACACCTGTGCGTTCTTGATACGCTAGAGACTCGGTTTTGAGGAGGAAGGGTCGTCCTGCAAACCCGTGGAAGAAGGGACTCAGACATGGTGTTTTTGCAACAGGGGCCAAGGGGTGCCGGTACGTTGGGCCTAAGCCTTGGCCTGGCGATCGTTTGCAGTTTCGTGTTTCTGTCCGGAGCCTCGGCCCAGACGATGAACCTCGGCACCGCCCCCAGCTTGTCGGGAGTGACGTCCATCCTGACCCAAGTTCCGGTTGTCAACGACGCCGAGGTTGCGTCCTCGTGCGGAACGGCGGACCCCGATCTGATCAACGACATGGTGGGCTACCTGCAGGATCGAGGGTTTCCCGTTGTCAGACCCCTCGATGCCAAGCCCTTGATCCTGGGCGAAGCGCGCGTTGAACTGGTGCCGGAGGTTGTCTCGTTTAACAACCAGGGGCTTGATTGCGTGTCGTGGGTGGCGCTGACGGCGCAATCGCAGAAAACGCTCGTTATTCTTCCCGTCGCTCAGCCACGCGCCGTGACCATCACCTATTGGCGGCGAGGCTTGTTGGTCTCCAGCAACGTGGCGACCCACGGCCGCGTTGTGGCGGAAACCCTTTACAGCCTCGGCAAGAAGTTTGGTGATCGCTACAAGTCCGACCAGCCCCCCGCCCTGCCGGACCTTCGGCCTCCGTCGAAGAAGCCCTAAGCCCCCATGGAGTCTTCTTTTCCGGCTTTCGTGGTACTTGGCGCGTTTGTCATCGGGGCGGCCTGCGGGGGCGGATTCGTCGCCTGGACGCTGCGTCTTCGGCGACAGGATGAAACCGTTTTGGCCGAACGGTTTAAGGCGCTCGCGGCGGACACGCTGTACCAAAACAGCGCGCTGTTTTTAACGCTGGCCGAAGAACGCCTGAAGGAAGGCGAAAAGGCCGCCGTAACCGCTCTGGGGACCAAGGAAGCGGCGATCGAGGCCTTGGTCAAACCCATGCGGGAAACCCTGGAGCGCATGGACACGCACGTCCGGGCGCTGGAATCCAAGCGGGAGGGGGCGTACCGCGAGCTCCTGGCGATGGTCGCGGCCTCGCGCGAAGGGCAAAAGCTGCTTCAAAAAGAAACGGGCCAACTTCTGCAGGCGCTCCGCGCTCCATCGGCGCGGGGACGGTGGGGGGAGATTCAGCTGAGGCGAATCCTGGAAATCACGGGGCTTGCAGCGCACATCGGTGATTTCACGACGCAGGCGCACATCGTCGGCGAGGATTCCAACGCCCGCCCCGACTGCATCGTGCATTTGCCCGGAGCGCGGTGCGTCGTGATCGACAGCAAGGTGCCCCTGATGGCGTACCTGGATTCGGTGGAAGCGACGACCGAGGAGGCACGCCTTGAGGGACTTGGACGCCACGCCAAGCAACTGAAACAGCACGTGCGCCTTTTAGGGGCCAAGGGCTACGGAAGCCGCGTCGAGGGGGCTCCCGAGTTTGTGGTGCTCTTTTTGCCCGGCGAGCATTTCCTGAGCGCGGCGCTGGAAGCTGATCCGGGGCTTTTGGATTACAGCGCAGAAAACAACGTCGTCCTGACGACTCCCACAACGCTCGTGGCCCTTTTGCGCATGGTCGCATGGGGGTGGCGGCAGGAGGCCCTGGCCGCCAACGTCCGCGAGGTTGCCGACGCCGGACGCAAGCTGCGCGAGGCGCTCGAAGCCTTTCTGGAACCTCTCGGCAAGGTGGGGCGGCAACTCGCGCTCGCGGGAACGGCCTACAACAAGGCGATGGATCTTTTGGGCCGGTCGGTTTTGGACAAGGCCGAGGTCCTCAGTGCTCTCGGAGCGGGCAGCGCCGATGAACGCCCGCTCATGCCCCCACCCCGCGTTCGTATCGCGCGGGCCCCGCGTGGCGAGGCCTGGACGACCGAATCCGCCGACGAGGACCTCCCCGAGGGGGACGATTCGTCACGAAGCCCGCCTCCCTCACCAAGCGGCGCAATCTATCCCTGACAAACACTTGCTTTCACGGCGTTTCTGCGGCACGTTAGGCAAACGTTAAGGAGCGTAGAACACAATGCGTCGTTTTCCGTTGACGGGACTTTTCGGGGTTCTTGGCCTTTGCGTCTTGCTCGTGCTGGGCAGTTGCCGCAGCTCGGGCGAGTTCGGCAGCGAGCCCGAGCAGCTGATCAGCAACGCGCGCATCACGTTCCAAAGCATGATGAGCGACTCCCAGTACCCCGGCCTTGTGGACATGATGAGCCGCGCCAAGGCCGTCGTGATCATCCCCCGCCTCTTGCGCGCCGGGTTCTTTTTCGGCGGGCGTGGCGGCAACGGCGTGATGCTGGCTCGCAACGCAGCCGGGGCCTGGAGCTCCCCTGCGTTCTACACCTTGGGCGGCCTCAGCTTTGGGTTGCAGTTTGGCGGATCGTCCTCCGAGATTGTTCTGGTGATCATGACCGACAAGGGCTTGAACGCCGTTTTGGATCGGCAAGTCACCCTCGGCGGGGACGCGGGCGTGGCCGTGGGCGAGCTGGGCGAGGGCGTCAACGCGGCGACGGGCCTGGGCCTCAAGGCCGACATGTACGCGTTTGCGCGGTCCCAGGGCTTGTTTGTCGGCGTGTCGCTGGAGGGATCCGTGATCGCCCCGCGCAACACGTGGAATCAAACGGTTTACGGGCTCGACGTCACGCCGCACAGCATCCTCGTGGATCAAACGGCGCACGCGGACCTTCCCGCCGTCGGTGAGATCATCAAGGCGATGCCGTAGGGACAACGATGGGGTTCAAACGCCTGAATGCGGGGGACCTGGACCGGGCGCTGAGCGTGTCGCCGCGTCAGTACCTCGTGGGTCGGCTCACACGCCCGCAAGAAATCACTGAGATGGTTGACGACCGCATCGAGGTTGGCCTCTCGCGCTACCCGTCCGCATCCACCGAGCAACCCCACCGCCACACGCACGTGACCGAGTACCAGTACGTCATTTCGGGGCTCACGGAATACCTGGACGTGGCCACCCACGAGGTGCATCGGTTCGCGGCGGGCGATTTCTACGCCACCTCGCCGGAAACGTCGTACGCCCAACGCATCAAGGCGGGCACGTTGATTTTGTTCATCAAAGTCCCCGGCCAAAACGACAAGGTGCCCCTGGAGGCCTCTCCCACCGTCCGCGCCTGGATGGACGACCCTGCGTGGTAGAACCGCCTTCCGATAAAATGATGATCCTCTTTTGAACACAGGTATTACAGGGGGCACAGCGGGATTCCTTCGCCCCTCGTGGGCGGGGGTTCGGGTGAGGGGGGCAGCAGCCGTTTGCGAAAAAGCTTGACGCGCTAAAGACTCGGTCCTATAGGGGGCGAGTCGGCGCGGACAACGAGATGATTCAAAATGCGCACGGGATACACCAGGGGATCGACCATGAAAGTCGCAAATTCGCTCAAGGCGTTGAAAAAGCGGGATGCCGCCTGCAAGGTTGTGCGCCGCAAAGGTCGCGTGTACGTCATCAACAAGGTCAACCCCCGGTACAAGGCGCGGCAGGGCTGATTCGCGCTGGGAACGGAACTCGAACAAGAGCCGTCGTCCCGGCGAAGGCCGGGACCTCGATGTCTTGGGAGGACGGTTTTCAAATCCTTCGGGATTCCGGCTTTCGCCGGAATGACGAAAGTTCTTTCACTCTCGGGATCCCAACTTGCGCCGAGGTGACGCCAAGGGGAACAGGCGGAACAGAAAACACTCGTCGGGATGAAAAAAAGGTCGTGGTCCCGTGACACATCCTACCGAATCGGCAACCTACGACGTCCTCGTAATCGGCGGGGGGCATGCCGGGTGCGAAGCCGCCGCCGCCGCCGCGCGGATGGGGGCGAAGACGCTCCTTCTGACACACCGTCTCGACACCCTCGGGGAGATGTCGTGCAACCCGGCCATCGGGGGGCTCGGCAAGGGGCACCTGGTGCGGGAGGTCGATGCGCTTGACGGACTGATGGGCCGCGTGGCGGATGCCGCCGGAATTCAGTTCCGCGTGTTGAACCGCAGCAAGGGCCCCGCCGTTCAGGGCCTGCGCTGCCAAGCCGACAGGAAACTCTACCGCCGTGCCATGCGAGCGGCGTTGGAGTTCACGCCGAACCTGACCCTCCGTGAAGGCGCGGCGGCGGACCTGATCCTGGACGACGACGGCATTCTCCGGGGTCTCACCACCGAAAACGGCCTCAAAATAAACGCAAAGGACATTGTTATCGCAACCGGGACGTTTCTGGGCGGCCTCACGCATGTCGGGGAGGAAAAGCGTCCGGCGGGTCGCGTAGGCGAAGCGCCCTCCCTGTGTCTGGCGGAAACACTCCGCCGCCTCGGGTTTCCGATGGGGCGGCTCAAGACCGGCACGCCCCCGCGTCTGGACGGGGCGACAATCGCCTGGGATCGCCTGGAGCGGCAGGAGGGCGATGCGGAACCCGTGCCGTTCTCGGCACTGACGACGACGTTGCCGAACCCGCAAATCGCGTGCGGCATCACGACGACAACGCCCGAAACGCACGCGCTGATTCGCGCCAACCTCGACCGCGCCCCGCTGTACACCGGCCAAATCACCGGACTCGGGCCGCGCTATTGCCCGTCGATCGAAGACAAAGTCGTCCGGTTCGCGCACCGGGAGCATCATCAAATTTTCCTGGAGCCCGAGGGTCTCGACGACACGACGGTCTACCCCAACGGAATCTCGACCTCCCTGCCCCGCGATGTCCAAGAATCCCTGCTGGCCACGATCCCCGGCCTCGAAAATGTGCGGATGATCCGGCCGGGGTACGCGATCGAATACGACTTTTGCGACCCTCGCGCCCTGCGCCCGACGCTGGAAACGCGCCAGGTTCCGGGCCTTTTCTTCGCGGGCCAGATCAACGGCACGACGGGGTACGAAGAAGCCGCCGCGCAAGGCTTGTTGGCGGGGATCAACGCGGCCCTTCTCGCCCAGGGACGCGCTGCTTTCACGCTCGATCGTGCCGAGGCTTACATCGGCGTGATGGTGGACGATCTTGTGACGCAGGGGACGACCGAGCCCTACCGCATGTTCACCTCCCGCGCGGAATACCGACTCACGCTGCGCTCGGACAATGCCGATCAGCGCCTGACACCCCTTGGCCTCCGTCTGGGTTGCGTGGGGCCCGAACGAGCCGAGGTGTTTGGTAAGCGCCAAGCAGCCTACGAATCGGCGCGGGCGATTCTAGACCGCATTGAGGCGACGCCCACGGAGTTGTTTCGGCGAGGGATGGCCGTGAATCAGGACGGCACGCGCCGGACCGCGCGGGACCTCTTGGCCCTGCCCGGCATGTCGCTGGCACGCCTGGGGGAACTTTGGCCGGAGCTTCGGGGTATTGAACCGCGCGAGGCCGCGCTCTTGGAGACCGAGGCGCTTTACGCCGGGTACACCGAGCGCCAGGAGGCCGACATTCAGGCTTTTCGTCGGGACGAAGATCTTGTGTTACCGGAAGACCTGGACGTTGAGTCGCTTGGGGGGCTTTCGACCGAGATCAAGCAAAAACTCCTCCGCGTCCGGCCCACAACCCTCGGGGCGGCGGGCCGAATCCCCGGCGTGACCCCCGCCGCGCTCATCGCGCTTTTGAAACACGTTAAACGAACGGAGAAAGCGCGTGGCTGAACAAAACCCCGGTCCGTCACCCCGGCGAACGCCGGGGTCTATCGAGCCGACGTCACGAGGTCCCGGCCTTCGCCGGGACGACGGGTGTGAGGGTGGGGAGAAAAAGGAATCGTCATTGCGAGGCCCTGAAGGGGCCGAAGCAATCCATCACCCGCCCTTTCCGCATGCCGCAAAGCCGGGAGATGGATCGCTTCGCTCCGCTCGCGGAGACGAGGAGGGTGGGCATGAGGCTAGGAAAGAACTCCTCTCTGGCCTCTGGGTTTCACATGAAACGAAGGCGCGGCTGAAGCGCTACGCCGCGCTTGTCGCCGCCGGGAACGAGCGGATGAACCTTGTCAGCGCGAGCACGGTGCCCCACTTGTGGGAGCGGCATATCCTCGACAGCGCCCAGTTGTTTCTGCACGTTCCTCCAGCCGCGCGGGTTCTCGTGGACATCGGGAGCGGAGCCGGTTTTCCGGGGGTGGTCCTCGCGATTCTTGGTGTGCCCGAGGTGCATGTGGTCGAAAGCACCGTGAAAAAGGCCCGTTTTCTGGAGGAAACCGCCACCGAGCTGGGGCTGTCCAACGTGACGGTCCACCCCGTCCGCGCCGAGGCCGTGCGAGGCCTGAAGGCCGACGTTGTGACGGCCCGTGCCATGGCCCCGCTTGTTGAGCTTTTGCCGTTCGTGGCCCCGTTCCTGAAACCAGGAAGCGTCGCCCTCCTTCCCAAGGGGCGTCAGGCCAAAGAAGAGTTAGCCGCAGCTGGCGCGTTCTGGTCCTTTACGTGTGATTCAACCCCCAGCCTCACCGACCCCTCGGGCACGATCCTCAAAATCGTCCGCCTCACCTACCGCACCCCCGCCCACCGCCGGAGCCACCGCCGATGAATCTCGAGACCGCCGCCCTGGCTTTCAGCGCCCTGCTACTCAAAATCCTCCCCCTCTACGCTTTGATGGTGGCGGGGTTTTTCTTTGGACGGATTAACCCTGCGGGACTCCAATCTCTCGCCCGTCTTCAGATTTACCTGGTTATCCCTGTTTTTTTTCTCCTCAGCCTTCCCAACCTTGGCCTCACGGGACGGGATTTTTTACTCCCCCTTGTTTGTTTTCTGATGGCAGCTTGCGTGGCCGTTTTAGTGTTTTGGCTCACGCGTCCGCGTTGGAACGATAAGACCCCGTTTATGCTGACGTACGCCTGCAGCGGCGGCAATGTTGGCTATTACGGTATTCCCGTTGCTCTTGCCGTTTTGCCCCCTAAATCCTCGGCCCTTTTCATCACGGCCGTTGTTGGTGTCATGGCCTTTGGAGATACCGTAGGCTATTATTTGATGGCGCGGGGACGGCTCACCGTCCAACAGGGGCTGATAAGGGCCCTTCGCCTCCCAATTTTTTGGGGGATGGCGGCGGGTCTGATCTTGGGGGCTGTGGGCTACAGGCTCCCCGCCCTTGCCGCCGGAATTACGCGGGATTTTCAAGGATGCTTCAGTTTGCTGGGTGCAATCCTGGTCGGAGCAAGCCTTGCTCAGCTCAAAACCGTTCACCTGGATCGACGCCTTCTCGGAGCCGCCCTGGCCGGAAAATTTCTCCTCTGGCCCGCTGTCGCGGGCGCGATCATTGCCGTGGATTATTTCTGGGTTCAGATGCTGCCCCCTGCCAGCTACATCGCGTTGTTTCTTGTGTCGCTCGTGCCCCTTCCGGGAAATCTCGTCGCCTACGCCGCTGACTTGGGTGTGCACGAGGACGTCGCGGGGGGCCTTGTGTTTGCGAGTACCCTTGTTGCCCTGATCGTCATCCCGCTGGCCCTGGCGTTTACCCTTTAAGCCTTCCCCAAAATTGATAGTCCCGCAGGGATCGGGGAGAGTAGGAGCGTTAGAAAGAACGACGCCCCCAACCGTCGTCATCCCGGCGAGAAATTAAGTCCCGAGGGTTCAGAAGGAACGTCGTCCCGGCGAAGGCCGGGACCTCGAGAGGCTTGGCAGAGCGCTCTCGAATCCCTCGGGATTCCGGCTTTCGCCGGAATGACGCAAGCGACGAGGGGACTGAGAAAAAGGTTATTGTGTGCCGTTCGCAGCATGGGACAAGAAGGCCACGCACAGCCCCGCTTCTCGGGGTCCCGGCCTTCGCCGGGACGACGGGGGGACCCAGCCCTCACGCGCCCAACTTGCGCCGGGGCGACGGGGGGAGTAATTCCCTGGTATGCCTTCTCCTGTTTCCCCTCCCTCCCCCCCGGTTCCGCCGATCGAGCTAGCGTCCCCGGCGTGCCGGGTGATTGCCGTCGCCAATCAAAAGGGCGGCGTTGGGAAGACGACCACGACGGTGAACCTTGCGACCGCCATGGCCGCCGTGGGCAAGCGGGTCTTGCTGGTGGACGCGGACCCTCAGGGGAATGCCTCAACGGGGTTTGGGTTTGGACGCACTCAGCGCGGTGCGGGGTGCTACGAAGTTCTGTTTGACGGCCTGGCCATTGCGGGTCTTGTGCGGGCGACGCCGGTGCCGGGGTTGTCGCTCGTCACCGCCTCGGCGGACCTCGCGGGGGCCGATGTCCAAATCGCCTCCCTCCCCCGGCGCGAGTACCGCCTGCGCGACGCGCTGGAGCGGTGCGCGGCCGACTATGATTTTGTGCTGATCGACTGCCCCCCGGCGCTCAACCTGATCACCGTGAACGCGCTTGTGGCGGCGAACGCGATTCTTGTGCCCCTGCAAGCTGAGTTCTACGCGCTAGAGGGCATCAGCAGCCTGTTACAGACGGTGGAAGCCATCAAGTCACGGCTTAACCCGGATCTTGAGGTTCAGGGCGTTGTCCTGACGATGGTGGACAAGCGCAACGGCCTGGCCGAGGCCGTAACGCGCGACGTGCGGGCGTTCTTTGGCCCCCTGGTGTACGAAACCATCATTCCGCGCAACGTGCGCGTGTCCGAGGCGCCCTCGCACGGCAAGCCCGTCGTTTTGTACGACCTGAAATGTTCGGGCTCGCAGGCCTACCTCGCGCTCGCGGGTGAGGTGCTGCGCCGCGAGGCCCGCCGCGAACCGATTCCGTCTTCCCCTCTTCACGCTTCTTAAAGGACACGCCCTATGACTGCTGCCGCTTCGCGTCTCCCCGCTGTCAAGCCCTCCCCCCTCGGACGTGGCCTCTCCGCCCTGCTGGGCGACGCGCAAGCCGCTGTTGCTGTTGGCAGCGGAAGCGCCGCCCCCGGACCCGGCGGCGCGTCGGGCAACGGCCCGCGCAAGATCCCGCTCGCCTGGATTCAACCGGGCATTTACCAGCCCAGGCGTCGGTTTGACGAGGCCGCGATTGACGACCTTGCGACCTCCATCCGGGAGCGCGGCGTCATTCAGCCGCTCATCGTTCGTCCAGTCAGCGGGCACGCGGAGCTCTACGAGATCATCGCGGGGGAGCGCCGTTGGCGGGCCTCGCAGCGTGCGGGCCTGCACGAGCTTCCCGTGATTGTGCTGGAGCTGTCCGACCGCGAGGCGTTGGAAATCGCCCTGATCGAAAACATTCAGCGCCAGGATTTGTCGCCCCTGGAAGAGGCCGAAGGCTACCAGCGTCTGCTCCGCGAGTTCCACCACACCCAAGAAGCGCTCGCGCTGATTGTCGGGAAAAGCCGCCCGCACGTGACGAACATGCTGCGCCTCTTGAACCTTCCCGAGCCCATCAAGGCCATGCTGGATGACAAGCGGCTCACGATGGGGCATGCCCGCGCCATCGCCACGGTTCCGAACCCCGTCGCGCTGGCCGAGGACATCGTGCGCAAGGGCCTCAACGTGCGCCAGGCCGAAGAGCTGGCGCAGCACGCCGCCGAACGCGCTGAGGCCGCCAGTCACCGTCCCAAACGCCACCCGCGCGTGGATGCCGACACAGCCGCGCTCAAACGCGACTTGCTGGACCGCCTGGGGCTGCAGGTGCGTTTCAGCGGCACCATCCCCAGCGGCAAAGTCGTCATCACCTACCACACGCTCGACCAAATGGACGACCTGATCCGGCGGCTCAAGGCGTAAGGGGGGGCACAAGCCCCCGCAAGACGTTCCGCTATACGAAACATCCTTTGAAATCCTGGTGGGTGCGCCAGGGATTGAACCTGGGACCCCTACCGTGTGAAGGTAATGCTCTACCGCTGAGCTACGCACCCGGACCGCGCCCATACAAAGAGGTTTTAGGCTTTCATGTCAAGCGCCTCCCCGCGGACCTCCGACGCTTTGCCCCACCTTTTGGTGGTGGACGATGATGAGCGTTTGCGGGCTCTGCTGGCTCGTTACCTGGAGGGGCACGGATTTCGGGTCACGACAGCTCCCGAGACAGCCTCGGCCCGAATCCTTTTGCAGTCCCTGGTGTTTGATGCGGCCATTGTGGACGTCATGATGCCCGGTGAGGACGGAATCGCGTTTACGGCGAGTCTTCAACGCACCCAAAAGGCCCTAACGCCACCGCCTATCTTGCTTCTGACGGCACGCGGGGAGGCGGGGGATCGCATCGCGGGCCTCGGGGCCGGGGCGGACGACTATTTGCCCAAACCGTTTGAGCCCGAGGAACTGCTGCTACGTGTTCGCGCCATCCTGCGGCGGACGCGTGGGGGCACGGAAGACGGAGCAACGGGGCCCTTGCGCCTGGGGGCCTGGACGTACGATCCGGACCGCGACACGTTAGAGCGTGGAACCCAGCGCGTGCGCCTGACGGGGATGGAAGCGAGTCTGATGCGGGCGCTGGCCTCCGCGCCGGGGGTGGCGCTCTCACGGGCCGACCTCGTGCGCAAAACGGGGCAGGCGGGCAACGTGAACGACCGCACGGTGGATGTTCAAGTGCGGCGCTTGCGGTGCAAGATGGAAGATGACCCCCAGAATCCGCGCTTTTTGGTGACCGTGCGCGGCGAAGGGTACAAGTTAGCCCCGGAGAGGCCATGACGTTTCTGAATGTTCTTCGCGCCCCCGTGCGGGGTCTCAAGCGTTTGACGCCGCGTGGACTCTTTGGGCGCACGTTGCTCATCATCGTGCTGCCCACGGTGCTCACGCTTGCGGTCGCCACGTACGTTTTCTTCAACCGCCATTGGTACGTTGTCACCCAGCGCCTTACGACGTCGGTGGCGGGCGACATCGCGGCATGGACCGAGGTGATCCGCACCGAGCCCGACCCTGCGCGACGCGACGACCTGATCGCCCTGGCCGCCACGACGACGAACATCACCATCACGTTTTCGCCGGGCGAATCGCTGGCTCCGGGCCGCACCAGATCCATCAACCCGCTGCGAACGTTGCTGAATCTCGCCCTCAAGGACCAGCTGGACTATCCGTTCGTTCTGCGCTTTGCCAATGCTCCGCGTCGTGTTGCCGTGTCGGTCCAAGCACCCGAAGGGTTGTTTGTCTTTGAGGTCCCGCTGCGGCGCATCTACACGCCGACGGGCGAGGCGTTCATCGCGTGGATGGTGGGCAGTGCCCTCGCGCTGTCCCTGATCGCGCTGTTGTTCATGCGCGGGCAGGTGCGGCCCATCCGCCGTTTGGCCGAGGCTGCCGAAGCGATTGGCAAGGGCAGCGACGTCGGCACGTTCCGGCCCGAGGGTGCCGCCGAAGTTCGGCAAGCGGGCGCGGCGCTTTTGGCCATGCGCGGACGGCTGCGGCGACAAATCACGCAACGAACCTCCATGCTGGCGGGGGTTTCGCACGACCTGCGAACGCCCCTCACGCGCATCAAGCTGCAGGTCGCGCTGATGCCCGAAAGCCCCGAGACGAAAGGCCTTGCGGCTGACGTCGCCGAGATGGAGGGCATGGTGGGGGCCTACCTCGCGTTTGCGCGGGGGGAAGAAGCCGAGCCGATGGACGATGTGCCGCTGGCCACGTGGCTTAAGGGAATCGTGGACGACGCACGGCGAGAAGGGCCAACGGGGACAGATCCCGCAAACCTGTCCGTGGACGTGCCGACGAAGTTGCGTGTGATCTTGCGCCCTCAGGCGGCGCGGCGCGTTGTCATGAACCTGATTGCGAACGCGCGGCGGTACGGCTCGCACGTACAGGTCGCGGCGCGTGGGCGAACAAACGCCGTGGACATCACGGTGGATGACGACGGGCCGGGGATTCCCGTGAGCCGCCGCGAGGAGGCCTTTCGGCCCTTTTGCCGTCTGGACGAGGCTCGCACCCCCGGTGAGGGCGGGGTGGGCCTTGGCCTCACCGTGGCCCGGGATATCGCCCGTTCACACGGAGGGGACGTTGTGTTAGAAGACAGCCCCCTCGGGGGTCTCCGCGCCCGGTTCTGGGTGCCGCTGTAGGGCACGCGGCCCTGGATTGCTTCACCCCCCTACGGGGGTTCGCAATGACGGGGGATAAAGACAGGAACACCCCCTGGCGAAGGGGGCTGGTTTCTTTTACCTTTTGCCTTCCATGGACACGCCTTCCCCTTCCCGGACTTCCTCGCTGACCGCTGCGTTTGATGATCACCTTGCGTGGCTGATGGCTTGGCACCGTGCGGCGTTCCTGGCTCCGCCCGGCCAGGCCAAGGCTTCTCCGCCGATGTCCCCGTGTTTCGCCGCGTGGTACGATTCGTGCGTGAACACGGCGGCCGACGAGGAACGGGAAGCCCTCGATCGTCTGGCTGTTCAGCATGACCATCTGCACCGGCTGGCGAAGGTCCTGTTGGAGCGTCACCCGTGGGGGCCCCTGTCCCCCCGCGATTACGAAGCGTTTGCAACTGCCGCGCACGCCTTCACGCAGGCCCTTCGCCAGAGGCTTGCGGATCAGACCCACGCCGCCGTGGGACGTGACAGGGCCACGGGCTTGCTGAACGCGTACGCGGCGCAAAAAGCCGTGGAACGCGAACTGGAACGTCTTCGGCGCGGCGGCAAACCCTTTGGGCTCGCCCTCGTGCGGCCCGATGACGCACCGCCGATCGTAACGGCGGACGCCCGGATTGTCCCGCTCACGACCGTCCTCCAGCCCACGCTCCGGGCCTCGGACGAGATGTACCGCTGGGAGGGCCCGACGTTGCTGCTGCTGCTGCCCCAGACCGAGCCCGCCGCGAGCCTAGCGGCGCTGGAGCGTCTGCGCGAGGTTGTGAACCGGCCCGAGCCGCCTCCTGCAAGTCCCCTGACGGCGGCCTTTGGGCTGGTTGCGTCCTCCCCCGAGGCGAGCAGCGAGGACCTTCTGGCCCGCGCCGAACGCGCCCTGAGCCGCGCCCGCGCGGAAGGTCCGGGCCACATCGTCGCCCTCGGCCCCGAGGGGTGAGAAGGGAGGGGGGCATGGGGCCATCGTCACCTGATTCCTCTCCGCCCTTTTCCCGTCACCCCGGCGAAGGCCGGGGTCCCGAGGGAGTCTGGTCACCTTAAAAAACACCGTCATTCCGGCGAAAGCCGGAATCCCGAGGGAATCATCAACGTCTCGGGGTCCCGGCCTTCGCCGGGACGACGGTGGAGGGGAAGGCTCCGGCCCCCAAAAACCCCCTTGCAAGGATTTTCTTAGGCGTTTTTTCATCCCTTTTCAGGTATACTCAAGGTCTCGGAGGGGCTTTTTAAGCCTCCCAAGGAAAGGCGGGAGCTATGCGTCGGCGAGATTTTTTAAGACTCGGGGCAGTATTACTCGCACCACGCATATTAAGTGGATGCGCAAGTGTGCCCCGGGGGGGGCGGTCTTCTCCCCAAGAACAAGGCCCGAGGTATACAGATCGCCTAAACGGTTATGAGTTTACGGCTTGGCAGCCAGTAGACTCACACACTTGGGAAAGGGCCTTTCGACTCGTTGATGCCCCACCGGGGGAAAGCGCCGTAGGGGTCATCCAATACACGCCCGCTGAGGTCCGTAACTCGCGTGGAGTGCGTTACCCTAGTCGCGTGCACTTCAGCATGCAGGCACGAACGCCGGATAAGATTCTCGACGCCCATGGCGACACCCTTGTACAGGGAAAGACCATCGATCCTCCAAGTGCATCATGGACGCTTACAATGAATATCCATGGGGCTTTGTGCACATTGCCTGGTGAAGGCGGTGAAGTCGCACAAATAGCTCATGCCGCGCTCGCGGGCGCTTTTGGGATTCCGGTTAAACCGCAAGAGCAACTGCGACTCGGCAAAATCGCTTTTCTTATTCCTGGACGACATCCCCCGCCATTCCCCCAGCCCTAACCGACGGTCGCCTGCTCCTCTTCCTTCACCGTGCCGCTCCCTCCTCCCCGCGCTGGGCGAGGGCGGTGAGGCTTTCACGGATGAGAACCGGGAGGGTTACCGTCGGGCCGAGGCGCGCGGCGATCTTAGCGACGGTCTCCCACGCCTCCAGGCGTTCATAGCCGAGGTTCGTCAGCGCCGAGAGTGCGTCGGCCTGCAGGTGACTTTCCGCGTTGTCTTTTCCGGAGGTCCCCACCGACGATCCGGACCCTGCCGCGCCGGGAATCCCCGGCACGCCCGCGCTCCAAGCGCCCAATTTATCCCGGAGTTCCGTGATCAAGCGCAGGGCCAGCTTGGGCCCCACGCCCTCGGCCCGCATCAGCGCGGTCTTGTCCTGCGCGGCTAGGGCCGAGGCCAGATCGTCAGGCCCCAAAAGGCTAAGGATCGCCAAAGCGACCTTGGCCCCCACGCCCTGCACGGTGGTCAAAAGGCGAAAGGCCTCGCGTTCGGGCTCGTCGGCAAACCCGTAAAGGCTGATCGCGTCCTCGCGCACGTGCGTTTCGATCAGCAACGACGCCTTCACGCCCGTGCGGGCGCACGCTCGCCCTAACGTCTTGGCCGAGCACGCGACGACGTACCCCACGCCGCCCACGTCCACGATGACGCGCTGCGGGCCGATGCTGTCCACAAAGCCTGTGAGTTTACCGATCATGAGGACCTCCATGGTGGGCATGGCACACGGCCACGGCAAGGGCATCCGCCGCATCTGCCGCCAAATCTCCCGCGCCCGGTAAAAGAATGCGGATCATCGCCTGAATCTGATCTTTGCTGGCGTGCCCGTACCCCGTCACGGCTTGTTTGATGCGATTCGCCGCGTATTCGGACACCGCAAGCCCCGCCATGGCCCCGGCCAGAAGAACAACACCCCGCGCTTGCCCCAATTTCAGGGCCGAGGCCGGGTTGCGGTTCACAAACGTCTCTTCCACCGCAACCTCCGTCGGACCATGAAGCGCGATCACCTCGGCCAACCCGTCGGCCAAAAGGCGAAGACGCTCGGCCATGGGCACGTCCGAAGGCGGGCTCACCCGCCCAGCAGCCCGAAACGTCAGCCGCGATCCCGCTTGGGCCACCACGCCCCACCCGGTATGCCGCAACCCAGGGTCAAGGCCAAGAATGAGGCGAGGGGGGAGTGTCATGGGGGATCCGAGGATTGAGAAGACACGTGATTTCCTCTTCCCCGGCGGGGGCCAAAAAGAACCGTTATTCCGGCGAAAGCCGGAATCCCGAGGGAGTCATTTACGCTCTCTCGGTGTCTCGGGGTCCCGGCCTTCGCCGGGACGACGGCCATCTGTGGACCGCCCCCTCACCTCGACCCTCTCCCCCTCACGGGGGCGAGGGAGTCACGCTGCACCTACCTTCACAACCTACTCTTTATTCGTGCCACACACGCTTACGCCCCGTCCTCCGGGCGTTCGATCTTGAGGCAGAAAGGCTCTTCGCGCACGACGGACAGCTGACCGATGCGACGGCTCGCGCGGCGAAGCGAGGCCTCGTCCACCGCGTGCGTTGTGATGATGACGGGCACCTCCCGCGTTTCCGAACGTCCGTGCTGCAAAAGCGACTCGATGGAAATCGCCTCGTCGCGCAAAATGGCCGACACCTCGGCCACCACGCCCGGTTGGTCCTTCACATGGAGCCGCATGTACCATTCGCCCACGCGCTTGTCGGGCGGAGACGATGGCAAAGACCGCAGGTCGCGCACGCGTACGCCGAAGGGCAACACCGTTGTCCCCCGCGCCAGGTCCACAAGGTCCGCGAGAACGGCGCTGGCCGTCGGCCGTCCGCCCGCGCCACGTCCGATCAGCGTAAGGGCCCCCACCGCATCGCCCTCGATCTGCGCGGCGTTCAACACATCGTCCACGCGGGCCAAGGGGGATTCGAGCGGCACAAGGCACGGCCCCACGCGCTGCTCCAACCCTTCGTCCGTCAGGTGCGCAACGCCCAGCAGCTTGATCCGGTACCCCAGACGCGCCGCGTAGAGGAAATCCACGGGCGTGACGCGCTGAATGCCCTCGATCGTGACATCCGCGAGGTTGGGCGCGGTCCCGAACGCCAGGGCCGCCAGCAGGGACAGTTTATGCGCCGTGTCGTGGCCTTCAATGTCCGCCGTTGGGTCGGCCTCGGCGTAGCCCTTCGCCTGCGCCCCTTCGAGCGCGACGCCAAAGCTGAGGTTCTCAGCCTCCATGCGCGTCAGGATGTAATTGCACGTCCCGTTGAGAATCCCCTGCACCGACCGCACGTGATTGCCCGCAAGCGATTCACGGAGCGTTTTGATCAGGGGAATCCCCCCGCCCACGGCGGCCTCGAACATCAGGCGACGGCCCGCGTCTTCGGCCCGGTGCGCGAGCTCCGCCCCCTTTGCTGCCAGCAGCGCCTTGTTCGCCGTCACAAGGTCCTTGCCCGCCGCGAACGTCGCCTCGGCCAACGCGGGGGCCACACCCGAAGCGCCGCCGATCAGCTCGACGACTACGTCCACGTCCGGGCGCTTGGGCAGATCCAGCGGGTTGTCCTCCCACGCCAAACCTTCAACCGACACCGCCCGCGCCTTCACCCGTCCGCGCGCGCTAACGGCGGTCACAACCAACGGCCGCCCGGCCCGCAGGGTCAGCGTTTCCGCATGCTCACGGAGCAGGCTCAGGGTTGCGGACCCAACGGTCCCGAGGCCCGCCAGTCCAAGACGTAAAGGAGAGGTCATCGCGGCTCACCATCTTGCTGAGAACAAAAAAACACGTCCCCTCGTTGGGACGACGAGGGCCCCAACCTTCCAACACCCAAGGGACTAGAATACAGGGACGCGCTGAACAACTCAAAGCCTTGTTGAGGGGGCCTTGGTGCTCCCCGGAACAACGCCGATGACTTGTCGAATACGGGGAAGTCTGTTAGGGCTTCGGCCACCTGATGTTGGTTTCAGGATTCCCCCTCAATCTCTGAGGAGCCCGTTTCATGTGTCGTTTTTGGACCGCTGGTGTGGCG
The DNA here is from genome assembly GCA_903869345.1 of uncultured Pseudomonadota bacterium. GTDB lineage: Bacteria > Pseudomonadota > Alphaproteobacteria > UBA9219 > UBA9219 > CAIPYM01. Next base: position 55,355 of record CAIPYM010000029.1, read on the forward strand.
CGAACCCTGATGGTGCTGGGTCTTGTGGTGGGCTTCGCGGGAAACGCGGACGCCGTCATGACGGAGTCCTCAGCTCTGCAGATTCCGCAAGGGCAGTTTGTGCAGAACCTCGGGGACCAAGCCATTCACATTTTGGCGGATAAGGCCTTAAAGCCCGATCAACGCCAAGAACACTTCCGGCGCTTGTTGGAAACAACGTTCGACATGCCCACCATTGGGCATTTTGTCCTGGGGCGACTTTGGAACAGCACGGGCGAAGCCCAGCGAATCGAATACATGGACCTGTTTGAACGTCTGCTGCTCAAGTCCTACAGCGCCCGGTTTGCGCTCTACACCGGCGAGGGATTCAAGGTGATCTCGGTGCGGCCCGAGGGCGACCGGGACGTGGTGGTTGTCAGCAACATCACGCATCCCGATGGATCGGCCCCGACAACCGTCGAATGGCGCGTACGTCAAAACGGCACGTCCTTTGGCATCATTGACGTGGTCGTGGAAGGTGTCAGCATGAGCGTGACACAGCGCCAAGAATACGCGTCGGTCATTCAGCGGAACGGCGGCGAGATTGAAGGTCTTTTACGCGTGATGCGTCAAAACCTAGCCGCCGATTCATCCAAAGGCTAACGTCCCGGCGCAAGAAACCACCTCGCCCAACGGCCTTTGCGTCACGCGGGGGCGGTTTGTTCGGAACAGGGAGGATCTCTTCGTGCTGTCCTCCTCGTTTCTCGCTTCCGCTTATCGCGGGTTGATGACCAAGGGCGAGCCCCTCGCGCGGATTTGGCTCGCGTTTCGCGCCCGTCGAGGCCGTGAGGATCCAACGCGGTTGCGCGAACGGCAAGGGTTTGCGGGACTCGATCGTCCGTCGGGACCCCTTGTGTGGGCTCACGCGGCCAGCGTGGGGGAAGCCCTGTCCGTCCTGGGGCTGATCGCTCGATTGCGGGAGGTGAACCCCGCCCTCACGTGTGTTCTCACCACGGGCACCGTGACCTCGGCAAGGCTCGTGGAATCGCGCCGGGTTCCAGGCGTTTTGCACCAGTACGCACCGCTTGATGTGCCGCTCTACCGCGACCGATTTTTGGACCACTGGAAGCCGGCCCTCGCCCTGTGGGTGGAATCCGAGCTCTGGCCCAACTTGTTGGAAGGGCTGAAACACCGCGGCATTCCGACTGTTTTAGTGAACGGGCGGCTGTCGGCACGCTCCACCCGTCGGTGGCGATTGGCGTCCGGGTGGGCGCGGGAGGTTTTAAGCGCCTTCGTGCTGGGCCTCGCCCAGGAAGACGACTCCGCCGCACGGTTTGCCGCGCTCGGCCTCCACCCCGTCCGCGCCGTCGGGAATCTGAAATACGGCGGCGAACCGCTGGCCTGTGATCCCAACGACTATCAACGGTTGCGGACCGAGATCGGCCATCGCCCCGTGTGGCTCATGGCCTCCACGCACCCTGGCGAGGACGAGATGGCTGCGGCCGTGCATCTCGCGTTACGGGCCGCGTTTCCAGGACTTCTCACCCTGATCGTGCCGCGCCACCCGACCCGCAGCGAGGCGATTGCGACGCTCTTGCAGGCCCAGGGCCTCACGGTCGTGCGACGCAGCCGCGCGGAACCTGTCGGCCCAATCCGCGACGTTCTTTTGGGGGACACGTTGGGCGAGATGGGGCTGTGGTACCGCCTTGCGTCCGTTGTCGTGCTCGGCGGGTCGTTCACGTGGGGAGGGCATAACCCTGTGGAACCCGCGCGGTTGGGGTGCACTCTGCTGTGGGGACCCCGGATGACAAATTTTGCTGCGATGGCCGAAACGTTCCGCGCCCGTGGAGCGGCGTTGACCGTCGCCAACCGCACGGAGCTGATAGCGGCTCTGCACCACGTTTTAGGATCGCCCTCCACGGCTCGGGCTCTTGCCAAGGCCGCTGCCTGCCTTGCCGCCGAGGAATCTGTGGCCGAGGACCGGATCGTGGAGGCTTTACGGCCCTGGGTTCCACCGACAACCCTTTGAAAAAGGGATAAAAACCAATCATTATCCGGCTTTTTAGACAAAATTAAAGAATAAACAGCTAGAATAGCGGAGTGGCCCGGAACGCCCTTCGGCAAAGGGGAGAGACAGCCCCTGGAAAGGAACGCACTTATGTTCAATGGGATGGGGAAAACACCTTTTTTTTCGTCGCGCGATACCCTCACGGGTCGTCCTGATCGGACAGCGCTTTTGGATCACTTGGACAAAAGGTCCGCCGAGAATCTGTCGACGTCCTCGGGGTGGGGCTACCTCACGGTGGGGATTGACCGCATGGCGTTCATCAATGACGCTCTGGGTATTCCCGGCGGAGATTCCGTGATTTGTGGCGTGGGGGAACGCCTGGAGGGTCTGAGCCCCGTGGGGTCCATCGTGGCCCGCGTAGGGGGCAACACCTTTGGGATTCTGATTCCCGCGCTTGCAAGTAAGAATCTTGAGACGTTTGCCGAGTCGTTGCTGCGCACTTTCCGGGAGCGCCCCGTCACGACGACGCGCGTTTCTTTGCACATCACGGTGTCCATTGGCAGCGTTCATCCATGCGACCTGGCCGAAACAACGCGCGCCGCCGATATTCTGATCCATGCTGAGCAAGCCCTGCACGACGCACGGCACAAAGGACACAACCGTCATGTCGCTTTCCGCGACCCTGCGTTGCGGACGGACGTGACGAGCACTGCGCTGGCGCTGGGCGAACGTGTCAAGCAAGCCTTGAAACACGGCACTCTGCGCATGGCTTATCAACCCGTGGTGGATTCGAAGACGGGCGAACCTCTCTTTTACGAGGCCCTTGCGCGGCTTTTCGGCGACGACGGCAAGTTGATTCCGGCGGGCGATTTTGTCCCCGTCGTGGAACAGCAGGGGCTGGCCGACGAGTTCGATCGTCATGTTCTCGGCCTTGTGATCCAAGAGCTTGCCGAAACATCGGAGGTCCGACTCGCGGTGAACATCTCGGGCGAGACGGCGATGAACCCTCGCGCCCCCGCGTTGTTCCACGACGTGTTGCAAGGTCGGCCGGACATCGCCCGACGCCTGATTGTCGAGATCACGGAAACGGTGGCCATCACGGATGTTGAACAAACCCAGCGCCTCATTCAGACTCTGAATCAGCTGGGAGCGGAAGCGTCGCTTGATGACTTCGGATCGGGGTTCACATCCATCCGGCACCTGCGTTCGCTGTCGCTCAGCATTCTCAAAGTCGATAAAGAGCTTCTGAACAACCTGTTGGACGACCCCGAACAAGAGCACCTCGTGCGCATGATTCTCGGCATTGCCAAGGGTCTCGGCATCAAGACGGTGGTCGAAGGCATTGAGACCGCCGAGGTCGCCGGGTGGCTTCAGCGGGAACAGGCCGACATGCTGCAAGGGTACTATTTCGGCCGACCGTCCCTGAATCGGCCCTGGGTCACGCCACGTCGGACGGGAACGCCGCCCTCAGCTTTGACGCGGGTGTGGGCCAGCGCCCCCGTGCACAACCTTTTTCCAACCGCCGCCAACGTCCGGGCCAGCGCTTGAGGACGATTCATGGACTCGCGTAAGTCTTCCCGTTCGGAGACCATTACTCCGACGTTCCACAGTGAAACCGAGCGTGATCGTGCCTGGCTTGCGCGGGCCGAAGCCCTTGCCACCGCCCCCGTGGACCAAGGGGGAAGTCCGCATCCCACAACCCGAGTCGGAGCCCTTTTTGTCGATTTACAGAATCGCGAAGTGGCGGCAGCGTCCAACCGATTCGCGCAGGGGGTCAACGGAAAGGCTCCGGACCGTCTGCGACCTGGGCACAAATCTTTGTGGGTGAATTGCGCCGAGCAAATGGCCCTTGCCCAAGCCGTCGCCCAGGGAGCCACCCTTCGCGGGACTCGTCTGTACGTCACCCTTGAACCTTGCGCCGTCTGTGCAGGGTTGGTGATCGAGGCCGGGGTGCTCGAGGTGATTGTGCCGGCAACGTCCGTCAACAAAGTCGCGGCCCTGCAGGCCAAATGGAGGACAAGCCTTGAGGTCGGGCGCATCAAATTGGCCGAAGCGGGTGTACGTGTTCGGCGGGTTCCCTCACCGGGGACCCAGAACATCCCTCAAAACGCCTTGCCAAAAGACCGAACACATTAAGCGCGATAACGTCTACCTCTTCTACCACCAAAGGGCGGGGTCGTTCACCCCACACCTCTGGTCCCACCTTTCCGTCAGCTCGCGGACTCGCTACAGTCGGAAGGGAAGTGGCCTCTGTTCTTCCGGGCGGGTTCGGCTTCCAGGGGATTTCTGCACGCGGGGCTTTGACGCGCCACGATGTTGTCGCTTCGGTTTTCTTCAGGGCTTTCGCTGTTGGCCGCGGTGTTGACGGGGGTGGCTCCGTGCGCGGGGCTGGCCAACCCGCAAGGCGGAGTCGTGGCGGCG
>CAIPYM010000030.1 GCA_903869345.1 uncultured Pseudomonadota bacterium
GAAGCCCTTTCGTCTTGATCATCGCCCCCGCAAACCCACTCTGCCCGTAATCTTTCTGCATCGCCCCCTCCCGAATCACTCCACATCCCTACAGAATCATAGACCCGGCACTTTTGCAAAGGGTTCACTTTATGCACGGCATCTCTGATTAACCCAAGTAATCCAAGTGCTTGCGTTCTTTTTCGCGGGGTTCTGGTATAACCCTTCCATGATCCCCTTAACCTGAACCGTTGAAACGACCCGCCCCATGAATCCTTTCGCCTCGGTCCATGCCGCTCTTGTCGCCCTTCTGAAACGCCTGGAGCGCGCGGGGACGATCCCGCCCCTGCCCGATCCCCTTCCCGCGTTCACGGTGGAGCCCCCGCGCGAAGCCGCGCACGGCGACATGGCGACCAACCTCGCTTTGATCTTGGCCAAGCGCCTCGGCACCTCGCCCCGCGCCCTCGCGGACCTTTTGAAGCCCGACATCGCCCGCCTTCCAGGGGTGGCGGACATCACCATCGCGGGGCCTGGGTTCCTCAACCTTCGCCTCGCTCCGGAGGTTTGGCGCGAGGAGCTGCGGGCGATCCTCCGCGCGGGCACGACCTACGGGGACAGTGACCTCGGGCAGCACCAGCGCGTGAATGTCGAGTTCGTCTCGGCCAACCCCACGGGGCCCATGCATGCGGGCCATGTGCGCGGCGCGGTCCTCGGCGATACGCTCTGCGCTCTTTTGGCCAAGACCGGGTACGATGTGACGCGCGAATACTATTTCAACGATGCCGGAACGCAGGTGGACGTTTTGGCGCGGACCACGCACCTGCGCTACCGCGAGGCGCTCGGCGACGACATCGGCCCCATTCCCGAGGGCCTTTACCCCGGTGACTACCTCAGGGACGTTGGCGTGGCGCTAGCCCAGCGCGACGGCCTGCGTTGGAAGAACGTGGACGAATCGGTCTGGCTTGTGCCGCTTCGTGACTTTGCCGTCGCGTTCATGATGGCCGCGATTCGCGACGACCTTCGCCTGATTGGTATTCGCCATGACGTGTTCACGAATGAGCGCGACCTCATCACGAACGGCACCCTCGAAACGGCGTTCGGGATTCTGGAATCCCGAGGGCTCATTTACACCGGCACGCTTCCACCCCCCAAGGGCAAGACGATGGACGATTGGGAGCCCGTGCCCCTGACCCTTTTCCGCTCCAGTCGGTTTGGTGACACGACGGACCGCCCCTTGCGTAAGCGCGATGGGACATGGGCTTACATCATGCCGGACATTGCTTACCACTACGATAAAATCCACCGAGGATTTCGGTCCATGATCAACGTTCTGGGGACAGACCACGGCGGTTACCTGGAACGTTTGCGTCCCCCCGTCGCAGCGTTCAGCGACGGGCAGGCACAGCTGGACGTGATCTTCAACGCCATCGTCAAAGTCTTTAAAAACGGTGAGCCCGTGAAGCTCTCCAAGCGTTCGGGTACGCTCGTGACGCTCCGTGAAATGGTGGAGCAAGTAGGCCCCGATGCTGTGCGGTTTTTCATGCTCACGCGCGCACCGGATTCGGAGCTGGAATTTGATTTCGCCAAAGTTGTCGAGCAAACGCGCGACAATCCGGCGTTTTATGTCCAGTACGCGCACGCGCGGTGCTGCTCGGTCTTTCGCCATGCCGCCGAAGCTATGCCCGGTGAAGACCTCTCGCCCGAGGCGCTGGCTCGTCACGATCCGTCACCTCTGTCCACCGAGGATGAACTCGCGCTGGTTCGCCTGCTTGCGGGCTGGCCTCGCGCCGTGGCCGCTGCCGCCATCGCCCGCGAGCCCCACCGAATCGCGTTCTACCTGATGGACCTTGCGGCGCGATTCCATAGCCTGTGGACCAAGGGCAACAGCGACGCTTCCTTACGTTTCTTTGTGCCCGATGACCTTGCCTTGACGCGAGCGCGTCTTATGCTCATGAAAGCAGTGCAGGTCGTCGTCGCGAGCGGTCTCGCTGTGATGGGTTGCCAACCGGTTGAGGAGATGCGCCATGCCCCCGAAGCCTCCGCTTGAGTTTTTCGCCGAACGCCCCATGGGGTCGGATTTCGCCTACCCCGCAAAAAGTCACGGATTGCGGCGGTTGATTCTCATCGCGGTGATGATTCTGGTGGCCGCTGTGATTGTTTTCTTTGTCTTCCTGCGGGGCGAAAGCACACTCCCCACGCCGTCCGGCCCCCCCGTTCTTGAAGCCGAAGGTCCTTACAAGGAACGTCCCGAAAACCCCGGCGGACTTGATGTGCCAAACCGCGACATGACCGTGTTTGACCGATTCGACAACGCCGAGTCCTCCTCACCCTCCGAATCACCGCCTGAGACGCTTCTTCCCCCGTTGGTCGGTTCGACCTTACCCGCGCCCCCCTCCCCTCCGGCCACCGTCTCCACGACGGTCGCGCCTGCGGTGTCCACGCCCGCCGTCGCTCCCCACGAACCTGTTTCGCCAGGCTTGGCGGCTCCCATCGTCAGCGAGCCGAGCACCCGAACCGTCGTCCCGCCGTCCACACATCCGACAACGGCAGCTCCCCCTGTCACCGCCGTCGCGCCTCCCCCCGCTCCGGCCCCTGTCGAGCCCGTTACGCCCACCAAGGCACTCCCAACGCCACGGCAAACGACTCCGTCCGCGTCCCCAGAACATCCGCCCGCATCCTCTTCAGCCAAAAAGGGGAACCTGTTCGCGGTCCAATTGGCCTCCTTCCCCGAAAAAGCAACGGCGGAATCCACGGCATCGCGTCTGAAAAAGGCGGAAGGGGCTCTCCTCGGGGCCACCCCCCTTCGGATTGTCGAGGCCGATCTTGGCGCACGGGGCCTGTACTACCGCGTCCAGACCGCCCCCCTGACGGAGAACGACGCGCGGGCCCTTTGTGCGTCCCTGAAGGCTCACGGCAAAGTGTGCTTGATCGTCAAGCCGTAGGGCCGCAAGACTCCTGTATTTTCGGGGAACAGAGGTCTTCATAGACCCTCCGTGTCGCCGCAACCATGCCAGAGCCCGTGTACCGCGCAGCAACGTGAGCGCGAGCGGCCCGTGCTTCCAAGGCGCGTTCCCCTTGAGTCAGGGACAGCGTTTTCCGCAACGCTGCGGCCCATGTCGTGGGATCCTCGGCGGGTAAAAGCCGCGTCGGTGCGACAGGCTCCAGCGTTTCCCGAAACCCGCCAAGGTCGCTGGCCAAAACGGGAATGCCCATCGCCATCGCCTCAACCGGAACGCGCCCAAATCCCTCGGGCACCCGCGAGGGCGCGACAACGCACGTGGCAAGGCTGTACGCAGCGGGCATGTCGGCACACGGGCCCGCAAGAAGGGCTCTCCCCTCCCCCAGGCCCTCACGCACGGCCAGGGTACGGAGGCTTTCGCGGTACTCCGTTCGTCCCTGATCATCGCCCACCATCACCAAGACCACGTCAGGCTCATCCGCCATCTGAGCAAAGGCCTGGATCATCGTCGCGTGGCCTTTGATGGAACTCAGCCTCGCCGGGAACAAAATCACCCGCGCGGAGGGATCCACGCCCCACGCGGCGCGAAGGGCCGCGCGGCGGTCCTCGGTCACGGCCTCCGGCGAAAACCATGCGCCATCAATCCCGCGAGGAATCACGTGCAGACGCTCGGGTGCAACGGTGTACGTCGCAACGATATGGGCGCGAACGTACTCGGAAATGGCGATCACCGCGTCACCCCGCGTCATGACGCTGTTGTAAAAACGCTTGGTCCGATTCTCAAACCCGCCATAAACCGCATGAAACGTCGTCACGAAAGGAATCCCCGTTCGCCGCGCGGCCCAAAAAGCGCTCCACGCCGGGGCGCGGCTCCGTGCGTGGATGATGTCCACGTGGTTCGCGCGAATGATCCGGGTCAGGCGGTATGCGTTCAGAAGAACCGTCGCCGGATTTTTGCTGGCGACGGGCAGCGTGAGGACCTCCCCTCCCGCGTCCACCACCTCGGCCCCGCGAGCTCCGCCGGAGGTCACAACCAAGGCGCGATGCCCCTCGGCAACAAGCCCCGCCGCCACGTCCACGCACGACTGCTCGGCCCCTCCAGCCCCCAGCGTCGGGACAACCTGAAGGACCGTTAGGGGCATGAGGAACCTTCCTCGTTCCCCCGCTCGGGCGGCGGAGTCCGGCGGATCAACCACACCACGCCCACAAGGTCCGCGAGGCTTTGCAGGGCCCGCCCCAGAAAGTCGGATTTTGAAACCCCGCGCACACGCAGGCGATCGTTCACGGGCGTAAAGAGAATCTCGTGCCCGTACAGACGGAACAAGGCGGGCATAAATCGGTGAAGCCCTTTGAAAAAAGGAAGTTCCAGGTACGATTCACGCGGAAACAATTTCAGCCCGCACCCGGTGTCAGGACACTTGTCGCGCAGCAAAAGCCGCCGCACAGCGTTCGCCGATCGACTGGCCAGGCGCTTGGCGAGCGTATCCCGGCGGCGAATCCGGAGCCCCGCGACCACAACGCGCGGCTCGGGTCCGCCAAGCCCCCACGCAATTTCACAGAGGCGCGGCCCGTCAGCGGGATCGTTCTGCCCGTCCCCGTCCATCGTGAGAATCCACGGGGCCCGTGCCCGCCGGATACCGTTCCGCTGCGCTCCGCTGAGGCCGAGGCGTTGCACATGCCGCACAACGCGCACCCAGGGCCACCGCGTTTGCGCCTCCTGAAGCTCCTGCGCGGTGGAATCCGTGCTGGCATCGTCCACAGCCACAACCTCAAAGCGCGTGCCCACGCGGGCGTAGGCCGTCAGTTCGACCTCAACCTCGGCCAGCAAGGGCAGGATGTTCCCGGATTCATTGTGAAAGGGAATGACAACCGACAGAACGGGAGAAGGCACCGCAAACCCCTGTGAAAAAATCTTCAGGAACCGAGAATCATCACGCGAGACTCTGAATCGAGTCCCCAACCGACCGTCACGGTCAAGCAGGGACAGAATCCCTTCAAGGGCCCCGGCTTCAATCCCATCGAAAACGACTTCGTTATCCTCAAGCGACGACGTCAGCTCACCCCTCCTGGGCACCGACCCCATCGCCTCATCATGACCCGAGCGTTTGGCTCATCCCGAGGTCATCCCCCCACCACGGCCCTATTTTGGAGTCCTGGCAGTCCCAGAAGATTCCCTGATCATGTGAACATGCCCACATCCCTTGAAGGAAAATGGGATAGGTCAAAACAATCAACGACTTGTCCTGAGTTCCCGGAGTTGTTCAAGCGCACCAGTAAGAATATAATAATACTGACCACCGGGCGGAACCGTAATCATTTGATTACAACTACTGCCGTTCTGATTGTACGTTGTATACTGCAAATACTTATCCGCACCATCCAAGCCGTTTCCTTTCACAAAGAACCTTATTGCACATGTTGACGGTGTAACCGGTGCCTCAGAGTACGCGAAAAACTCAATATCTGCATTCGTGTCGTTTGTGTAAACAGTCCTAGCGCAGCGAGCATCATTCAAATGGAGTGCTGCCTCGGATCCTCCGGCGGGAGCGGCTTGGCACGGAGAGCACAGCCCCGGACGTGCCGCATCGTTGCAAGGGGAGGGACATGGCGGGCCTCCATTATTGCAGCTCAGATTTGCTGACCCAGGCAAGGCTCTATATTCATGCCACGTACGTGCTTGCCGGGGTCCCTCCTCCCCCTCCGCTCACGGCCACACATGTGCTTCCCCCACCGCTGATCGTCTGCAAGGCATAACCCGAACGACACGAAGCTTGCGGCACAGGATCAACACACTGGATAGAGTTGCTGACCCATCCAAGAACCTTCTGTGTGGACGGACAATTTTGAGCTGTAGATGAGGTTGGATCGCTTTGATCCAGATTAGCCGGGGGGACAATTCGCCCTGGCACGGGAGCAGCGGCCGTCGCCTGAGCAGGAACGGAGCTACA
>CAIPYM010000031.1 GCA_903869345.1 uncultured Pseudomonadota bacterium
CTGGAAAGCTCGTGGACGGCAGCTTCGGCGGCCACCTCAGACACGCCTGGGACAAAAAGTTGTTGATCGCACCGACAATGTAGGGACACACGTAGTCTAAAAGTTGGACAATGAACGCTTCAATGAGTTCAAGATACATGTTGACCGGGGAAAGCAACGCCGCCACCACCTTTGCAATGTCCGCGTAGGCCTTCCAGCACGTCTGCTTGTCATTCTGCTCCTGGTATTTCCCCGCCCAGTTGAGGCGAATCGTCCTCAACGACTCGTGCGCCTGCAGCAGATCCGAGGTGAACCGTGACAGAAGATCGTACAACTTCTTCGGATCGCCCGCGATGCTTTCCGGCAAACGTACCACATCGCAGTTTTGCTCAATCGTCCCGTTTTCTCCAGCAATGATGATCAGTCCCCCCTCCGCAAATCTTGTTGTTTCACCTTCTGCCAGCGTGCATCCAGCCATCGCAGCATCCATCGCTGCCCGTACACTCCGCTCGTAAGATGCTTTTTCGGCGGCCGAAAACTGGGGCCCCGTGTAGCGGTCCACCATACAAGTCAGGTTTCCCGAGCATTTGTTTGAGAGATCCTGTAAAACAGACGCCGTTACTTGAACGCAAAGCCCCGGTTGGGACTGGAGGGTCAAGCGAACCTGCGGGCAGTTGCTCTGGGAACAGCTGATATTTTTTTCAACACAGTACTGTTTCATGGGGGCGGTGTCCAAGGCGGTACTGCAGACGACTTGTCCTGCGCAATACCCCCCATGATTGCTACCGTCCAACTGGGACCCCCCCTGCTTAGGGTCTTTCCAGCGTTCTGGATTGTAAATGTCCATCCCAAACTTGCTTTCGGGACCTAAAAAACCATAAAAATAGTTCTGCGTGGGATCAATCCCCGATGCCGAAATAGCCGCCGCAAGTGTCACATCCATCACGCATGCTTGTGCCATACGCCCCATCGTCCCCACGCCCAAGATTCCCACAACAACCACCACGCTAACCGTTCGAATCAAGACTCGACAGAAAGGTCCCCCGCCACGACCACAACGCGCAAAACCCCTTAAGAAAAACCCCTGCAACCTCATGGCAAACCGGCCTCCGATTCACCAAATTTCTGAAACGCTTGGTACGGCCCTCCATCCAAACACGGCATAACCCCCGGCAAGCGACGGGTCTTGCGCCCCAGCCAGTAACTGGCCACTTTGTTGTCCTTGGCGAGCTCCATCCAGCAAGCTTGAACCCGCTTCCTCTTGAGGTCAAAGAAAAGATCCACACTGTCTGACGTACAGAAATGCGGCCTGCACAGGCTAACCCAAAGAATGGATCCATCCCTTTTTTCAACGGGGCGTGTCATCGCTCCCGCCCCCGTTTTCAACCCCTCCCACCGCGAAAGGATGGCTTCGGCCACGCGTTTGGCAAACGTGTTGCGAATCAAAGCGATAACATTCGGGTCTTCGAAAAAACCCCCTTCCTTGGGGAACGGTGGGGCGGGCGGGCTTGGCAAACAGGGGCCCGTTGGACACTGGCCTACCCATTTTTCCAGATAATCCAAAGAAGGGAGAGATTTGTCAGCGGCCCAGGCGGGACCCCTCGCTCCCACGAGCGACGTGAGGCCCATCACCGCAACACAGGCCAAGATTCGGAACATCGGGCGCATGGGGTCGAACCTCTCACTTCCGTCGAGGGGGAAGCTTAACTCCCTCCAGGGAGGCTTGTCCAAAAGATTCGCACCGCGTTCCCCTTTCGTCCTCAACCGTCCCCGCGACTCGTTGCTCCCTTCGGGGCCCTGCCTTAGGGTGACGGCTTGGGGGCTGGTCCCCGCTCGATCCTTCCAAGCTGACGTCGGCCCTTCCGTGAACGCCCCCCCCTCCCCTTCCGCCGCGCCCGCCCGAAGCGCCAAACTGCTCCGCAGGGGCCTGCCCGCCGCGTTGGTCACGAAAGGCGGCAAGCAGCTTGGTCCGTGGGCGTACGCGCTCTTGGTTCTGGTGAGCCTCGCGTTCTTTCTGCCGGGCCTAACAAGCCTTCCGCCCTCCGACCGGGATGAGCCGCGATTCGCGCAGACCAGCAAGCAGATGCTGGAAAGCGGGAACCTTGTGGACCTGCGCTTTCAGGACGAGCCCCGGTACCGCAAGCCCGTCGGGATCTATTGGCTGCAAGCCGCAAGCGCACGCCTTCTCAGCCCCCACAACCTGAACACGATCGCGGCGTACCGCGTCCCTTCACTGATCGGCGCAACGGTCGCGGTTGTCATGACGGCGGCGCTGGGGAGCCTTTTATTCGGCCCCCTCGTCGGATTTCTGGCCGCCCTGTTGCTGGCCGCATGCCCCTTGATGAACGTGGAGGCACGGCTCGCCAAAACCGACGCTGTCCTGTTGGCGTGCCACCTGGTCTCCCTCTATGTCCTCGCGTTGGCGTGGCGTGCACGACCACAGGGCGCGACGGAACAGCACGCCCTCGCTCCCCCTGGCCCGGTGGCGGCCGGAACGTTTTGGACGGCTCAGGCGATCGCGTTTCTCGTCAAGGGGCCCATCGTGGTCCTCATCACCGCCGCCCTGCTCTTTACGCTACGTCTCAGGGGTGACCGGCTTATATGGCTCCGGCACCTACGCCCCGTTTGGGGAATCCCGTGGGCGCTAGCCCTTGTTGTCCCCTGGTTCATCGGCATTGCCCTTGTGAGCCACGGGCAGTTTTTCGCGGCGTCGGGCGGGCATGATTTCTTGGCCAAGCTCTGGCAGGGCCAAGATCGCGGCATCGTCCCACCGGGGCTGCACACGCTGGTTTTCCCCGCGCTTTTCTTCCCCGGCTCCCTGCTGGCTTTCCTGGCCGTGCGGCACATCGTTCGGGCCCGCGCCGTGCCCGAGGTGGGATTCGGCCTTGCCGGAATCATCCTGCCGTGGATTGTTTTTGAACTCGCGCTGACCAAGCTGCCGCACTACGTTTTGCCGACGTACCCTCTGCTGGCGATTCTGGTTGTTGAGGGTGCTTTGGCCGCAGACGCCAAAACCCGCGCACGGTGGGAGGTTCCCCTCGGCGTCGTGATCCTCAGCGTGATCGGCATCGGTCTTGCTGTCCTGTTGGCCGTCCTCCCGTTGGTCGTGCGCGAATCCGGACAGGGCTTGCCGGGGATTCAAATCGCCGCAGGCGCGTTGCTCCTCGTGGGGCTCGGCGTGGGCATCGCGCGGGCGCTGATCGCTCGCGACATCCCGAAGGCCATTTTCGCCCTTGTCGCGGGAAGTCTTGTGTTCATGGCCGTGACATTCGGCTTGACGCTCCCCAGCCTCACGGCCCTTTGGCCCAGCCAAGCCGTCACCCGGCTTGCGGACAGCGTGAAGCCGTGCGCGGATCTTGACCTTGTCACAGGGGGGTACGGTGAACCGAGCCTTGTGTTCCAGGCGGGAACCCAAACGCGCCTTTTCGCGGACGGCGCGGCGGTGGCCCATGCGCTCCGGGTGGATCGTTGTGCCCTGGGCGTCGTGATCCAGCGCGAGGAACCCGCCTTTCTTGCGGTTTTCCAAGCCGCTGACGATCCCCCACCCGTCGCCCTCGGGCATGTCCACGGCTTTTCCCTGGGACGTGGAAAAAACGTTGATCTGACTCTTTACCGTTGGCAGAACCCCGCAAGCGAGGCTCCATGACTCCCGCGTGGCGCACGTTCTGTGTGCGAATCGGGGCAGGGGTCGCCCTGTTTGCCGCCGTGGAAGCCGGACTCATTCTTTGGGTGGACAGGCCGCTGGCCGAGGGGGTTCGCGCCTTCGGGAACGTGCATCCCTCCACCGTCGCCTTTTTCCAGGTCCTCACTGTCCTGGGACTGGGGGGTGTGACGCTGATTCCCAGCGGCCTTGGGGCCCTGATCGCCCTAAGCCTTGCCCGTTGGACCCGAGCACGGCACAGGTCCGCCGTTCACGCCTTTCTGAGGCTTTGGGGCGAACGCCTGGCCTTCGTGTTCGCCGCCGTTGCCGTGCCCTCGCTTGCAACCACACTCATCAAAAAAGTCGTGGGCCGCGCCCGCCCCAAACTCTGGCTTCACGAGCACATCTACGGCCTGGATCCCGGATCGTTCGCGGCGGCCTGGAACTCCTGGCCGTCGGGTCACAGCACGACGATTTTCGCCCTCGCCTATGCCCTCAGCGTCCTGTGGCCCCGAGGAACGTGGGTCTGGGGCGCGGGGGCCGTCCTCGTCGCCTTCAGCCGCGTGATGATCAATGCTCATTTTCTGTCCGACGTGCTGGCCGGGGCTTGCGTGGGCTTATTACTATCTTTTGCAGTGCATCATCTTGGGGCCTTCGGGGGTAAAAACCTCGGATTCCCCTCGTTTGTCCGTTTTTAACGTTTAAATTTGTTTGAAAGTATTTTTTGAAGACTTTTTTAATGCTAAGCCAAAATTGTTATGGCTGCACACACACCTTCCCGCGTGGACCGACAGGCTGAGGACTCTCATGGTGAGTCGTGGCCTGAATCCGCGTCGTTTGTCCGTCACAGCCGGCCTCAACCCCACGGCGGTGCGCGACATTTTTGAGGGCCGGACGCAATGCCCACGCTATTCGACCGTCCAAAAGCTGGCGGCCGTCCTGGGCGTGACCCCTGCCGAGCTCATGGAAGGCTCCGTGCCCGTCGTGGGCGAATCCCCCTCGACCACCGCCGCCGTTGCCCTGCCCAACCGTTCGCCGTTGGCCGCATCGGGGCCCGAGGCGACCGATGGCCGTTTGATTGACGCCCTCGCCGAGGGCCTGCAAACCCTTCTGGAGGCCTACAAGAAAGGGGACATCACGGGGGAGGATTTTCTGACCTGCCTTGATTCGGTTCGACTCGGCGAGCCGTTGCCAGGTCTCCTTGTGTCCAGCACGCCCCAGGCGCGCGCCTGATTCCCTTCAACGATGGGGCCGCGCTAGAGGGCCGTGCAGCGCGTAAGGTCGGAACCCGTTTGCTCGGGCCGCCAGCCGTGCAGAAAAATGACCTCCGCCGTGACCGACAGGCCCTCACCCGATGGACCGGGAAACCTTGCCGCGTAAAGCCGCTCGGCCTCGGCCAGAACATCCCGTCGCAAAGGCAAGTGGGCCCCCCGCGCGGGGACCTTGGGCGCGAACCCCTCGCCCCGTTCATGAAGCCGCCGCAAAAGCGTCGTAAGATCGGGCACCACGAGAGTCAGTGTTTCGCGGTCCGTCAGCGGGAGCTCAAAGCCCGCCCGCCGCAACAACGCGCCCGCCGTCATCACGTCCACCATCGGTGCGACGCGGCGCGGGGCTTGCCCCGTCAGGGCGGATTCAGCGTCCGCGAGGCATGTCCGAAGTTCTTGCAGACTCGCGCCCCCCACGAGGGCCCCGAGGAACACCCCCCCCGGCGTCAGCGCGTTCCGCGCTTGCGCCAACGCCCCTGGCAGGTCGTTCACGGTGTGCAGCGTGAGGACGCTGAGAATCGCCTCGACCACACCCCCCGCAAAGGGCCAGGATTCCTCGTCGAGGACGAGCGTTTGAGGCAGGGCCGGTGGTGATTCGGGCCCCGTCCTGTCGGCGTCGTCCCGGCGAAGGCCGGGATCCCGAGGAGCGTGGAAGAGCGTTGATGATTCCCTCGGGACCCCGGCTTGCGCCGGGGTGACGGTGTTTGTTGAATCCGGCCCCATCACCGAATCCGCCGTGACCGGAAACGCAACCCCTCGGGCGCGGAGGGCGTCCACCAGCGCTTCCGTCCCCTGACCCAGCACCAGCGCGGTCTTGAACGAACGCTTGATGTCCCCGAGGCGCTCTGCAAGCCGCTCCATCACGGTCCGATCGAACGTTTCCGGAAAAATGCCCCGCGCCACCGCCCGCGCCCGATTCCGGCGTAGGCGAAGACGATCAAGGCCCGTGAACGAGGGGAAGGGGGGAGGGGGCATGGGGAATTGCCGAAACGCCGTGAAAAGCAGATTTTAGGCGCGATGGTTTGGTATTGCACCCTCGCACGCGGGCACCCGGTTCACGGGCCGTTTCATGACACCGAGCACGGGTTTCCGGTCACGGAGGATTCCGCGCTGCTCGAACGCCTGACGCTGGAGGTGTTTCAGGCGGGGCTGTCCTGGGAAATCGTCTTGAAAAAACGCGCCGCGTTGCGGGCGGCTCTTGCGGACTTGGACCCCGACGCGCTGGCCGCGTTTGGACCTTCCGACATCGAACGCCTCATGGCCAATCCCGCGCTGATCCGCAACCGGCGCAAGCTGGAGGCGACGGTGGTCAACGCGCAGCGCGTCGTGGGGTTGCGGGGCGAACACGGCGGATTCGCGGGATGGCTTCGCGCGGCGGGCCCCTTGGACCTTCCCGCGTGGCTCAAGCGTTTTCGCGGCGTGTTCGTTTTTGTCGGACCCGAAATCGTGGGCGAGTTCCTGATGGGCGTCGGGCTCATCCCCGGAGCCCACGCACCCTCCTGCCCCGTCTACCCAGCGGCAGAAGACGCCCGCCGCCGCGTCTGGAGCAAATTAAAAAAGCCCGCACGCAACCACAAGACGGTCCAAAAGGGGAATGGCCACAAAGGGCGTGATGACTCCGCCGAGGCCATAGAGGGCTAGGTTACGGGCCAAAAGCCGTGAGGCGCTTTGGGGCGTGTACGTCACCCCGCGTAGAGCCAAGGGCAACAGTGCCACGATGACAAGGGCGTTGAAGACCAAGGCCGCAAGCAGGGCGCTGGCGGGGGAGGTCATCTCCCACGGCAACGGATCCCCTCCCCCGGACATCCCCGGCCTCAGCAAAATGGGCAAAACCGCGAAGTATTTGGCGATGTCGTTCGCGACGGAAAACGTCGTGAGCGCCCCGCGCGTGATCAGCAGCTGCTTGCCGACCAGCACGACCTCGATCAGCTTGGTGGGGTTGGAATCGAGGTCCACCATGTTCCCGGCTTCGCGGGCGGCTTGCGTGCCCGTCTGCATGGCGAGGCCCACATCGGCTTGTGCGAGGGCGGGTGCGTCGTTGGTCCCGTCCCCGCACATGGCGACGAGCTTGCCCTGGGCTTGCTCGGCGCGAATGAGGCGCAGTTTGTCCTCGGGCCGCGCCTCGGCCAGAAAATCATCCACCCCCGCCTCGGTCGCAATCGCCGCCGCCGTCAGCGGGTTGTCACCCGTGACCATGAGCGTGCGAATGCCCATCGCCCGCAGGCGCAAAAACCGCTCCCGCATACCCGTTTTGATGATGTCTTTCAGGTGGACGACGCCCAAGATCCTTGTGCCATCCGTGACGGCCAAGGGTGTGCCCCCTGTTCGGCTGATCTGATCCGTGAGGGATGCAAGCTCCGGCGGGGGCTCCCACGCCGTCGCCCCGTGCTGGATGCGAACAAACCGCAGGGTCGCGTCGATGGCTCCCTTGCGCCAGGACCGCCCGCTCGCGTCCAAGCCGCTCATGCGCGTCGCGGCGGTAAAGGGCACGAACACCGCGTCTTTCGGCGTGGGGAGGTCCTGGATTCCGTAGCGGTCGTGGGCCAAGGCGACGATGGACCGACCCTCGGGCGTGCCGTCGTCGCGGGAGGTGAGCCACGCGGCCTCCGCCACCTCGCGCTCGGTGATGCCCGGCAGGGGCAGGAAGGCAGCGGCTTGACGATTCCCCAGCGTGATGGTGCCCGTTTTGTCGAGGAGCAGCGTGTCCACGTCGCCCGCCGCTTCCACGGCGCGGCCCGACAGGGCGAGGACGTTCAGGCGCAACAGCCGATTCATGCCCGCGATTCCAATGGCCGACAAAAGCCCACCGATGGTCGTGGGCGCGAGGAGCACAAACAACGCCGTCAGCAGGAGAGGCGAGAGCGTCGCGCCGCCTGCGGCCTTCGCAAAAAACGGCAACGTGCTCACCACGACAAGGAACGCGAACGACAAGCCGACGAGCAAAAGCGTGAGCGCCACTTCGTTGGGCGTTTTGGCCCGCGACGCGCCTTCGACAAGGCCGATCATGCGGTCGAGAAAACTCGCGCCCGAGGCCGCCGTGATGCGCACCACAAGGCGGTCCGACAGAACAACGGTTCCCCCCGTCACCGCCGAGCGGTCCCCGCCGCTCTCGCGAATGACGGGTGCGGATTCGCCGGTGATGGAGGATTCATCCACCGCCGCCGCGCCGTGGATGACCTCGCCGTCACCGGGGATCATCGCCCCCGCCTCAACCAACACAACGTCGCCGACGACGAGGTCTGAGGCCGGGACGGTTTCAAACGCGGGGGATTCACCCTTGGCACTTATCAGCGTGTCCGGATTCTTCAAACGTTGGGCCGGGTTGTCCGAGCGCACGCCGCGAAGCGCCGACGCTTGGGCGCGGCCGCGACCCTCCGCCAGAGCCTCCGAAAACGTGGACACCAAGACCGTCAGCCATAAAAGCCCGACGACGGTCGGCGGCAATCCCCCTCCCCCGAAAGGCAAAGCGCTTGCGCCTTGAATCCACGCGCCGCCCACCAGAATCGTCCCCAACAAGGCGGCAAGAGCCATCGCCAAAACGACGGGATTCTCGGCCAGAGCGCGGGGGTGCAAAAGTTTGAGAAACGCATTCTTTGCGGCCTCTTGCGCCAGCGCCCCGCGCGAGGGCCTGCCTGCAGCGTTTTGGGTGCGACGAGCCGCGCGGCGAAGGGCTTGAGGTTCCAAAAGAGAGGCGATCATGGCCGGACATTCGCAGGTGAAAGGGCAGGGACAGAAATGACGGAGGCGCTGAGAGCGGTTCGCTCAGCCAGTGGCCCCAGCGTCAGCGCGGGAAAGAACGTGAGGCCCCCCAGCGTCAGGACGATCAGGACCACAAACCCCACAAACAAGGGCGTGGTCGTTGGCAACGTGCCGAGCGAAGGGGGGGCAGGCTTTTTAGCCGCGAGGTTGCTGGCCAACGCCACAACCGCCGCAAACGCACCGAGGCGGCCCAGCAGCATGACAAACGCCGTGAGCGCCAACGCGCCCTCCCCGCCCGAGGGCAACGTCGCAAACCCACTGCCGTTGTTCGCCGCTGTCGAGGTGAGCGTGTAGAGGACGTGTGTGAAACCCTGTGCGGCAGAGGTCGAGGCCCCCTCCGGGAACAGCCCCAGGTGCAAGGCAATGGCGGTTCCGATCAAGGCGCACACGGGCAAAATCAGCACCGCCCCGATCGTCCATTGAACGTCCCGGACCTCAATCTTTTTCCCGAGGTACGACGGCGTGCGCCCCACCATCAGGCCCGCGAGGAACAGCGCGAGAATCACAAACAACACCAGCCCGTAAAGGCCCGATCCCACGCCGCCGAAAACGACCTCCCCGGTTTGCATGCCGAGCAGCGTAACCAGGTGCCCCAGAGCCGAAAGATCTTCCGGTGCGACCGTGAGCGCGCCGCCGGACGACGCGGTCCCGAGGGCCGAAAACAGCGCCGATCCGAAAAGCCCTAAACGAACCTCCTGGCCGTTCAGGGACGTGCCGGACAAGGCGGCATAGAGCCCCCCAACGGCCAAAAGCGCGAGAACCAGCATCGCGGCGAACAGGGCCCACCCCTCGGTCCTGCGCCCCGCCTTGCGGCCCAAGGTGTTGGTCAGCGCCGCGCCGATCACCAGCAACAGAAACGCCTCCCAGAGGTTGCTGAGCGCGGAGGGGTTTTCAAACGGGTGGGCGCTTCCGGCCGCCAACGCACCCCCGCCGTTGCTGCCCAAAAGCTTGATCGCCACGCCCGAGGCCCACGGCCCGAGGGGGAGCGTTTGGTGCGCCCCTTCCAGCGTTGTGACCGTCAGGGGACCGTCCAGACTCTGCGGGACGCCAAGGGCCGCAAGGACCAGCGCCGCGACCAGCGCCAGGGGCAGGAGGACGTAAAGAACCCCGCGCGTCATGTCCACCGCGAACGTGCCGACGGTTCCAGCGCGGGAGCGCGTGAGGCCGCGAATGAGGACCATCGCCACCGCAAGCCCCGCCGCCGCCGACAGAAAGTGCGGAATCCCAAAAGCCAGGGCGTACGTCCACGGATCCCACGGCAAGTCCACGCGAAACAGCCAATCGGTGTTCGTCACAAGGCTCACCGCGAGGTTCAGGGATTCCAGAATCGTCAGACTCACCAGCGAGGTGCCCTCGGGGGCGTCAAGGCCCAGGACCCGCGTGGCCAGAAACAGGGTCAGCACACCGATGCCGACGATGTGCGCCACGATCAAAGACCCCAGGTACGAACGCCCCGTTTGCTCCCTGAGCGGGTCCACGCCCGCGAGGGCAAACAGCCAGCGCTCCAGGGGCTTGATCAGGGGCGTCAGAAACGTCGGCTCATCTGAGAACACGCGGGCGATGTACCGCCCCAACAGAGGCGTGACCAGCGCCAGGGCTCCGAAGAAAAGCACCAGAGTCAAAACGTCGTTCAGCGGCATGGAGGGTTAGGCCTCAAACAGAGGACGGAGGACAACAAACCACGTCATTCCGGCGAAAGCCGGAATCTCGAAGGAGTCCTTCACGCTCTCTCAGCCTCTCGAGGTCCCGGCCTTCGCCGGGACGACGGAAGTGGGGGCGCGGCAATCCAGGGCCACTTGTCCCATCTTTTGGAGCGCGTCGCTCCGTCGGCAAGGGCATGGAAGAGGTGCACAAGGGGCCTCTCCTGGACAGGAAAAAGGACACCGTCCGGGGTGAGCGAATCGCCCGCCACGGCGGAGGGTGCCGATTCTGTACCCCATCCGCGCCTTCCCCGCGAGAGCCGAGAAGGTTTAGCGGGGGGTTGGGGCCGTTGCCACCTTCCTCCCCAAGAAAGCTCCGCTGTTCAAGGCCGTCGGGACGTTGAAAGGGCGGGTGATTTGGCCTCCCCCGTCGTCCCGGCAAAAGTCGGGACCCCGAGAGGCTGAGGTATAGCTGGTCTCCGATAAAATGACCCTGGGTTTTCGGGGTAGGCGGTTGAGAGAGGCACGGCGGTGTTCCCTCTCCCCTTGAGGGAGAGGGTTAGGGTGAGGGGTCGTAAAAAACAAGGGATTCGTAGGAGTTCAACAC
>CAIPYM010000032.1 GCA_903869345.1 uncultured Pseudomonadota bacterium
AGCTCACCACGAGAAAAACAAAATGATTTAAAATCAAACGCTTAGGCCCTTATCCCCGTGCCCCCCCCTCGGGCTCCCTTCTCCCTTGCCTTCAAAATCCCTTCCGCTCACCCCCGTCCCCCCTTTTCGCAAAGGGTTCCTCTTGGTGGTGCACGTAACGTGAAGTGCGACGGTAACGCTGTCGTTCATGGGCTCGGGGAAGTGTCTCCCGTTGTTGTATCTTTTGGTTCCTCGGCTCGCATTATGGGGTATAGGCAAAGAGGCGTCACGAATGCTGAAGCAACGGTCATGCCGCCTGTCAGGGTTTGGGACGGATTGAATATGGCTGTGGGTTCAAACAATTGGTTCCCGGACGGCACTTCTGTCGCAAAAGGTGGCACCCTTACCCTTGGGGCGGGCACAACCGTCGATGATGCGGGTATCAGGGTTAAAGACGGAGGCCGTTTGAATTTAGGAGAGGGCAATAGCTCGTTGGTAGACCAGGGTAAAGTTCATGCACCTTCTGGCACCGTTTATGCGCACGGTCACGTGTTTGATCATCAACTTGGTTGAGCGTTTCGGGGCGTATTAACGCAAGAAAGCCCTTTAAGCACGGGCTGTGCTGTGGGATGCCGTAGACTCCCTCGCTCCCTGAAAAGGGAGGGGGGGAGGCCTCTGGCTTTTCGTCATCCTCCCCCTCGACCGAACAAAGGCGGGATGTTTCAGGGCGCGGGGTTTGCGTGTAGGCTCCAGCGGATGTTGACCTCTCTTCATGTGCGCGGGGCGCGGGAACACAACCTCAAGAACATTGAGGTGACGATGCCGCGCGACAAGCTTATCGTTATCACGGGCCTCAGCGGTTCGGGAAAATCCTCGCTCGCGTTCGATACCATTTATGCCGAAGGCCAGCGGCGGTACGTCGAAAGCCTGTCGGCGTACGCGCGGCAATTCCTGGAGATGATGCAAAAGCCCGACGTGGATTCCATCGAAGGACTTTCGCCCGCGATTTCGATTGAGCAAAAGACCACCTCGCGCAATCCGCGATCCACCGTCGGGACTGTGACCGAGATTTACGACTATTTGCGCCTGCTCTTTGCCCGAATCGGCGTGCCGTACTCACCCGTGACGGGCCTGCCGATTGAGAGCCAAACGGTCTCGCAGATGACGGACCGCATCAAGGCCATGCCCGAGGGGACCAAGCTGCTCCTCCTCGCGCCGATTGTGCGGGGGCGCAAGGGCGAATACCGGAAGGAGCTGCACGACCTCCGCCGCCAAGGTTTCCAGCGCGTGAAGATTGACGGGCAGGTGCACGAGATTGACGACGCCCCCGCGCTCAACAAAAAGCTCAAGCATGACCTGGCCGTGGTCGTTGATCGCGTGGTGATCAAGCCGGACCTTGGCACGCGGCTGGCGGATTCGCTGGAAACCGCGCTGCGCCTCGCGGACGGTCTGGTGATGGCCGAGAACATGGTGACGGGCGACGTGACAACGTTTTCCGCCAAGTTCGCGTGCCCCGTGAGCGGGTTCACGATTGACGAGATTGAGCCGCGTTTGTTCTCGTTCAACAGTCCGCACGGCGCGTGCCCCGCGTGCGATGGCCTCGGGGAAAAGCTCTACTTCGATCCCGCGTTGGTCATTCCTGACGAGGACCTGAGCCTGGAAGACGGGGCGATTGCGCCGTGGAAAAACACGTCGTCGATGTTCTACACGCAGACCCTGGAAGGGCTTGCGCAGCATTTCCGGGAGTCGCTCGAAACGCCTTGGCGGAAATTGTCCCCGACGTTTCGGGAGGCCGTGCTGCACGGCACGGGCGATGTGGTGGTGAATTTTTCGTTCGAGGACACTTCCCGCAAGATGAGTTTTAAGAAGCCCTTTGAAGGCGTTTTGCCCAACCTGGAGCGTCGTTGGCGTGAGACCGACAGTGCCTGGATGCGGGAAGAACTCAGCCGGTACCAGTCCTCGCAGCCGTGCGAGGTGTGTCACGGGGCGCGGCTGAAACCCGAGGCCCTGGCTGTGAAAATTAGAGGCTCCGCGATCAGCGAGGTGTGTGCGTTGTCGCTGGTGGACGCGGCGGGATGGTTCCGCGACCTGCCCCAGAAACTGACTCCCCAGCACAAAACCATCGCCGCGCGGATTTTGAAAGAAATCAACGAACGCCTTGGGTTCTTGAACGACGTGGGCCTTTCCTACCTCACGCTTGATCGGGCGAGCGGGACTCTGTCGGGGGGTGAGAGCCAACGGATTCGTCTGGCCTCCCAAATTGGTTCGGGGCTTACGGGCGTTTTGTACGTGCTCGATGAGCCGTCGATTGGGCTTCACCAACGCGATAATGATCGGTTGCTCGGGACCCTCCGGCATTTGCGGGACCTTGGGAACACGGTGATTGTCGTGGAGCATGACGAGGACGCCATTCGCGCGGCGGATCACCTCATCGACATGGGCCCCGGCGCGGGTGTTCACGGCGGGCGCGTGGTGGCCGAGGGTACGCCGGACGAGGTGATGCGCGTTCCCGAAAGCCTCACGGCGCAATACCTCACGGGCGTGCGGACGATCCCGATTCCTGCCAAGCGGCGTCCGGGGCTGAAGGGCAAGTTTCTGGAAATACGTGGAGCGCGGGCCAACAACCTCAAGAATCTTCACGCGCGGTTTCCGCTGGGGACTCTTACGTGCGTGACGGGGGTTTCGGGCAGCGGCAAGTCCACGCTGGTGAACGAAACGCTTTACCGCGCCGTGGCGCGGCACCTGAACGGCACGCGCACGATTCCAGGGGCGTATGACACGCTCAAGGGGCTCGAACACCTTGATAAGATTGTGGACATTGACCAAGCCCCCATCGGACGAACGCCCCGGTCGAACCCCGCGACGTACACGGGCGCGTTTACGCCCATTCGGGACTGGTACGCGGGTCTTCCCGAATCCAAGGCGCGTGGCTACGGGCCGGGGCGGTTCTCGTTCAACGTGAAGGGCGGGCGGTGCGAGGCGTGCGAGGGTGACGGCGTTCTGAAAATTGCCATGCACTTTCTGCCCGACGTGTTCGTGACGTGCGATGTGTGCCACGGCAAACGCTACAACCGCGAGACCCTCGAGGTTCATTACAAGGGCAAGTCCATCGCCGACGTGCTCGACATGACGGTGGAGGAGGGCGCGGTATTTTTCGAGGCCGTGCCGTCCATCCGCGACAAGCTGAAGATGCTGGAGCGCGTAGGCCTTGATTACATCAAGATCGGCCAGGCCGCGACGACCCTTTCCGGCGGCGAGGCCCAGCGGATCAAGCTGTCCAAGGAGCTGGCGCGTCGCGCGACGGGCCGGACGCTCTACATCCTCGACGAGCCGACAACGGGCCTGCACTTCGAAGACGTGCGGCGCTTGCTGGAGGTCCTTCAGGCGCTGGTGGACCAGGGCAACACGGTGCTCGTGATTGAGCACAACCTGGAGGTCATCAAGACCGCCGACCACCTGCTTGACCTCGGCCCCGAAGGAGGCGAAGGCGGCGGGTTCCTCGTGGCCTCCGGCACGCCAGAAGCCGTCGCCCAGGTGGACGCGAGCTTCACGGGGCAGTACCTGCGGAGGGTGCTATAGGGGGGATTGCCCCCACAAAACTTGCACGGAGTCCCCGGAGGGGCTGAGGCGGGCCATATCACGAGGAATCATCGACCGGACAACCAACCCGGCTAATTGATTGGCGCAACAGCGAAGGGGGTCCACGTAGCGCGAGGCTTCCCGATTCGTGCCCCCGCCAGGACCCTTGTATAAGCGGGGTCTTCCTCGTGAGAACCCTCGCCCCAAAAGGCTTCAACCATGGTGATTCGGAACATCAGGCTTTTGTACTTCCATAATTTCTTGTGTGATTTTCGGCTGCAAGATGCTTTTCTCGCCATTTATTTTGCTGAAATCGCGGGCTCTTACACGTTAGCCATGGCCGTTTTCGCCATTACCTCCGCAACATCCGCCCTCATGGACATCCCCACCGGCATTTTATCCGACAAGATGGGACGAAAAGGAACGATGATCCTGGCGTCCTTCTGTTCGACGCTCAGCATCGTCCTTTACGCTTCGGCGAACGGAATGTGGGCGCTTTGTCTGGGAGGATTCTTGGGGGGCCTGAGCCAGTGCCTCTTCAATGGAAACAACAACGCTCTTCTTTTTGAAAGCCTTAAGTCCGCCAACCTGCAGGACAAATTTCATCATTATCAGGGACGGACAAGCAGCCTGTTTCAAGTGGGCTTGGGGCTTTCGGCCCTCATCGCCTCTTTTTTAACAAACTATGGGTTGCACGTTATTTTTATGCTCGGGATTATTCCTCAGGTTTTATCCCTCGTCGTCAGTTTTGGGTTTCAAGAACCCCGCACATATCGCCCTGCTCCCACAAAAAATTTCCTTCACATGAAAGAAGCGTGCCTCAAGATTTACACCCATCCGCGTTTGTTTCTCCTCGTAACTGCCAACGCTCTCCATCATGGGGCCGGGGAAGCCTTGTTTCAATCTCAGACCCCTTTCCTGAATACTTTATGGCCGTTATGGGCCCTGGGCCTCTACCGATGCCTCGGGAATCTCGCAGGGTTCATCGGTTTCTGGTTCTCGGGCCCCCTCATTGATCGGATCAGCAGAATCCACATTTTGATTTTCAGAGACGTCTACTGGCTGTTTTCGCAGACGTTGGGGCTCTTGATGTCAAATGTTGCCACCCCCTTGCTCTTCCTGAGCGGGGCGTTCGTTTTCGGGCCGGGACTCGTCGCCAGTGATCAGATGATGCAAGAGGAATTCACCGACGACCAACGCGCCACCTTGGGGTCCATCGCCTCGTTCGCAGGCAGCGTTGTTTTCTCGATCGTTGTGCTCTGTATGGGCCTGATTTCGGATCACTTCAGCCTGGTCCTGGGTGTGGGGTTCGGCGTCGCCCTTTGTGCAACCTCCCTGCCTCTTTATGTGGTCCTGGCTCGCCGAATGCCGCTCTCCTCCTCGCGCTCCGCCCAATAGCCTCTCGTCCCGATTCGTCCCGCCCGCTCAACCCTGGGTATGAGTAAAGATGGCTCCGAGCGGGGGGCCGCCTTACCGCCTTGCTCCCGGTCCCCCTGTCAGCCAGGGCCTCCAGAGGAACCGAGAGACAAGATCCACCGGAAACTTACAGCGAATAGTACATGTCGTATTCGATGGGGTGCGGGGCCGTGCGGAAACGATCCCATTCATCGCGTTTCAGATCCAGGTACGATTCCAAAAACTCTTCCGTGAACACGTCGCCCTTCAAAAGGAAGGCGTGGTCTTTTTCGAGCGACTGGATCGCCTGGTCCAACGACCCGCACACCGTCGGAACCTTCGCGAGTTCCTTGGGCGGAAGCTCGTACAGGTTATCCTCCATGGCCTTGCCGGGGTGCATCTTGTTCACGATCCCGTCGAGCCCGGCCATCAGCATCGCGGCGTACGCCAAATAGGGGTTGGCGCTCGGGTCGGGGAACCGCACTTCGACGCGCTTGGCCTTGGGGCCCACCGAGTACGGAATGCGGCACGAGGCCGAACGGTTCCGCGCGGAGTACGCGAGCAAGACCGGGGCTTCGTACCCTGGCACCAGACGCTTGTAACTGTTGGTCGTGGGGTTCGTCAGCGCATTAAGAGCGCGGGCGTGCTTGATGATCCCGCCGATGTAGAAGAGGGCCGTTTCGGACAGACCCGCGTACGCATCCCCCGCAAACAGCGGTTTGCCCCCCTTCCACAGGGATTGGTGAACGTGCATCCCGGACCCGTTGTCCCCAAACAAGGGCTTGGGCATGAACGTCGCCGTCTTGCCGTAAGCCGCCGCCACATTGCGCACCACGTACTTATAGACCTGCATCGCATCGCCACACGCCCCCAGCGGCTGGAACTTGATTCCCAGCTCATGCTGCGAGGAGGCCACTTCGTGGTGGTGCTTTTCGATCCCCAGCCCCATGGCCTCCATCGTCCCCAACATCTCGGAGCGCATGTCTTGCTCGGAGTCGACGGGGTTGACGGGGAAATAGCCGCCCTTAACGCGGGGCCGATGGCCCAGGTTGCCTTGGGGGTAGTCGCGCCCTGAATTGTAGGGTCCTTCGGACGAATCCA
Organism: uncultured Pseudomonadota bacterium; assembly: GCA_903869345.1. GTDB lineage: Bacteria > Pseudomonadota > Alphaproteobacteria > UBA9219 > UBA9219 > CAIPYM01. The sequence continues at coordinate 6,055 of CAIPYM010000032.1, forward strand.
AACGGTAAAATGTGTGGTGGGGATCATTGCTGAATTTGATTTCATCGAAGACAAAAAATTCAGCCTCAGGACCAAAATAGGCCGTGTCGCCGACCTTGGATTGCACGAGGTACGCCTCGGCTTTCTGCGCAATGGACCGTGGACAACGCGTGTAGGCCTTGCCCGTCAGCGGATCATGGACATTGCAGAAAAGGACAATCGTCGGTTCCGCGTAAAAGGGATCCAGAACCGCCGTTTCCAAATCAGGGATCAACGCCATGTCGGATTCGTTGATGTGCTTCCATCCGTCGATGGACGACCCATCAAACATAAATCCGTTTTTGATCGTACCCTCGTCCACCGTTTCCATGGCGTGCGTCAGGTGATGCAAAACACCGCGCGGGTCCGTGAACCGCAGATCAACGAACTTGGCACCGCTCTTTTTAACGAGGTCCTCGAAAGTCTTGGGCAGGGACATGGTGGCAGCGTCCTTGAAAGGGTGGGCAACGTGCGACGCTTATGCGCCGGACGCCGGGGACCCTAAGCGCCCCCAAGTCCCTTGACAACGTTGATTCTTTGTGCTCCCTGTGCAGGCACCTCTTATTGTACGCGCGTTTTTAGCGTCCCGCCTTTGAGAATCGGCCCCGCGCCCTGCAATTGTTCCTGTCCTCGCTCGTGAGGCGTTGCGTCTGCGGAGTGCCCGAACACGCCATTTGAGGCCGCAGCCCTCGCCTTCGCCTTTCCGAAACGACGGCGTCCAGCCGCCGGAACGAGGCAAAAGCCCTTAATTTTCGTTTCTAATTCGATCCAAATAGGGGCGCTTTTGCCCAAAAGGGGCAAGAATGTATCCGGAAGTAATGATGTTCGTTCATTAAAATAATGGATATAGATTAATCTTCATTTACTACGATTTTTATTGCAATCGAACGCTTATGTGTGTAGGATTTGTCCTAGCCGCCGACATTGACATCCTGCACCAACCTGCAAGGAATCAACGGTCTGGCAGCGACGGGATGGACATCAAACCAAGGGTAGAAACCGTGTCAAACGCTCAGGTTCACCTTTTCGCCCTCTCTTTCCTCCCCCTCGGGAGGGTTGCTGGGGCCGCGCTTGCCGGAACGAACGGAGGCACGACGATCGCCCGGCATTCGCGCCTTGGCGTCCGTTTCGGCCTTTGCCGGCGGGGGACTTGCGTTACGGGTAATCGGTGCGACGGCTTGCACGGGCCCCACGGGAGTCACGGTTTGCGGAGCGCCGGGCGCGACCGCGCCCACGGTGGCCGGTGCGGGGGGGGCGGGCGTAATTTGCATAGCCTGGGTCTCCTTCTGCGGAACCGCGCTTCCCGTCATCAACCTGGCACGATCCGCTTTGGAAAGCAATTTTCCTTCCCCCAACGGTCCTCTCAAACCCTCAACGCTTTTTTTCTTCGTTCAGCTCACGTGAAAGGAGACCTTCATGAACGGTTCGTCGATGGCCGCCCCCTGGGCAGCAGCAGGCTTTCCTCCGGCGGTTCTTTTCTGTACCGTGCGCGAAAGTTTAACCCATCCCAACACCCCCGGTTCCTTCGCCGCGCCGCGTGTTCCGGGCGCCGCTTCTCTCCAGCCCCGTAGGCCGCCGATGCTCGACCGCATTCACGCACAATGGCCCAACCTCCTGGCCCTGGCGCACACCCCGACCGAGGAGGCCCGTGCCCAGCTCGCAAGCTCCCTCGTCGACCTGTTCTTTGCTGAGGACATCAACCTAAACGCCCGCGAAGAGACGTTGGTGAACGAACTGCTTCAAAGCCTCCTGGGGGCCTCGTCCCACACAGCGCGGCAGGAATTGGCCCGACAGTTCGCCGGATGCCTTCGTCTGCCTCACACAACCGCCCTGAGCCTCGCGCGTGAACCTCTGGACGTCGCGCGGCCTCTGCTCATCAACAGCGAAGTTCTGACAGACGAGGACCTGATCCACCTTGCCAGCGAGCAGGGCCGCGACCACGCGGAAGCCATTGCCCAACGCGCGGCGATCAGTGAAGCCGTTGCGGATGCACTGGTCGTCACGGGGGACCTTGGAGTCATGCAAATGGTCGTTGAAAACCTTGGTGCGCACCTGTCCGAACGCGCCATTGACATCTTGGTGGAAGCGAGTCGCCTCACGGCCACGTTGCATCGCCCCCTTCTGACGCGTCCCGAGATGACCGCCTCCAAAGCATCGCTTCTTTACTGGTGGGTCTCACAAGACCTCCGGCGCTACACCTTGCAAAAATTCGGCCTGTCGAGTGGCCAACTGGACGAGACGCTGCGCCAATCCATCGACGACCTTTTGCGCGATCACGCGGTGGAGCGTCAGGATGACACCGCAATGGCCGCCGTCGCCAACTGGCTGGAGGAGCGTCGTGCCATCACGCCGCGCCTTTTGCCCCAGCTGTTGCGCTTGGGGTATTTCCGCCTGTTCCTGATCGTCCTCAGCCGTCTGAGCCACCTGCCGATGCCGATTATTGAGTCCGTCGTCGAGGAACCGGGAGGCCGCATGTTGGCGGCTCTCTGCCGGTCGATGAACCTGGATAAGGCGAACTTCATCTCGCTGTTCCTTCTCGCCCGAGGAGCGCGCCCCGACGATCACATTGTTCATCCGCGCGAGCTCAGCCAAGCGCTGGTGGCCTGGGACCGCCTACGTCCCAGCGAGGCTTACGACATGGTCGCGTCGTGGCATGAAAACCTGAAAACCCTCCGCCACACCAAGAGGGAGAAGAACGACGAGGAGACAGAGACCTCCCCCACGCCTTCCACCCAGCACTAGGGCGGAACGCGGACGAACATTTTGCCGCCTGTCCTCTCCGCGCGTATCCTCAGGGCGCTTCATCGCGCCCCGAGGATCACGCCCGTGAACGTTCCCCCGTCCCTCCCCTCTCCCCCTGCGGTACCGGCCCTTCGTCCTGTGCCGATCGAACGCGAGTCCTCGCGCCGTCGCATCTCGCCCCTGACGCTGCGGATCATGGCCGTCAACATGCTGGCGCTGGCGATTCTGGTGGGCAGTTTGCTTTACCTTGGACGTTACCAGGATCGGCTCGTGGGGGCTGAGCTGGACGCTTTGCTGCTCCAAGCGCGCATGTCGGCCAGTGCGCTCGGCGAGGGCGCAGCCGTGTTGGACCGTGAAAAACGCACGTTTCTCTCGCCTCTCCTGGCGCGGCTCATGGTCCGGCGGCTGACGGAATCGAGCACGGCCCGCATTCAGCTCTTTGGCGTGGACGATTCCCCCTTGGCCGATAGCCTGTCGCTTCACAAACACGGTGAGGACACACCCTCTTCTCCCCACGCCGCCCCTCCAGCCCTTTCCGCGACTGCCCGCCTCGGATTCTTCGTTCAAGACCTCGTCACGCACGGGGACGACAAACTGGAAGCCTGGATCGCCGCAGATCGCCTGCCCATTTACCCCGACGACGCGAAGGAGCAGCAGAACGCCACGTACGCTCCGGCCCGCGAAGCCTTGACCGGCACGCAAGCCACGCGCGTTTGGCGTCTGCCCGAAGGGGGGCTTTTGCTGGCCGCCGCCGTGCCCGTGCAGCGTTACCAGCACATTCTGGGCGTTGTGCTTCTTTCGCGGCCCGATTCCAACGTGGATGCCGCCATGCGCGCCGTGCGGCTCAGCATCCTGCAGGTTTTTGCCCTCACGCTGATCATCACGGTCGGGCTGTCCATCTACCTCGCGCGAACCATCGTGCACCCCTTGCGCCTGTTGGCCTCAGCAGCTGAAGGGATTCGCCGCAACCAGATGAAAATCACAGGGCTCGGGGACAAAGCTCAACGCCCAGGCTCCACGGATCTGCCGGATTTCGGCGAACGGCATGACGAAATTGGGGATCTCTCCACCGCGCTCCGGGCCATGACGGGAGCCCTGGGCAAGCGCGTGGGGGCGATTGAAAACTTCGCCGCCGATGTCGCCCACGAACTGAAAAACCCGCTCACGTCCCTTCGCAGCGCGATTGAGACCATGGAGCTTGTCCAAGACGATCCCGAACGACGGCGACGTTTGTTGCGCCTTTTGCGCGACGACGTGGACCGCTTGGATCGGTTGCTGAGCGACATCGCCAAAGCCTCGCGCCTGGACGCTGAACTGATCCGGTCGGAGGCCACGCCGATTGACCTCGGAGCGTTGACGCGCCTGGTGGTGGAAACCTTCGGGCCTTCCGACGAAAGCGGGGACAATCCCTCGCCGCGCGTCACGTTGGCTCCCCTGCCGCCCGGCTCGCTCCGCGTGCGGGGGGTGGAAGGCCGTCTGGCCCAAGTCCTTCAAAACCTGCTCGACAACGCCCTGTCGTTTTCCCCGCCCGGTCAGCTCGTAACCGTAAGCCTTCAGCGCGAGGGAACGCGGCTGGAAATTCTTGTGGACGACAACGGCCCCGGCATTCCCGAAAACAAGCGCGAGACGATTTTCGAGCGCTTTTACACCGAGCGTCCCGCAGCGGAAAAATTCGGGACCCACTCGGGCCTTGGCCTCAGCATTGCGCGGCAAATCATCGAAGCGCACGGCGGGCACCTCAGCGCCGAGAACCGCCCACGGCCGGATGGCACCACGGAGGGCGCACGGTTTATCGTAAGTCTTCCGGCGGCCTCCACCGCGTAAGGGGGCGAGCCCGCGTATGAACGCCTCCACCTTCCCGTCCTCCTCCGTCACCGCGTTCCTGGATTTCCCGGACGCGACGCCGGACGCTGAAGCAACGGCAAACGGTGAAGACCCTGCGGCGCGAGAAACACGCTGGTTCGCGCACCCCTTGCGAACGCTCTGCGCCACAACCTTGGACGACGTGATCCCCACCCTTCGGGCCGCCGAAGCCGAGGCCCACGCGGGCCGTTGGATCCTCGGCTTTGTCGCCTACGAAGCCGCGCCTGCCTTTGATGCTGCACTGACGGTCCGCCCTCCCGACCCGCACGCGCCCCTGGCCGCCTTTGCCGTTTTCGATCACCCCGAAGATGCCCCGTGTCCCTTGTCCGAAGACACGTCACACGGCGCGACGTGCGACCTTTGGCAGGCGGAAACGCCCGCACGCACGTGGATGCAGCGCCTGGAGTCCACCCGAGAGGCCATCGCAGCAGGTGCCTACTACCAAACAAACCTCACGGGCCGTTGGCACGCTGCATTGACAGGGGATTCTTGGGACCTCTTTCAGGCCCTTCGTGCGGCGCAACCCGGCGGGCATGGGCTGTACCTCAACCTGGGCGAGATTCAGGTCTGTTCCGTCTCGCCCGAAATGTTTTTCGCCTGGGACCCGGAATCACGCGCCCTCGTCACGCGCCCCATGAAGGGCACGGCGGATCCCGAAAACCCTGGGGACCTGGAGGCACTGCGCACCTCGGCCAAAGACAGAGCCGAAAATCTGATGATCGTTGACCTTTTGCGCAACGACCTCGCGAAAATCGCCGAGCGCGATTCAGTTCGCGTGCCCACGCTGTACGCCATCACGCGCCTGCCCAGCGTCCTTCAGATGACCTCGACCGTCACGTGCCGAACCCGCGAGGACGTGACCCTGACCGATGTGTTTCGGGCCCTCTTCCCGTGCGGGTCCATCACAGGAGCGCCCAAGGTCGCAGCAATGAAGGCCATCGCGACCAACGAAGATTCGCCGCGCGGCGCGTACTGCGGAGCCCTTGGTGTCATCCGACCAGGAGGCGCATGCCGGTGGAGCGTCGGCATTCGGACCGTCACGGTGCAAAAAGGCCAAGCGACCTACGGCGCTGGCAGCGGCATCACGTGGGATTCACGCCCCGAGGCTGAACTCGCCGAATGGACGATGAAGCGACGTTTTGTGAATCGCGCGACCGCCTCGTTTTCCCTTCTCGAAACCCTGCGCCTGGAGGAGGGCTGCCTGGTCGAAGGTGATCGTCACCTCGCGCGTCTTCAGCGCGGGGCCCGGCATTTCGGCTTTGCGCTGAACGAAAACGCGGCGCGGGAAGCGCTTTCATCGCTGCAACGCGCCCACCCGCACGGCACCTGGCGCGTGCGTCTGCAAACGGACCGTGCGGGGCTCGTGCAAACCGACATTGTACCCCTTCCCGCAACGCCTCCCGTTGTCACCGTCGCGCTCGCCACGGCCCCGCTTCGGGGTGAGCCCGAGTTTTTGATCCACAAGACGACCGAGCGCAGCGCCTACGCCCCCTTTGCGCCCCCGCTGGACAGCGGGATTTTCGACACGCTCCTTTTCAACGACCACGAGGAAATCACCGAATTCACGCGCGGCAACGTGGCCTTCACGTTGGGAGAGGGCGGGCCGTTTCTGACGCCGCCCGTTGCTTGCGGGCTTCTGCCCGGCATTCGTCGGGAAGTCCTGCTGGAATCGGGTGCGCTCTGCGAAGGTCTTTTGCGCCTGCGCGACCTTCCTCACCTCACGGGCCTTTGGTTCCTCAACAGCCTGCGCGGGGTGATCCCGGCGCAAGGAACGTTCAGAGGCACAAAAGCCCTTACGTGACAGGCCTTCCCTCCCTTTGGTAAGGAGGTTGCTGCGTCAAGCAAAGACGAAGGAGATCGCGTGCAGAACGATCTACGGTTGAGAATGGAAGACTTTATCCTGGGGGATCCAGAGCCAGAAAACCTCCTCCGGAGCCCCAAAACTGTTCAATTCATACCCGACCTTACGCCGTCCCGTTCGTGCGACATATCCCCCCCCGTCTACGCCCAAACTCACCAAGGAATCGGTGTAAGATAATGGTTCGGTCAGGCGCGTCGGCTCGATGTGTTGTTCGGCGCTTGCCTCAAGCGGCAGTAAGAATACATCGTTGTTCAGCCATGTACGTCGTGCGTCGGGGGACCAAATATCAGCCAAGGGCCATTTGGACCAAGACTCCGATTCTTGGTAGCAATCACTTGCCCATAGCAAGACGGCCCGCGAGCCGATACGTGCCGATTGAAGGTGACTCACGTTACCGCAAATGTTCAGTTTGATGGGAGAGGACCAAACGTCTTGCCCTTTATCCAACCTCTGAACATACAAGGCACTGTCGAGCACATAGGCCGCCCACAGGCGATTTTCGTCCCCAATCAACGTCGATTCCATCAGTAAATCGTTGATCGTCGAGGCGGCGTTGGCAATGGTCATCTCATGCCAAGTTCGTCCCCCATCCAACGACACAAGATGGTCAAGACGGTGCTGGGGATGCCCACTCTTGGGGTCGGGGAACGCAATCATCGGAACAAGAACGTGAAAAGCATCGTTCCACCAAACGACGGACGGGCTCAGAAGCCCCGTGGCTCTATGCAAAAGAGCTTTTTTTGCAACACGCGCGAAAGAGGCTGTTGGCTCATCAGTACGCCACAGGGACAGTTCGTCCCTATACGTTGATGCGGCCACAGTCGTTCCTTGGGGGGAGGATTGCGTCGCAACGCGGCTCATGGCGTCGCCAGGAACTAAGACGTTCGGAAGGGAATGCGATCTCTGTTCATCCCCTTCAATCATCACGCGCTCAAAATAAGGTGGACAGATAATCAGGTGTCCATGTGTAACATGCATAAGCGTTGAATTGCACAGGTCCAGCCTTGTCCCAGGGGATGTCAAAGATCGAGGGGCTGCCGCGTGATTCTCCACCATATCCGTCAGGCTGAAACGATCACTGTCCTGTACGACTATAACGGCGCCAGCAGACGTCGCGCCGAGGCCTACAAAACCCCGGGCAGTTCCGAATGTTCCCCATGTGTTCCATGTTTCAGCACCCGACGGTCGAGGAAACCCCATCATCAGCAAAAAGAATATCGGGAAGAAACAGACAGAGACCAACCTAAAACCGAAAAGATCCTGAGCCATTCCGTGTCTCCTTCAACACGGCCGGAGCACAAAACTTCCGACTCGGAGGCATGCGTTTTGAGCGCGAACCTAGGTGGATTTTGTCTCAAGGAGTCCATACGAGTCAAACCGACGACAACCCAGTGTAGCACCTTGCACGAGGGGCATTTGGATCACCCTGTGTCAGAATGACTGAAAAGCCCTTACGTGACAGGCCTTCCCTCCCTTTGGTAAGGAGGTTGCTGCGTCAAGAGCGGCTCCCGCGTGTCGTTCTTACGCCGGGAAGCGGAAAGGATCGCGTCCGTGCTCACTCGGCTGGTTATTCATGATGTCGTGCTGATTGACCGCCTGACGCTCGCGCTCGGGCCGGGGTTGAACGTCTTCACGGGCGAGACGGGCGCGGGCAAGTCCATCGTGCTGGACGCCTTGGGGTTCGCGCTGGGGGCGCGGGGCGACGCGGGCCTCATCCGCGCAGGCGCGGACAACGCCAGTGTCACGGCCGAGTGGGGAAGCCCTCGGGGGCTCCCGTCCGCAACGTGTGCGCTTTTGCGCGATCAGGGGATCACGCCCGAGGACCCGCTGATCACGCGGCGAACGCTGGGCCGGGATGGTCGCTCGCGGGCGTTCATCAACGACCAGCCCATCGGCATTGGTTTGCTGAAAGCACTCGGGGCGACGCTGTTCACGCTGCACGGGCAGTTTGAATCGCACGGGCTCTTGGACCCCGCGACCCACCGCGTGTGGCTCGACGCCTTCGCGGGTCTGGACGCGCCGCGAAGCGCGGTTGCCGAGGCCCATGCCGCTTGGCGCAAGGCCGAGGCCGAGCATCAAGCCGCCCTCGACAACCAAGCCCGCGCGAGGGCCGAAGCCGATTTCCTCCGCGCTGCCGTGGCCGAGCTTGGCGCCCTCGGCCCTCAGGACGGCGAGGCCGCGACGCTGGCTGAGCGACGCACGACCCTTCAGGCGCGGGGACGCATCGGGGAGCATCTGCGCACGGCGCTGGAGGACCTGGACGGTGAGCGCGGCGCGGCAACAGGCTTGGCGCGAGCAGGGCGGACTCTGGCGCGGCTGGCCGAGAAAGCCCCCGAGATCGCAAGCATCCTCGCGTTTGTGGACCGCGCGATGGACGACGCTGCCGAGGCTCTTCAGGCCCTGCAACGCCTCGTGGACGAGGAAGCGAACGGCCCCGAGGAACTTCAGCGCCTCGAAGATCGCCTGTTCAGCCTGCGGGGGGTGGCCCGCAAACACAACGTGGACCCCGACGCCCTGCCCGCCCTGCATCGGACATTGGCCGAGCGCCTGGAGCTTTTGGACGATGCGGAAACCCACCTCCCCGTGCTGGCCAAAGCCGTGGGAGCGGCGCGAGCGCAGTACCTGGAGTTGGCACGAGCCCTCAGTGCCCTTCGCCGCAAAGGAGCCGAGGCCCTGGCCAAGCGGCTTCACAAAGAGCTTGCGCCGTTGAAACTTGAACGGGCGCGGTTTGAGGCGAACCTCACGCCCCTGCCCGAGGATGAAGGCCAAGCCGAGGGGTTGGAGCGCGTGACGTTCCAGGCGACGATCAACCCCGGCACGCCCCCCGGTGCGTTGCATAAAGTCGCCTCGGGCGGGGAGCTCGCGCGGTTCCTGCTCGCCCTTCACGTCATTTTGGCCGCCGAGGATTCCGTCCCCACGCTCGTGTTCGACGAAGTGGACGCGGGCATTGGCGGGGCTGTCGCGGCGGCGGTCGGCGCACGCCTCGCGCGTTTGGCGGGTCAGGGGCAGCAAGTCTTGGTCGTCACGCACAGCCCCCAGGTCGCAGCCCGCGCCCAAACGCATTTCCGCGTTTCCAAAAAAACAACGGGCGAGGGGCAGACCCTAACCCGCGTGGAATCCCTCGATGTCCCCGAGCGCGTGGAGGAACTGGCCCGCATGCTGGCAGGCTCCACCGTCACCGACGCCGCCCGCGCCGCCGCCCGGCATTTGATGGAGGATGGAAAGGGGTAGAGGGGGGGGGCGGCCTCGGTATTTTGTTCCAGGCACAACGGTTGCGGAAGGGACGACGGTGTCCCCGCTCTCCCCTTCAACCTCACTCCGAGACATGAGCGGCTCTGCCCCGCCCAAGACCCCGATTGCTTTCCGGGACGAGCGGGCCATAATGCTCCCTCGGGTTTGTTGTCCTGGGGTGTTTCTCGGGGCGCGGCCCCGGTCAAGCGGGGTGTTCCCGAGCTTTATGCGCCGCGTCCTTTTCGCGCGGCAACCTCAAGCGCGGTAAGGATTTTTGCGATGCACAACGCCGACGATTCCCTCGCTCCCCCCCCTCCCCCTTCGCCCCCCCTTCCGCGTGAGTCTTCGTCCACAGCCGTGCTTGCCCTCGGTTTGGCAACCCTCCTGTTCCTCGCGTTGGTTGCAGGGGGTGCGTACGCCACTTACCGCTTGGACATGGCCCGCACGGACTTGGTCGCGGCTGCGGCAGCCTCGGTCGTCTCTCCCGCTCTCCCCGCAACCTCTCACGAACACCCAGCCCTCCCCCTTTCATCCCCCGAGACAACGGCCCGCACAGCCGTTACGCGCGCCCTGGGCTTCGGCGGCTTTCTGAACGAGGCGCGACAAGCCGCCCTTCAACGCGACCGTGCGGCGCTGGATCGGGCCAAGCGCGCCCTCGAAACCGCGCGGGTGGCAGCGGCGAGGCTTGCAGATACGCCGGGCGCGAACGCCGAGGAGGAACGTTGGAATCTTGATTCGGTCATCGGGCTCGCGTCGACCCTGGCAACCGAACTCGAGATCGCCCTGGACCCCGAATCGCCCACCGTAACCTCGGACGCGCTGATGGCCTTAGGCGTGGCCCTTGCCGCCCTGCCACCGTTGCCGTCCGCCGTACCGGTCGTTGTCGTGGAATCCTCCGCGACGGGGTCCTTTGCCCCCCTGCCTCCGTCGGCTCAGGCTCTGCAGGACATCCGGTTCTGGGGGCTTGTGCTGCTGATGCTTGTGGGGTTGGGCCCCCTGGGTGTTGGGGCTTTGCTGTTGGAAGCTAACCGGGCCCGCAGCCGTCAAAAAGACACCGCGCTTTTCCTCTTGATGCGCAGCGTCGAAAGTTTGGCCACGGGGGATCTCTACGCCCCGCTTTGGGGCCTGGACCGCCCTGACGCTTTGGGCGATTTGGCCCGCGCCTTGGACCGCACGCGCCAGCGCATCGGCCAGATTCCCGACGTTACCCTCATGGGCGAAAATGGCCCGGTGCCATTAAAGTTTGAGGGGGAATCCAAGACCCTCTTCAGGGCCCTGACTCAGACCCTCAGCGAAGATTACGAGCGCGTACGTAAAGAGCTTTCCGCCTCGGCGGAAGCCCTACATCAAGCCGAGCACACCACCATCACGCACGAGGCCGCTATCAACCGCGCGGTCACGGCCCTGAACGAATCGTCGAAGCATTTGGAGCACACGCACACGGCGACCGTTGAGCACCTCAACGACCTTGTGCCCTACACGCGCGAACGCGCGGATGACCTTGCGGACGTCGCGCGGATTCTTCAGGACCAAGTGCCCCGGCTTTTGCAAACCCTGGTGCGCAGTGCGAGCGAAACGCAAGAGCTCGCCACCCGCGCGCATGAAGGCAACAGCCTCCTGACCGCAGCGGCGCAAACGCTTGCCGACCAACTGGGAACAACCTCCGTCGCCGTGGGCGAACGGATTCAGCGCCTCGATGCCTCCGCCACGGCAGTCGAGGAGCGCTTGTGTGCTGTCACGGACCTTGTGACGCAGCAGGTCGAGAAGGTTCAAGCCCTCACATCCCGCGCACAGGAAGGCACCGAAGCAGCCTTGGCCACGCAAGCCGCCGTGGAGGACCTCAAGGCCAAAACCCAGGACAACGCGGACCGAGCTTCAGCGGCTTTGCAAGCGTTCAGCGAGCACACCACCGCCGTGGATGCGCAAACCGAGGCGACCCAGACCAAGCTGGCCGAACTCATGGCCACGTTTGGGCCTGCGCAAGAATCCCTGGCCGCGCTTGCCCCGATCATGGACATGCTCCGCACCCTTGGACCCCGGTGCGAGGAGGCTCTTCACGAGTCGCTGGCACGTCATCAAACCGCCATGGACGACGCCGCGCGAGCGCTCGCGGGGCACAACGGCGCGACAACCGAGCAAATACGGACGCTCGCGGACAGCGCCCAGAACCTTTTGGCAGCCTCCCAAACCGTGCAAGAGGCCGTGACGCACAGCCTGTCCACCCTGGGCATTCTGGAAAATCAAACCACCTCCCTTCGCGCCAGTCTGGAATCGCAGATCACCCGCCTCGGCCAGACGGTAACGCGGAACGATGAATCCTTAGCGACCCACCTTGAATCGTTAGGGGCCGCCCTCCACCAAGCCAAACGCGAGGATTCCACCCTCGGCCTGCGCCAAGCCGAGGCCCTGTCCGAAATCGCCAGCGCCCTCGTCCAGTTGCACAACACGCTGAATCCTGAAGACGGCACGTCGCCTACCCAACATCCCCTGCCCGGCTAAAGGTGCACGCTCCCGCCTCATGGCAGGCAGGCAATCGCTGGTCCCTTGCGGGGGCTCTCGCAAAAGCAGGCTTGGGCGTGGTAGAGGGGCAAAAGAGAGCATAAACTGCATGGCCCCTTGTGTTGGGCCGTTGTTCGTGCCCCTTTTGGTCCGTTAGGAGACCCCGATGCCAAAATCCTCCCCCCCCGACCGTTGGGCCGTAGGTCCGCGCTTTCGTTCACTCGATGATGCCGCCAAGCGGTTTGCGGACCCCTTGGATAACGGCACCTACCTGCGCAACGGGCATGCAGGCCTGGAACGTCTGGCGGATCGCATCACGGCTCTCGAGGGCGGCACGATGGGAGTCGCTGTCTCAACCGGCCAAGCTGCCAACGCGCTTTTGTTCTCAGTCCTTTTAACTTCCGGCGACGCGGTGATCGCCTCGCGCCATGTGTTCGGCGGCACGTTCGCGTTGCTCAAGTTGCTCGGGACCCAAGGGGTCAAGGTGTTCTGGGCCGATCCCGCTGAGCCCACGACGTTCGAGTCCGCCTTGCAGGAAGCGGGCGAGTCCGTACGTCTGGTGTTCACCGAGTCGGTCTCCAACCCCGACGGGCGCGTCGCGGACTTGGATGCAATCGCTGCTCTTGCGCACAAGGCCCGCGTACCGCTTGCCGTGGACAACACACTCGGGTTCGGCGCGTGCCGCCCGATCAAACACGGCGCGGACATCGTGACAGTCTCGCTGACCAAACTCGTCGCGGCCCAAAACGACGTGATGGGCGGCATGATTGTGGATGCAGGGACCTTCCCGCATTGGCAAGCCCCCCGTTTTCCCGCCCTTTCGTCGCCGCAAGCGCCAGGGGGCCCCAGCATCGCTGAGGAATTCGGCCCCAAGGCTTTTGCCGTCGCAGCCCGCAAACGCGGCTCGCTTCTTGGTCCGACCCTGGGGCTGCGCGACGCTGATCTCCTGGTCCGCCGTCTGGCAGGCCTCAAGGCCCGTCTGAGCCGCCAAGAAGCGAACGCCAAGGCGCTTGCAAAGTTTCTCAGCAAGCATCCGGCGGTCAAAACCTTACGCGGTGCGGGGCTGGATGCGGACGCCGCGAACACAGCGAGGGCCCAACGCACCATGCCCAAGGCCCGCGTTGGCACGGTGTTGCTCGTGACGTTGGCGGGAGGCCGCCCGGCCCTCGCCCGGTTCTTTCAGCGACTCAAGGTCATCACCCACCGCGCCAACATCGGCCAAGCGGACACGTTGGTCATTGAGCCCGCCACCACGACGCACCGCCAATTTGGACCCGAGGAACGCGCCCGCGCAGGAATCGAGGACGGCACCGTGCGCCTGTCGGTCGGCATCGAGCCCCTGGCCACACTGATCAAAGACTTGTCGCAGGCACTCGCTGAGCCGACTCCCGCACGTCGCCGCGCCGCCCCCCCGAAAGCTAAAGCGTCGCGCTGAACGTTCAAGGAGAGCTCGATGATCCGCTCCTCCCTTTACGTTGCGGAAACCCCTGGGCCACGGGTGTTGATCCTCGGGGCTGTGCACGGGGACGAGACATGCGGCACGAAAGCCCTGGAGCGAATCCAAACCCTTTTTGAATCGGGCACCTGGACCCTGATCTGCGGACAGCTCCAGGTGATCCCCGTCTGCAACCCCGGAGCGTACAAAGCTGGCGTGCGCTACCTGGAGCGAAACCTCAACCGCTACCTTGTGCCGCAGAACGTCCCCACCACGTACGAAGCACGACTCGGGAACATCCTCTGCCCGTGGCTCGCGGCGTGCGATACCCTGCTTGATCTGCATTCTTACGATGTTGTCGGTGGGCCGCCGTTTCTGTTCCTCGAATCGGGCAGCGCTGCCAACAGGTCGCTCGCGCAGAGCCTCGGGATCACAACCGCTGTTACAGGATGGGCCGATGCGTACGCCGCTTCGGGCCGCGCCAAGCCTTCGAATTCGGAATCCACCGACGAGTCCACGGGCACGACCGAATACGCACGTAGGTTCGGAGCCCGAGCCTGCACGCTTGAGTGCGGGCACCATGCGGACCCTCACGCGCCCGAGGTCGCTTTCCGCGCCGCGCGGTCACTGCTGATCGCCGAAGGGCTTCTGCCGCCCGAGGTCGCAGCAAACGATCCGCCGTTGACGCCTGAACCGTTTCGCTTGGTCCGTGTCACGCGTGTTGTCGATCAAGAAACGCCCCTTGGCGTCTTCGCCAAACCCTGGAACCACCTCGATCCCATTCAGAAGGGCGAAGTCCTTGCCACACGCGGCGACGGAACGACGATTTGCGCCCCCGAGGACGGGTTTATCATCCTCCCCAAAGCCACCGCTGCTCCAGGGGATGAATGGTTTTACGTTGGAATTGAAACCGGACTCACAACCAGGAACGATCCGCTTCACGAAAGAAGCTAGATAAAAGCCTTCCCAGGAAAGACGCGAAAAGACCTTACTTAACAAATCATGAAAAAATGTTTCTGAAAGATTAAAATCTTCTTGACTCGGTAGGGAAGAGTTTCTAAAACAGGGGGCAGGTGCAGGCGGTCCGTCCTCACGAAAAGTGAGGTGGTTCCAGGCCTTGTGACACCCCTAAGGAGTGCGGATTATGTCCTCGAAACATCTTCTTCTCGCCACCAGTGCCTTGGCCCTCGTGTTGATGATCGGCGCGGCTTTCGCCGACAGCAACGTGGCCAACGTCAGTCAATCGGGGACAGGGAACAGCATCTCAATTGCACAAGTTGGGAACGCCAACACCGCCGGGACGAGTATAAGCCCCATCCTCCAGGCGGGCGTTAACGGCGACGCAACCATTGTTCAGGGAACAACGTCCGACAGCAGCAACGGAGCCATCGTGGCCCTTCAGCAAGGTGGCAGCTTCACCAGCGCCACCATCACCCAAACAGGGACCGGGGCTGTTAACCAAGCGACAGTGACTCAAAATGGTTCTGGAACAGATGTTGCGCATCAAGAAACTGCGGTTGTTCAGCAAAGCATCGGCGGTGGATATGCCAGCATCACCCAGAGCGGCAGCGCCGATAACGCAACCATCGTTCAGACAAATATCGGCACAGCTGTTATTCAGCAGAATGCGTCTTCCGGCAACACGGCGGGTGTGACCCAGCATGGTCTCGGCGGTTACGTGGGAGTCACCCAAACGGGCGCGGGCAACGTAGCGAATTTTCTTGAAACCGCAACGGCTCTTGGCAACACAGCCTCCTTGCTCGACCAATCAGGCACCGGCAACCATGCAGGAGTCACACAAAGTGGCACCGGGGGCCAGGGGCTGACCGTCACACAACATGGCACGAGCAGCACAGCGACGGCGGATCAGGGGGGTACCTCGAATAAGCTGATCATCACCCAGACGGCATCCACCGCCCTTTCCGAAGCGACGATCATCCAGACGGGCACGTTAGGCGTTGCCGAAATCACGCAGTCCAGCGTGTCGGACAAGGCCAGCATCCGGCAGTCCGGGCAGAAAGATCACGCGACCATTGATCAGAGTGCCGCTCGGCAGGAGCTTGACATTGTTCAAAATGGAACGGGACCCCTGGGCAACACCCTCAACGTCAGGCAACACAACACCGATGAAAAAGTGTTCCTTTCGCAGAGTGGTGACAACAACACGCTTGACATCACGCAGAACGGGATCGGTGACATTGTCGGCGTCGACGCCTCTCACCCTCTCAGCCAGGCGGGCACCGGCAACGTGTTCACCATCACCCAAGGCACCGCCGGGAACAACAGCGTCACGGGCAGCCAAACGAGTGGGGGTGGTGTTATCATTTCGAACCAGGTTGGTGAACATGGAACGGCCAACTTTACCCAACGGGGACGGATCAATGATATCACGCTCACCCAGAAAGGCGTATCGGACAGCGCGGACGTCGCCCAGATTGGCGTTCGGGATGAGGCCACTATCCTTCAGAATGCCAACAGAGAGACGGTCAACATCGTCCAAAACGGAATGGGCGCTGGAAACCTGCTTGATGTCACCCAGAACAACACAGATGAACATGTCTTCCTCGCACAAGGTGGCAGCCGGAACCAGCTGAACCTTACGCAGAACGGAGTCGGTGACATCGTGGGCGTCGATGCCTCTCACCCTCTTAGCCAAGCGGGCACCGGCAACGCGTTCGCCATCACCCAAGGCACCGCCGGGAACAACAGCGTCACGGGCAGCCAGACCGGAACCAACAACACGCTCTTTGTAAATCAGTGGGGCAGCAGCGGTACGGCTAACGTCGCCCAAAGCGGAACGTACAATTATGTCGACCTCTCTCAGGAGGGTGTTGGGGATCACGCAAGCGTGACCCAGAATGGAACAAGCGACTTGGCTCTCTTGTCTCAGAACGCCAACAGCGACACCGTCAGCATTGTTCAAAACGGAACAGGCGCTGGAAACGCGCTCTTTATCCTGCAGGGCAACACCGACGAGAGCGCGTTCATTTCCCAGGGGGGAGAAGGCAACGTCATCAACGTCAAGCAGCACGGAGTCAATGACGTTGTGGGCAGTGCGACCGACCCCCTTACGCAGGCGGGAACCGGCAACCTCTTTGTGATCGCGCAAGGAAGTGCAAGTGCAGGAAACAACAGCGTCACGGGAAGCCAGACAGGAACCAACGGCAGGATCGACGTGTCCCAGTTGGGTGGAAACGATACGGCTGCCTTTAACCAGCAAGGTTCGAACAACGTTGCTTTGCTCACGCAAAACGGCTTCAACGATCACGCGAGCATCACGCAGCTTGGCAACAACGATCTTGTGAACGTCGTTCAGAGCGCCAACAACGCTGTCATCGTTATCCAACACTAGACACTGTTCGTAAAGGTGGAGGGGGATGGTGGCGAAGGGGCGATGAAGCCGAGGAACGCGTTGTCTTTTTTTTCGTAGTGAACGGCCAACCGTCTGTTTTCCTTAATTTTTCCGAAGAACATTTCGATGCGCCGTCGCAAGCGGTAGATGGTTTTGGGCATAATGGACAAAGTGTGTGGGTAAAAATTGAGGGCTGAAGGACACGAAGGGTTGCAAGTCAAAGGGGCTGTGGACGGGGCGAGCGGAGCGGGAGCCCTCACGAGCGGAGCGACGCGAGCCCCCGTTTGCGTGAAACGTTTAGGGGTCCCTGGTTTTCGTGTTTTCATACGGACCGTCGGAGAGAGCCGATCAGGAATCGGCGAGGAGGAAAGCGATCATTTTGGAACGCCGTGCGGGGCGGAAGCCGCGATGGATTTTGACTGTGTTTTTCCAATGCGCGAAGGAGCCATCACAGGAATTGGTGGTGGCCGGGACCATAAGGTGAGGGAAGCGTTTGTACGTAAAAAGGAAAGGCAGGTTGGAACGTAGACTGCGCACGGC
Source organism: uncultured Pseudomonadota bacterium (assembly GCA_903869345.1). GTDB lineage: Bacteria > Pseudomonadota > Alphaproteobacteria > UBA9219 > UBA9219 > CAIPYM01. Next base: position 23,596 of record CAIPYM010000032.1, read on the forward strand.
GCTGCGCAACGTGCGGTGTTTGAACTGTCCAAGCTCGTTGCGTCCTTTCAGAAAATCGGCGTAACGATTCCGAATGGCGTGCAGGCGTGGATTGCGGAAAACGCCAACAAAATAGCCGTTTTCCACCCGCCGCCGTACACACCCGATCTCAATCCGGATGAGTACTTGAACAACGATCTCAAGAAGAACGTCCACCGTCTGTCGGGGCTCGCCTCCTCCAAGAAGGAACGGAAATCCAACGTTCTCGCCTACTTGCGGCACATTCCGAAATCCCCCGCCAAGGTCCGATCCTTCTTCCAGGCCAAGGAAACCAAGTACGCCGCCTAGAGAATGTTATCTATTTATGTGCATTTATAGTAAGTCGATAACATCCCAGCAGAGCTGGGAGTTCGAAGTAGAACCACCAAAGGTGGTTTGAAAGGATTTGATGACAAAGTATGAGACTTTATGAGACCCCCTGTCTCATCTCAATCTGATCCGCCTTTTTATTGGCAATCTCCTAGTTTCGAATGTAGAGCCTGATCTTTTCCTCATCACGCCCTGCTGTCGTCACAAAAGTGCCTCGTGCCCAGAATGTGCGCTCCGCAAAATTGCGCATCCTCCTCTCGATGTTCTGCGCAATCCAAATCGAGCTCTTCCCCTTCAGATACCCAATGATTTCCGCTACCGAGTATTTGGAAGGAATCGAAATCAGCATGTGCACACATGGTCCCCCATCAAGTGCCCTTCCGCAATCTCACACTCCTTGCGCCGGGCCAGATCGTGAAAGCCCCCCCCCGATTCCCTTTGATCCTGCCGAACAGAACTTTTTCCGGTACTTTGGCGTGAACACCACGTGGTGCTTGCATTCCCATGTGCTGTGATTAAGGTGGTTGATGTCTTGATTCATGTATTCGCTCCGTCCTAGGCGGAGGTTTCGCAGGAATCCATGACGTTCCGAGAGTTTGGCGTATCGAATCGGGACCTGCGCGGTTTTGATTCCCTATTTTTGAGGAGGGCACAGTGTCTCATCCTATCCTGTCCTGGAAATCCCTTGTGCTGACGGTTTTGGTGGCGGCGGGCGTGTCCGCGGGGGTAGTAGGATGGATCGTGCCGCGCGGAGGCGTGTCCATCCAAGCGAACGGCGTTTTCAAAAGCGTTCTGCCTCGCATTTTGGAAACGGGCGTGATCCGGGCCGGGTACATCGCGTACCCACCGCTTTGCGTGGTGGATCCGACGACGCATGCCGTGAGCGGGATCTTTGCCGAAGCTCTGGAAAATATTGCCTCCCGAGCGAATCTGAAAGTGGAATGGGTTGAAGAGGCGGGGTTCAGTTCCATGGTCGAAGGGCTCAACCTGGGGCGGTACGACATCATGCCGTGCGGCGTTTGGGGCACAACGGTGCGCGCGCAGAGGGCCACGCTCACGCGGCCTTTTGTTTACAGCAGCATTAAAGCCTGGGCGCGACAGGATGACACGCGCTTTGCCCAAGGTCTTGCGGCGATCAACGATTCCTCGATCACGGTGGGAGGGCTGGACGGGTCCATGTCCCTTGCAATTGCCAAGATGGATTTTCCGGAAGCGAAGACCATCAGCCTGCCCAATTTGACGTCGGAATCCCAGGTGCTGTTGGACGTGGTCCATAAGAGGGCCGATGTGACATTTACGGATGCCTACCAAGCGCAACTGTTCGTAAAGCAAAATCCGGGAACGCTGGTTCAGGTTGGTACAAAACCCGTGCGTGTTTTTCCGAATGTGATGATGGTGCCGATGGGCGATTTTGCTTTTCGGTCTTTTCTGGACGCGGGGATTGAGGAAATCACCAACCTGGGGCTTGCCGAGCGTTTGATCCAAAAATACGCGCCCGAGCCAGGGACGTTTTTGTTCCTGAGATCGCCTTACCGGATCGACTCGGATTCCTGACGCGGCTTGAGCTCTTTCATACTGTGGCACGGCATGGATTCTCTAGGCTTCCTCTTCATGCGTCACCCCGACGGAAGCCGGGGTCCATGTTACTTCTGTCACAGAAAACGGCCCTGGATTCGCCGGAATGACGGTAAAGAGAACGGGGCTTCCAGAAAGTCATCTTGTGCCTTGTTGCAGGATAAAAACGACTTTACTTCCACCCGCTCCCTTGTTCCTCAGGAGGCCTTTGCATGACCCAACCTCTCGGTGTGATCGGCGGCGGCGCGTGGGGCACGGCCCTGGCGCAGGTGCTGGCTCACAAAGGCCATGAAGTCTTGCTGTGGACGCGCGAGCCCGAAGTCGCGGACGCCGTGAATCGTACGCATGAAAACCCCGTTTTTCTGCCGGGCGTCGTGTTGAATGCGCACCTGAAGGCCACTCCCTCCCTGCCGGAGATGGCAGCGTGCGCGGCCTGGGTGCTGGCCGTGCCCGTTCAACATCTGCGGAGTCTTGCGGTGCAGCTGGCCGCCCTCCCCCCGACCGAGCCTCCCCCGCAGCCCCTGATCGTCGCGTCCAAGGGCCTGGAAGTTGCAACCCTTACCCTGCCGAGCCGTATCCTTGCCGAGATTCTTCCGGGGCATTCCCTGGCCGTTCTTTCGGGCCCGAGTTTCGCGGGCGAGGTGGCACGGGGGCTCCCCGTCGCCCTCACGCTCGGGTGCGCCGATGACGAGGCGAGTGCTCGGTGGGTTGCCGGGTTCAGCGGACGGTCCGTGCGCCTCTACCCGACCACGGACGTGATCGGCGTTCAGGTCGGCGGGGCTGTTAAAAACGTCCTCGCCCTGGCGTGCGGAATCGCGCTCGGCCTGCAGCTGGGCGATAACGCCCGCGCCGCCCTGATCTCGCGGGGCTTGGTGGAGATGATGCGCCTGGCCGAGGCCCTGGGGGGCCGCGCCGAGACGCTCATGGGGCTCTCGGGCGTGGGCGACACGGTGTTGACGTGCTCCAGCCTTCAATCCCGCAACATGGCGTTCGGCGTCGCCCTGGGCCAAGGGGCCCGAGCCGAGGACCTGCTCGCGGGCCGTGTGAGTGTGTGCGAGGGCGTTCCGACGGCCAAGGCCGTGCGCGCACTGGCGGGCAAGCTGGGCGTCCGCATGCCCATTTGCGAGGCCGTGGACGATGTCCTGCACGGGCACATCCCCCTCCAGGAGGCCATTGCCCACCTTCTCGACCGCCCTTCCCGCCCGGAAGGACGGTAAACAAAGACGGCACGTCTACCGAAAGGCCCTTACGCCAGAACCTTTTGAAGAAACGTCAACCCAGCCTGCAGACCTGCCGGATCAATGCTGTGCCCGAGGTTGGGGCACGCGAGGGAGGAGACCTCAAGCCCTGCGCGTTTCAGCCCCCCAAGGGCCGCCCGGAAATACGTAAACGGCACCACCTCGTCCTCTTCGCCGTGAACAAGCAGAACGGGCGGCGATGAGCGCTTTTCCTGCGCCAAAAGGTCCCCGCCGATCAAAAGGCCGGAATAGCCCAGCACCCCGGCCAAGACTTCGGCGCGGCGCGGCGCGACGTAAAGACTCATCATCGTGCCTTGCGAAAACCCCATCAGGGCAACCCGCGAGGCGGGCAGGGAAAGCCGCTCCATCACGGCGTCTAGAAACGCGTTCAGATCGACCGAAGCCCGACGAATCCCGTCCAGCAAGGCCTCGGCGCTGCGGTCGTTCAGGCCAAACCACTGCCGCCCAAAGGGAGCCCCTTCGTAGGGAAACGGCGCGTCGGGCGCAAAAAAGGCCGTTTGCGGAAGGCCCGAGGCCCAGGCCCCCGCAATGTCCATCAGCCCCGCGCCGCTGTCGCCAATGCCGTGCAGGAGGATCACCGCCGAATCAGCGGGCTGGCCGTTGGCCGGAGAAAGAGAAGGTCCATTCAACATCGTCCCAACGATCCTTGCATCACGAGAAAGGGCAGAAACGCACGTTTTAAAGGCGCACGGGAGGGGCTAGAAATCCACGTCGGCATAATGCCCCGTGGGAGGAAGGCCAACGAGCCGGTCCCCGAGCAGGGAGCGAAACGCGGGGCGCGATTTGATTCGTCCGTACCAATCGCGGGCGCTGACATGCTGGTCCCACGGAACATCGCCGATGTAATCGAGCGCGGACAGTTGGGCCGCCGCCGCGAGATCGGCCAGGGAAAGTTCACTGCCCGCCAGCCAATTGCGGTGATCCACAAGCCACCCAATGTAATCAAGATGGGCGTGAATGTTTTGGTAGCCCGCGCGAAGGCAAACGCTGTTGGGTTCCCCTGAACCGTGCAGCCGCTTGAAAACTTTTTCGCCCAAAAGGTGCTGGGTGACTTCCTCGGCCATACGGTGCTCGAACCAATGGACGAGGCGACGGACCTCGGCCCTGACCGCAGGATCCGCTCCAAGAAGCGAAGGCGAGGGTTGCGTTTCTTCCAGGTATTCACAAATGGCGTCCGCACCCCCGAGGACAAGCGCACGTGATTCGTCCTCCATCACCAAGACCGGCACGGCCCCCGAGGGGTCGAGCGCCAGGTAATCGGGACGCGGGGCCCAGGGGCGCTCCAGCAGCGTTTCAAACGCTACCCCCTTTTCCCCCAAAGCAAGCCGCACCCGCCGCGAGGGTGGGTCCAGAGGATGATGATGGAGATGAAGGGACGGCATGGGCGAGCCGAAGGAAGCGGGAGGGCACGGCAACACGCGACGCCCCCAAGGAACGACGCGGGGCAAGAAGCAGCCTCCCCCCTGTAGCATATTTTGAGGGAGATTCTCGAGCCGTCTGTTGAAAAAACCAAGAAGCAGGGGTTGGATTTTTCGGGAGGGAGGGGAACGGGGATAGGTTGTGGACCGTTGGAAGGGGTGTTGGACGATCGTGTGCCGTGGACGTCGTCTTTCGGAGCAACGCTTCCCTGTTGCACAACAGCGAATCACAACCTACGGCTTAAGGGGGAGAGGTTTTTCAGCAGACGATTAGGGGAATCGAAAAATGCCCGTGCTCACCAAAAACGCGGCCCCTAAAAGCCCGAGAACAGCGAACAGAAAGGCCATAGGCCCCACAATGCGGCCACGATCGGAAGAAGCGGTCAGACGGTTGGACATGGGATTCTCCTGATCATCGTTTTAAGGAGTCGACGTTGAGCCTGATTCCGAAGTTTGGGCTCAACGGTGTGACCTTATACCTTCCATTCGGTTCACACACGCTCCTTCCCCCCGAGGGGAATCACTTCAGCCCCCCTTTTCAACTTATCCAGGCCATCCGATCTCTGCTGAATCAGGCCGCTACGCATCAATCCGCGTGGCACTCAGGGCGTTGTCCACGATGAACTCGCGGCGGGGCTCCACGGCGTCGCCCATCAGGGTGGAAAAGACTTGTTCGGCCACGTCGCTCTGGCGCACTTCCACTTTGGTCATCGACCGGGCCGTCGGGTCCAGCGTGGTGGCCCAGAGCTGCTCCGGGTTCATCTCGCCGAGGCCTTTGTAGCGTTGAATGGTGAGCCCTTCGCGGCCCTTGGCGGTCACGGCTTCCACCAGCGCGGCGGGTCCCATCAGCGCTTTCCCGTCACCCGCGCTCGCCTCAAGGCTTGCCGCGCCGAACGTCAGCCACGGGGCAACGCGGAAGGCCTCGCGCACTTCGGGCGAAAGGCCGGTGGCGGCTCGCTTGGCTTCCGAGGAACGCAGCGATTCGGCATCCAACGTGCGGCGACTCGTGACGCCCCGGCGCGTGCGCGTGAACGTCAGGTCGCCTGCGGAAGTTGCCTCGCCGCGCCACCCGCGTTCCGATTCCGGCTCCAGCGCATCAAGCCGCGCAGCCAGACGTTGCGCCACACCGTCGAGGGGCCCTGCACCCTCCAACGCCCCGGCGTCCAACACACCTTCCAGAGCCGCTTGCTCGGCCAAGTCGTACGACCCAATGCGCCGCCCGAGGGCCTCCAGACTTCCCTTCGCGGTTTGGGCTTGGTCGAGCAGCCCCCGGAGGGCCTCGCCTTCCATGACCCGCGATTCCTTCGCACCCTTGAGGACGAGGCGGGCGGTTTCCAGGCCCGAGTCGGTGAGGGCTCGTTCCAGCGCCCGTTCGTCTTTCAGGTACTGTTCGCGCCCGTGGCCACGTTTCAGGCGAAAGAGCGGCGGCTGGGCGATGTAGATGTACCCGCGCGCGATAAGCTCCGGCATTTGGCGGAAGAAGAACGTCAACAGAAGCGTACGAATGTGGCTCCCGTCCACGTCCGCGTCGGTCATGATGATGATCTTGTGGTAACGCGCCTTGTCGGGGTTGAACTCCTCGGTGCCAATGCCGCACCCGATGGCCGTGATCAGCGTACCGATTTCGGCCGACCCCAACATTTTGTCGAACCGTGCACGCTCCACGTTCAGGATCTTGCCCCGGAGCGGCAAGATCGCCTGGAACTGGCGCGAGCGGCCTTGTTTGGCCGAACCGCCCGCCGAGTCGCCCTCCACAATGAAAAGCTCGGACTTGGCCGGGTCGCGTTCCTGGCAATCCGCGAGCTTGCCGGGCAGCGAGGCCGGATCGAGCGCCCCTTTTCGCCGTGTCAGCTCCCGCGCTTTGCGGGCCGCTTCGCGGGCCGCTGCCGCCTCGCACGCTTTGCCGATGATCTTTTTGGCCTCGGCGGGGTGTTCCTCAAACCACGTCGCCAGGACCTCGGCCACGGCAGATTCCACGATGGGTTTCACTTCGGAGGAGACGAGTTTCTCCTTGGTTTGGGAGGAAAACTTGGGGTCCGGCACCTTGACCGAGAGCACGCATGTCAGACCTTCCCGCGCATCGTCGCCCGTCAACGCGACGCGTTCTTTTTTCGCAATGCCCGAGGATTCGGCGTACTGGTTCACGGTGCGCGTCAGGGCGGCGCGGAATCCCGCCAGGTGGGTCCCGCCGTCTTTTTGCGGGATGTTGTTCGTAAAGCACAGCATCGTCTCGTGGTAACTGTCGTTCCACGCGAGCGCGAATTCCACCCCAAGCCCGCTTTCGGTCATCTTCCGCGCGACAATGGATGAAGGGTGCAGGGGCTGCTTGGCCCGGTCCAGCCACGCGACAAAGGCCTGAAGGCCGCCTTCGTAAAACAGATGCGTGGTCGCGGCGGGCTCCTCCCGCGCGTCCGTCACGAACAGGTTGACGCCCGAGTTGAGGAACGCGAGCTCCCGCAGACGGTGCTCCACAATCGCCCGATCAAACGTGATCAGCTTGAACACGTTGGGCGAGGGCAGGAACGTGACCTCCGTCCCCGTGCGGTCCGACGGTCCCACGCGGCGCAACGGCGCGACCACGACGCCATCTTCAAACCGCACGAACCATTCAGAGCCTTGCCGCCAAATGCGCAAGTCCAGCCACGAGGACAGCGCATTGACGACCGACACGCCGACGCCGTGCAACCCGCCGGAAACCTTGTAAACGTTCTGGTCGAATTTTCCGCCCGCGTGCAGTTGCGTCATCACAACCTCGGCGGCCGAAACGCCTTCTTCCGCGTGCAGGTCCACGGGAATGCCGCGTCCGTTGTCGCGCACGGTGCACGACCCGTCGGCATTCAGAACCACGTCAATGCGTGAACAGTAGCCTGCCAGGGCCTCGTCCACCGCGTTGTCCACGGCCTCAAAAATCATGTGGTGCAACCCCGACCCGTCGTCGGTGTCACCGATGTACATGCCCGGACGTTTGCGGACGGCATCAAGCCCCCGCAGGATTCGGATGGAATCCGCCCCGTACGATGAAGGATCGGGAGGGAGCGTGCTGTCGTCATCCGTCATGGCGCATTTTCCATCTTAAGGCCCAAGAAACCCTTGAAGTTGGTGACTACCACGCCCCCCGCCAAGGGGCAACACGGAAGGACACACGGGAGGACCGCCCCCGAAACCGTGAAGGGATCTTTTTCGACCCTTGCCGTTGAAGAAATCCGCCCCCAAAACGGCGTCGCGTTTGGGTCGTTTTGGAGGCCGTTGTCTCGGACTCCGCCCTCACCCGCCTCGCAACAGAAGCCGTCCCTATATGACGGTCGTAAGAGCGGTTAGCCTGGGCCATCCCGCCAGGACATTGGCCTCCCCCAACTTGCCGCCTCCGCCAAGACACGGTAGGACTCCGGTTGGTGGGCGCTTGAAGCCCTGGATCCTTCCTCGCGCAAGGTCCCTTATGGCTGAATCCCCCTCGCCTCCAACCGCCAATCCCTCTTCGCCCCTCCAGGCGGAGCCTCCGCCATCCTCCGCGTCCGGGCCGCCGCGTCGCGCGACGTTGGCCTCCTCCCCGGTGGGATCGCGGCCCTCGGAATGGTGGGGCGCGTTCCTCGTCTTGGCGTTGGTCGTGGGCAGCGTCCTGAGCATCCTGGCCTTTCGAGGCATGTTCCTCACCGAAGAGGTGATCTCCCTGCCGCCGGGATCCCAAGCCCTCGTTCGCGTGGAAAACGCCCCGTCCGCAGGGCCAGCGCTGATTCAGGAGGTGCCTGCCCTCCCCTCCACCGTTGATTCAACTCCTAAAAACGATCCAACAGCGGTCGAGGTCCGTGCTTTGCGCGAGGCCCTGGCTCAGCTGCAAACGTCCGTGGCGCGAACGCAGCATGTGGCCCTCGCGTTTACCGACGTGCGAATCGCGGCCCGTCTGGGCGAGCATTTGTCGCGCCCCCTGGCAGCGTTGCGGAAAGCCCTCGGCCCCGAGGCCACGGTGCCCTCCGTTGCCGCCGCCCTGGAGTCCCTGCAACCGTGGGCCGAGCAAAACGTTCCCTCACAAGCCCAGCTCATGTCCACGTGGGAAACGCTGACGCCCCGCGTTCGCGCCGCCTTGTCCCGTGCCCAAGCGACGACCTGGGGAGAGCGTGTTCGCGCCGAGATTCGGGGCCTGATCACCGTGCGTTCCCTCGACGATCAACCACCCCGTGACGCTGTTACAGCGGTTCAGCGTACGCTGGAAAGCGGCGCGTGGAGCGACGCCCTTCGCGAGATCGCGACCTGGCCTGAAGCTGCGCAAGCCGTGCTAACCTCCTGGACCGCCGAAGCCGAGGCACGTCAGAGTCTCGATGCCGCCCTGACGTCCTTGGCAACCGTCCTGATTGAAACACCGCCCACCCCCTTGAGATCCACCGAATCATCCCCCTCGAGGACCTGATGCGCCTTTTTAAACTTCTCGTGTTCGTGGCGATTGTAGGGGGATTGACCCTGGTGGTGGTCCACGACCCTGGCTCGGCCCGGTTTGTGTGGCGCAGCACGGTTGTGGAAACGACGGCGGCCCTCGCTTTGGCGGCCGCGTTGGCGGGCGGGTGCGTCTTTGTGCTGCTCGACCGTTTGGTGCGGTTTGTGTTGCAGGGGCCCGCGCTCTGGAAAGCGCGACGGCGTTCGCGTCGTCTGGAAGGTGCCCATGCCGACGAAGAAAAAGCGCTCGCGGCGTTGGCCCTCGGTGATGCGGTGCACGCTGGACATGCGGCTCTTGCGGCGCGGCGAATTTGGGGCTCAACGCCTCTTGTGACGTGGCTTCAAGCGCGCGCTGCGGACATGGCGGGGGATCAGCGCGTCGCGCAAGAAGAATGCCGCCGTCTCGTTCAAACATCCGGTGCAGGGCCCCTGCTGGGACATTACGGCTTAGCCGCTCATGCGCTGCGTCGAGGCGATGATTCGGAGGCCGAACGGGAGGTTGAATCCCTCGCACGGCTGAAACCTGACGCTCCGTGGGTTGCTCTCGCTCGCTTGGAACTGTTCACGCGTCGCTGTCGGTGGGCGGACGCCCTTCGCGTCCTTCCGTTGGTGACGGCGGGGCACCTTCTGCCGCCGAACAAGGCCCGCGCGATTCAGGTGATGCTCATTCTGGCCGAGGCGCAAGAATTTCACCGTCAGGACGCCCGCGAACCCGCTCTTGCCGGAGCCGAGCAAGCCCTTCGCCTTTTGCCCACGTTTCTCCCCGCTGCGTTGACCCTGGCTCAGACGCAACGCGCATCCGGTTATGAACGCGCGGCCCGCCGGACGGCGCTGCGGGCGTGGAACCATCGGCCCCATCCCAATCTTATCGTCTTTTTGGACGACCCCGCCGAACGCCGCGAGGATGGGGCTCTTGGAACTTACCGCCGCCTTGAGAAGCTTATGCGCGAGACCGCCGAGGACCCCGTGTGCCGTTTGGCCCTTGCTGAAGCGGCGCTGCACGCGGACCTTTGGGGGGAGGCGCGACGGTTGCTCACGGGCCTTACCGAACGCCCCCGCGTGACGCGTCACGTTTACCGCTTGCTGGCCGACCTTGAACGCCGAGAATCACGCAATGACCGCGCGGCGGCTGTCTGGCTGGAACGCGCGGCAACCGCTTGGCCCGAACCCCGCTGGCTCTGCACAACCTGCGGCCAGGGGCACCCAACGTGGCAGGCAACATGCCCCACGTGCGGAACTCTGGGGAGCCTCGCGTGGGGAATCCCCGGTGAGGCTCGCTCAACGCAAGGAGCCAACACCGAGGAGAGAGGCCTTCTCCACGTTGCCTCCCCCTGGCTTGCTCCCGAGGCGTTGGTGGGGGGATCGGTGTGACCGAAGGTCGGGTCCTCGCGGTCTTCGACTGGGACGGCACGTTGGCCGAGGGCGATTGCCTGTTCCCGTTTCTTGTCGCCGTCGCAGGCCCCGCCGCGTGCGCGTTGACCTGGGGCGCGGCCCTTGGAGAGGGAGTCGCAGGACCCGGTGATGCGACCGGGAAAGACCTTCGCACGCGCGTCAAGGAAGCTTGGGTTCGCCGCCTGCTGCAGGGACGCCCCCTGGCCGAGGTCCGCGAGGTGGCCCGCACCCGCCTTCGACCCCAGCGCCGTTGGAGAACCTTCATGCATGCAACGCTTGAGCGTCATCACGCGGCGGGACACGACGTGCTCATCGCGTCCGGCGCGTTGGACGTCTGCATGGACGCGCTGCTGGATGACGTGCCCCACACCGATCGACTCTGCACGTCCCTGGAAACGCGGGACGGGATTCTGACCGGTTCCTTCACTGCCGAGGGCAACTGCGTCCGCAACCGCAAGGCCGAGCGCGTCGCCGCCTGGATCGCGGACCACGGCCCCTACGCGACAACCTGGGGGTACGGGAACCTTCCCCACGACCTTCCCATGCTGAACCTTTTGGACAACCGCGTGGTGGTGTGAGAGAGGCTACCGTCAATCCCAACAAGAACCACACCGCGACACGGCACAACATAACCTTTTCCCAGCCCTGGGGCCCTCTCATCCTCCTCGTGTCCAACCTTCCCCTTCCGCGCCGCTTCTGCTAGCTTCAATCTGCCGTTCTGTTTTTCCATGAAATCCTTGAGGCCTTCCGTGTCCGCTCTTACGCTCGGTCCTCTTTTGTACCCGTGGCCGCCCGAACAGCAACGCGACTTCTATTTTCGCGTGGCCGATGAAGCCCCCGTCGAAACCGTCGTCTTAGGTGAAGTCGTGTGCGCCAAGCGTGCGTCGTTTTTTGACGCCTACGGCGAGGACATCATCAACCGGTTGCAAGGGGCGGGAAAGCAGATCGTTTTTTCAACGCTCTCCCTGATCACCTCGGACCGGGAGCGCGAGGCCGTGCGTGAACAGGCCTCCTCGGGCTTGATGATCGAGGCCAACGACATCGCGTGCGTTCAAGCCCTGGAAGGCAAGCCACACATCATCGGCCCCTTCGTCAACGTGTTCAACGAAGATACGCGGGATTTTTTAGCCGCTAAAGGGGCCACGCGCGTGGTGCTCCCCGTGGAGCTTTCCCTGGACGCGCAAAAAGCCATGGCGCAAACGAGCGGAGCGTGTGAGACCGAGGTCTTGGCGTTTGGCCGTCAGCCGCTTGCCGTTTCCATGCGCTGCTACCACGCGCGAGCGTACGATCTGCACAAGGACACCTGCCAATTCGCGTGCACCCGCGACCCCGACGGCTTGCCCGTGAACACGTTGACCCAGCAGCCGCTTTTGTCCATCAGCGGGACGCACACGTTCTCGCACGGCTACGCCGTCCTGATGACCGAACTAGCCGCCTTGTGCCAAAGCGGGGTCACACACTTCCGCCTGTCCCCGCAGACGTGTGACATGGTCGCGGTCGCAAGCCTCTTTCGGCGTGTGCTCGACGGGTTGCTTGCCCCTCATGAAGGGTTACAGAACCTGCGTGGCATCGCGGGCAACGTGTCCTTCATCAACGGCTACAGCCGAGGTCGCGAAGGCCTCGCCTGGGAAGCCGCCGGATAAGGCAGAGTGGAGCGCGATTCCCTGCCCTGCCCTCGCGAACGGGGAGGGACGGAACCTCAAAAAGACTCGTCATCCCGACGAAAGTCGGATCCATTCTCCTATTTTCACGAAAAAACGGCTCGGGATCCCGGCTTTCGCCGGTAGGTCGGTGAAGAGAGAGGTGCCTGAGCTGGATCGCTCCGTCGGCTCCGGCTCCGTTGTCTGTTTCCTGCAGGCCCTTCCCTGTGCAGTCACCAACGTGGGGATGCGAATCAGGTTGAGCAGAAAATCTCTGGCGATGCGGGACAAACCGCAATGCTTGGTCGTGCGCATCGTGCCGTGCTGTTTTTTCAGCCGACTGCTAGACAGGCCCCGCCTTCTGAGGCTTAATCTCCCCCCAAGGGCCTTTCGGATGAGGAGCAGCGTCATGCGTATTCAGACAATGGACGACATCAACGCCCAGCCCTCCGCCCTGGTGCGCGAGCAAGATTTCGTCTTGAACGTCCGGCGACTGTACCGCACAGGAAGCCCTTTCCTCGTGGCCAACGTGACTCTCAGCACCTTGGCCAACGAGGGCAAGGGGGACGGCCCCCTGGAAGGGATGCAGGACCGTTTGCGCGACATGGCACGGCGCACCGGGGCGACCTATGCCGAGATGTCCAATGGCGATATTTTCTTGGTGTGGAACGCGGTCCCCGGTGCCGAACATTGGCCGCGTGAAGCGTGGGACGGCGTGCTGGCCAAGGATGTGAACATTCCGGATCTCATGGCACGAACCCTTTTCATTTATAATCTGCCCACGGGTTACTCGGCGCTGCGGGAACGCATTAACCACTACGTCGAAACTTCACGAGCTGCGGCCCTTGCCCCCGAGGGACCCACCCCCGCCGAGGTTCTACGCGGCGACAGTGCACGTGGTCCTCTGACCGCTTGGACGGTGGACCAGATCGGACGTCTGCTGGGGCAAATTGACCTGCGTCGTTTTCTCCGCGCCCAGACAATTTATATCCATCGGGGACGGGAGGCCTGGGGCCCTCTTTCCGAAGAATATTTCATCGGGTTTGAAGAACTGCGAAAGACGTATTTTCCCCGCTTGGAGGTTGCCGAATCGGCCCATTTCTTTTTAGCCATCTGCCAGATTTTGGACCAACGGCTTTTGGAAGAAATGGCCCTCACCTTTGAGCTTCCTGAAAATGGGGCCTGTTTCTTGAACCTCACGGTTCCCTCCATCATGGGATCCGCTTTTGCACGGTTTGCTCATGCCATCACGCCCGCCAATCGGGGACGAATCGGGTTTGAGCTGAACAGCAGTGACGTGTTTCAAGACATTTCGTTGACCCTCTACACCATTACCGAGATTCGGCGTGAAGGCTTCCTTGTTGCGCTCGACGGGGTGAGGCCCAACATGCTGCCCTACTTCAATGCAGCAAAGTTTGATGTGGATTATATCAAGGTCAACGTCTCAAAAGGACCTCTCAAGGATCGAGCGGCGCAACTCAAAGGTCCCGCTGTCCAACGTGCTCTGGCGGCTTTACCGCGCGAGAAAATTATCTTCTTCCGTTGCGATAGCGAGGAGGCTTTAGCCTTGGGCCTCAAAATGGGCGTTACCAAATTTCAAGGGTGGTTGATTGATGACAAGGCGCGCCTTGAATAGGAAACCACACGCACACGACGCCTACACAGACACTCTGGTTAGACCCTTTCTTCTCTGCTACCGTCGCCCAACCTTTTCTGTTTCGGAGATTTCCCGATGCATCTCATCCTTGAACGTGCCGATCTTTTGAAAAGCCTCAGCCACGCGCAAAGCGTCGTCGAACGGCGCAACACCATTTTCATTCTGGGGAACGTCCTGCTGAACGCTTCGGCGGAAGCAACCGATATAACGGCCACGGACATGGAAATTGAAATCCGCGAGCGTGTTCCCGCAGAGGTGCGTACAGCCGGTTCGGTGACGGCCCCGGCGCATATGCTGTACGAAATCGTCCGCAAGCTGCCCGAGGGCTCGCAAGTGGAGATCAAGACCGACAAATCGGGGGATCGAATCACGTTGTCGGCGGGACGTTCGCGGTTCAAGCTGGGCACGTTGCCCGTCAGCGATTTTCCGCAAATGCCTGCGGGCGATTTGGGGCGTCGTTTTGCGATGACGGCTGGTGATTTGCGGCAACTCATTGATCGCACAAAGTTTGCCATTTCAACGGAGGAAACGCGGTATTACCTCAACGGTATTTACCTTCACGCGACGGACGGTGGAGAAGGCAACCAGGTCCTGCGGGCCGTGGCAACCGATGGGCATCGCATGGCGCGGTTTGAACTTCCTGCCCCCAAGGGCGCGGAGGACATGGCGGGAATCATCGTGCCCCGCAAGACGATGATGGAAGTCCGCAAACTTTTGGAGGAATCCAACGACGACGTGAACTTGGAACTTTCCGAAAGCAAAATCCGCTTCACGTTCGGGGAGGGCCTTGTGCTGGCGTCCAAACTGATTGACGGCACCTTCCCGAACTACGAGCGCGTGATCCCGTCCAATCAGGATAAATCACTCTCCGCCCCCACCAAGGACCTGGCCGCCGCCGTGGACCGCGTGGCGACCATCGCAGCGTCCGAACGGATCGCGCGGGGCGTCAAGCTGGCCCTTTCGTCCGGGCGGTTGGTGGTCTCCGCCGAATCTTCCGAGACAGGAAGCGCGACGGAAGAACTGGATGCGGTTTACGAAGGCGAGAATCTGGAAATCGGATTCAACGCGCGTTACCTCCTGGATGTTCTGCAACAGGTCGAAGGCGACCGCGTCCTTTTTGGTCTGACGGACTCCGCCTCGCCCGCTTTGGTGCACGATGCGGCAACCACGAAAGCCCTGTTTGTCCTGATGCCGATGCGGGTCTAAGGCGCTTTCCGAGGGGTAGAGCCGACCTCCGAATGACGGAATGTTTGTGCTTCCGTCCTCTCCACCGTCATCGCGAGCGAAGCGATCCATCTCACGACCTTTCGGGCGAATGGAAAGAGCCGGGGATGGGTTGTTTGATGGGGGGCCTATTTCTTCGTGCGGACTTCCTGATCGAGAAGCGCGAGGTTCACCCACCGCTGCGCCGAAAGCATGTGCGCGTAGACAAACCCCGCCCAGCCCTTACGTCGCCATGTCAAAAAGACATTGTCCGGCAAGGCTTCAAACTTGCGCGGATCGACGACCAAGAATCCCGTGACGGGCATTTTTGCGCCCTCAGGCAGGCCGGGAATCTGGTCGCCGGGGATCAACAACTGATGCTCCTGCAACGCCTTCACAAACTCCTCGGTCGCATCGCCCTGCTGCTTGAGCAAGCCGCAAAACTCGATGACGCCTTGCGTGAAGGGGGTCGGCTCGCCCTTCTCAAACAGCGAGAACTCCCCTTGCGGACCGATCATGTCGGTCTCTTCATCCAAGCAAAGGACGAACTGCTTGTGATCCGGATCGTCCATGAGGATAAAGGGGTAGCGCCGCACGTAAGCGGGAATGTAAGCCCCCTCGCGCCATTGGCCCGTCGCGGGATCGATGGCGAGGTTGCTGTCGGCATTCAGGCCCACGACAACCGCAGGAACGGGCGTTGGACCCGAAGCAAACACGATTGGAAACCACGCCGCCGCCATGGGAAACTCGTCAGCGAGCAGAGGAATCGCGTTCGTCTTTTCCGCAAAGCGGAAATCCTTGGGCCGCGAGATGTGCAGATCCTTGTCGCGCTCCCGGTCCAGAGGACGGGGCTTCTTGTAGAACAGCGGAAGGACCTCGGCCCCTTGAGGACCGGCAACGGCGGCAGGCGAAAGGGAGGAAGAGTTCGGATCGGCCATGATTCCCACGAGGTCAGAAGAAGAGGATCAGAGAACAACGGGTGCAAGACCATTCCCGCCGTCGCCCTCGCCTTGCGCGAAAACGTGGCCCACCATAGCGCCCCCAGCCCATAGGTCAACACCCTGGTGCACCCTGGGACCGTCCTGTCCGCGCGTTGATCCCGAAGAGCCCACTTGTTAGGGTGCGACTCGCTCCGCTGCCTTGATGCGGAGCGTGTGCGCTCGTTCCGTTGTGTGTCTTCCCTGCAACTTTCCCCCTGTGAGGCCGCGCATGCAGCGTCTTCTTGTGACCGGGGCGGCCGGGTTCATCGGCTCGGCCTTTTGTCGGCAAGGGCTCCGTCAGGGGCTGGCCGACATCGTGGGATTCGACGCGATGACGTACGCCGCCTCGCCACGCACGGTGGAGGACCTGCGCGGCCTCGGCCCTTTTCGCCTGATGGAGGGGGACATCGCCGATCCCGTGGCCGTCAAAGCCGCTTTTGCAAGCGCTCGCCCTCAGGCCGTTGTGCACTTCGCGGCGGAAACGCACGTGGACCGTTCGATTGACGGCCCGGCTGCCTTCGTGCGGACCAACGTCCTCGGAACGTCCACGCTTCTGGAAGCTGCGCGGGATTACGTGGCTGGGCTGCCTCCCGCCGAACGCACGGCGTTTCGGTTCCTGCACATCTCAACGGACGAGGTGTTTGGGTCCCTCGGGCCTGAGGGCGCGTTCACCGAAGAATCGCCTTACGCGCCGAACAGCCCCTACGCGGCCAGCAAAGCCGCAGCCGATCATCTGGTCCGCGCGTGGCATACGACCTACGGTCTGCCAACCTTAATCACAAACTGTTCCAACAACTACGGCCCCTACCAATTCCCCGAAAAGCTGATTCCCACGATCCTCCTCAAGGCCTTGGACAGCAAGCCGTTGCCCGTTTACGGCCAAGGACTCAACGTCCGCGATTGGCTTTACGTGGACGACCACGCCGAAGCGTTGTGGCAGGTTTTGACGCGCGGGCGTGTGGGCGAAACGTACGGCATCGGAGGCGAAGGGGGCACCATCACCAACCTGGAGCTTGTCCGCATCCTGTGCCGGTTGATGGACGAGCGCCGACCCACCACCCCCGAGGGTCCGCACGAGCGGCTTATCACGTTTGTTGCGGACCGTCCTGGGCATGATCTGCGCTACACGATCGACAGCACCAAAACTCGCCGTGAGCTCGGTTGGTCCCCCCGCACATCCCTGCACGACGGACTCGCGGCAACACTGGACTGGTACCTTGCGAACGCCCCGTGGTGGCGTGCGATTGAGGCGACACGCTACCGGGGCGAACGCCTCGGACTCGGATGCACGCCCACCCGCGAGGTCGCCGCATGAAAGGAATCATTCTTGCCGGAGGTCGGGCCACACGCCTTTACCCCAGCACGCTGGCCATCAGCAAACAACTGCTGCCGGTTTACGACAAACCGATGATCTACTACCCCCTGTCCACGCTGATGTTGGCGGGGGTGCGCGAGATTCTGATCATCAGCACCCCGCGTGACCTGCCCTTGTTTCGGGACCTTTTGGGCGATGGATCGGCCTGGGGTCTTGCGCTTTCGTACATTGAACAGACCGAACCGCGCGGGTTAGCCGACGCCTTTCGCCTTGGACGTTCGTTCATCGGTTCTGACTCGGTGGCGTTCATTTTGGGCGACAACATTTTTCACGGGCCGAACTTTGGCCAACAGCTGCGCGCGACGTTCCAAACCAACACAGGGGCCACGGTTTTTGCCTACCGTGTGAGCGATCCCGAGCGCTACGGTGTTGTCGCGTTCGGAGACGATGACGAGCCGACGGACGTGATCGAAAAGCCCGTCGTGCCTCCGTCCAATTGGGCCGTGACGGGGCTTTATTTTTACGACAACCGCGTTGTGGATATTGCGGCCTCGCTCGCTCCTTCACCACGCGGTGAGCTGGAAATCACGGACGTCAACCGTGCGTACTTGCGCCAAGGCGCGTTATCGGTTGTGAAGATCGGGCGCGGTGTCGCGTGGCTGGATACCGGTACGCACGCCTCCATGAATCAGGCCTCCGAGTTCATTCGGATCCTCGAACAGCGCCAGGGTCTCAAGATCGGTTGCCCCGAAGAAATCGCGTTCACCTGCGGGTATATCTCGGCGCATCAACTTGCGGCTCTCGCCGCACCCCTGTGTGCAGGCGATTACGGGACTTACCTTCTTTCGCTCTTGGATGACGTTCAACACGATGAATCCTTGTCGTCGTTGGAAAGACTTTGGCGTCAGAGCCTCGGTTAACGTATGCTGCGCGTGCAGGGAGGCGAGTCGCCCCTCGCCGTCCGTTCGCGTTCGTTCGCGCTTTGCCGTCCGGGGTGTGCCGTGAAAATCACCGTTAACGTCGAATGTTCACCCGAAGAAGCCCGTGCGTTCATGGGACTTCCGGACGTCGGTCCCCTGCAAGAGCGATTGATGGGCGAGCTTGAACACCGCCTGAGCTCGAACCTTCAGGCCATGACTCCCGAATCACTCCTCAGCGTCTGGCTTCCCGCCGGACTTCAAGGGGCCGAGCAGATCCACAAGATGTTCTGGTCGCATATGCAGAGCGTCTTGTCCGGCATGGGGGGCACGGTTCAAACCCAAATCGGTGGACCATCGTCCTCCCCCTCGTCACCTCCAAGCCTCACGGACCGTCGCCGCGCTTAACGGTGAGGCGGCGTTACCGACACACCGCCGGACCTGTGCCGTCCGGCACGGTGCAGGCGCGGGTGAAGGTCATCCCGTGAGGTGCCCCCAGCGCGACCCAGGTGAGGCGCGAGGGGTCGAGCCAACGATCTAAAACGCGGCGGACATCCTCCAACGTCACCGCCCTCAACCTTGCCAGGTGCTGCGCCCATTCGTCGGGCGGGCGGTGATCCAGCCGAAGCTCCAACATCCCCTCGGCCAAAGACGCGGTGGACGTGAGCGCCAGAGGCAACGCGCCGATCACATAATCCTGCGCCCGCGCGACGTCCTCTTGCGAGGGACCTTCGTCCCGCAAGCGTTGCCACACGTCCAAAATCGTCCCCTGAACGCGGCCCGCTTCGGCGTTGCTCACAATCGTTTTTCCCATCAAGAACGAGGCCAGCTCCATCGGCGCAAGACCCGTCCCGATGCCATACGTCAGGCCTGCGTCCTCCCGCACGGCTTTGGCCAAACGCGAGGTCAGTCCTCCCCCGCCGAGAATCCAATTGGCAACCTCCACGGCCTCCCAATCCGGATCCGTGGGGCGCGGCAAGGGCAGAGCGAACATCAGCCGTGTCTGCTCGCCCTCGCGTGGGACCTCCACGGCCACGGGCGTTTCGGGCCAAACGGCGGGAAGAAGCGTGCGATCCGGCAACGCGGCGGGCAACGCACCAAAGATTTGATCCACCACCTTGCCGAGTTCCTGAGGGGTGAGCGCCCCCGCCGCCGTCACAACAAGTCGCGCACGTGTCAACCCCCGCGCGAGGCCCCGCACATCGTCGAGCGTAAGGTTGTTCAACGTTTTCTCGGTGCCAAGGCTGCGTTGATGGTAGGGGTGATTCGGGAAAACGGTCTCCAGCAACACGGCCCGCGCTTGCCAATCCGTGTCCCCCGCCAGCGTCCGAACGGCGGCTTTTTGGCGGTCGCGCAGACGCTCAAAATCGCGCGGGTCCAAACGCGGAGCCGTCAACGCAAGCCGCGCCATCGTCACCGCGACTCCGCGCTGGTCGCGTGGCGAGCGCACGACCCCCCGAACAGCGTCGCGCCCCGCGTCCACAGAAAAAGAGATGCCGTGATTGGCCAAGCGCCGCTGAAACGTAAGAGCATCCCACGGCCCCGCGCCACCTTCGGCCAGAAGGGACGCCGTCAGAACGGCAAGGCCTTGTTTGTCCGCTGGGTCCCTCTCCACGCCCCCCTGAAACCCGAACGCCAACGTGAACAACGGCAACCGATGGTCTTCCACAAGCCACGCGTGAATCCCGCCAGGGCTCGTGACTTCTTGAATCGCTGGCAGCGCCCGCGCGGGCAGGGAAAGGCTGAGGAGGATCCCAAGCACGATCAGAAGGGTGGAAAACCCTGTGCGATAAAGGATCACGTGCTTGGGCATTTTGGACCTCCGTTGATCAACAACCCAACCTCGTCATCGCGAGCGGAGCGAAGCGATCCAGGGGACCTGGCACGTGGCCCTGGATTGCTTCGGCCCTTTCAGGGCCTCGCAATGACGATGAAGGGATCACGGCCTCTCCCCTACCCCCACGACCTCAGGCAGCAAACTCCCCGCAACGCGGCGCTTTTCGGCATCCAGCGCACGGAGCGCCGCATTCGCCTCGGCGTGGGTGATCCCCCGCAAGCGATCGGGCCAGGCCTCAACGTTGTCCGCACGTTGCCCGGAGGCCCAGACGGTGCCGAACGCAAGCCCCGGCGCTGTCACGCTGTCGCGGGCCCAGAGCGCCCCGTACCCCAGACGCCTTTTGGCCGAGCGGACATCACGCGCCGCAAGGCCTGCACGCGCGACTTCCCGCAACGTCGCTGCCAGCGCCCGTTTCAACGTTTCCGGCGCGACGCCAGGGGCAGGCGTGGCCGATACCCCGAACACCGTGGGCCCGCGCACGTCGGGGTCGTAACTCACGTTTAAGGCGCTAGCCACGCGGCGCTCATGCACAAGCCGACGAGTCAGAACCCCCGTCTCGCCGCCGAGGGCCTCGGCGACAACCTCCAAGGCGTAGGTGGCTTTCCACGCATCAGCCGACATCCCGTGCGCGGTCAGCGCCCCCCGCGAGGGAGCGATGATTTGAAGAGTCATTTGCGGCTGGCGAACTTCCGCCTCACGCTGCGTGAACGAACCCGACACGGGCGAGGGGGCCGAGGGCAACGGAGGCCGAGGGCACACGGGGCGAGCAGGCACGCGCCCCAACGTCGCCGCCACCAGCGCAAACGTCGCGTGCGCATCCAGCGGACCCGTGATGACAACCAGCGCGTTGGAGGGCGCGTAGCGGCAACGGTAGAACGCCTCCGCCTTGTCCGGCGTCATGGCCGTCAGATCGCTTTCCGTCCCAACGACGGGCTCCCCGTAAGGATGGCCGGGGAAAAGGACATGACGCAGGCCCTCCACAAAGCGGCCTTCGGGATCATCACTCGTGCGTTGGCGACGCTCGCTCCGCACCACGTTCAGCTCGGGCGCAGCCGTCGCAGGAAGAATCGCCAGGTTCTGCATCCGGTCGGCCTCCAACATCAGCGCAGCTGCGAGATTCCCCGGCGCAACCAACGTGGTGAAAAACGTCCCGTCGGCGGTCGTGAAGGCGTTGTCCTGCCCGCCGTGATCGGCCACCCAACGGCTGAAGCCCCCCGGCGGCACATTCGTCGTTCCGCGAAACATCAAGTGTTCGAGGTAATGCGCGACACCCGATTCGTTGGGAGGTGAATCGGCCCCGCCCGCCCTGTACCCCACAAGGATGCTCGTCGCGGCCACAAGCGGCGTAGAGACCACCAGGACCTCAAGGCCATTTGCCAACCGCACCCTCTGGGGTGCGAACACCGTCGCCGAGGCGGGAAGCATCCCGGCCCCTAGCAGAAGACTTCCCAGGACCACCCCGACGCCGAGGAATCGCAAGGCTCGCAGGCTCCTCACGGCGTCGAGGATTCCAGCAAACCCGGCTTGTGGCGTTCAAGGGTCGGCGTGGGTGTCGCATCGGGCGAGGTTCCCGACTCTTTCGCGGCGCGAAGGCGTGCTGCTTCCTTCGGCGCGTTCACAACCGGCGCGTTGGCGTCGGGATTCCGCCCCAAAAGCGCGTCCACCACGCTGCGATCCGCGCTGCCCTCGGATTCGGTTTCTTGAGTCACAAGACGCCGAACATTCGGGTCCACGTTTGTCGCCTTGGCCTTGGTCAACAGCGCCTGTTCACCCGGCGAGAGCCTCGCTTGCGTCGCGCCTCCCGCAGCAGGCCCCGCCCCTTCGTCCCCCCTCAGGGCTCGTTCGGCCATGTCACGCGGTGAAACCTCTTGCGGACGCGGCACCCCTGGCTGCGGAGGGCGCAAGGTGAAGTCCGGCGGCACCGAGAGCGGCGGCCTTTCGACGACCGCGAACGCATCCGGCGACATTCGGCCCAGGCCAAGCGCGTCTCGAACATCCGAACACCCGGACACCAGCACCAACATCGCCAGCAAGCTCACACACCCGGTGCCGAATCGCACCTCCGGCACGGCTCGCGCACGTTCCTGTTTCCGCATGATTTTCCTCCCGCGCATGAATCATCGCGCTCCGGTTTTATACCTCAGCCGCTGAGACCCTCAAAGCCACCCACGACGTTTGAAATAGAGGTACGGCAAAAGAGCCGACAAAAGAATCAAGACGATGGCCCAGGGGTAGCCCAAAAACCAGTCCAGCTCCGGCATGCGCTTGAAGTTCATGCCGTAGATGGACGCGACGAGCGTCGGCGGCAGGAACATCACCGCCGCGACGGAGAAAATTTTGATGATCTGGTTTTGCTCCAGGTTGATAAGCCCAAGAGTCGCCTCCAGCATGAACGTGATTTTGCCCGACAGAAACGTCGCGTGATCCGAAAGCGAGATCACGTCCCGTTGGATGAGCTTGATCCGTGCTCGCGCTTCCTTGCTGGGCTTGCGGTCGTTCAAGTCCAACGCTTGATGGTACGTGGCGAGCCGCGCGATGGTCATCAGGCTTTCACGCCCCATGGTCACCAAATCGCCCTTGCGCCCGATGCGGTGGATCAGCCCTTGCAGCGGGTAACTCGCGGACAACGCGTCCCCCACGTGCGAGCGGAAAATCTCACGGGAGATCGCATCAATCTCGGTCCCTGTACCCTCCAGAACGTCGGCCAGTTGATCGATCATGGCCTCGACAAGCCCCAGCATCACGCTTTCCCCGTCCGGGGCGCTGATTTTGGAGAGACGGCTTGTGAACTGCAGAAAGGGACGAGGCTCCGCGTAACGGATCGTGACAAGCGCCTGGTCCTTCAGGATAAACGCGATGGAGCGTTTCAGTGGATCACCTGTCTCGACATCCACAAGGACCAGGATGGTCATGAACTCCGCGCTATCTTCATAATAGAGTCGCGAAGACAGCTCGATCTCGTCCATCTCCTCGCGCGTCGGAAGGTCAAGCCCCAGCTGGGTTTCGGCAAAGTGCTTTTCTTCCGTCGTGGGGCTTAAAAGGTCGTACCAGACGACATCCGGGCTGCCCGGCTCGGCGGGCACCAACGGAGCCGACACCTCGGTGCCCACAAGACTCGCGCGGGCGGCCGGATCGCGGGGGTCGCGGGTGTAAAGACGCAGCATGGGCGGCCCTCGAGGGTTCCTTAAACGGCCCCAACGTCCACCCCGAAGGGACCGATGTCAACGACGGAAATTCCCCTCAAAAAATCTTTTCATCGATTTTCTTGAGCTTAATGGTTAATTTTTGTTCACGCATTGTCTCCACCACGAGGACGTCCAGCCTCATCCGCAGATGAGGGGCGTCCGCTCCTCCGCGCACGGCGGGATTCCCTCTCTCCCAAGGGGCGAGGGAGTCGCGCCGAGCCTCCTTCACGACCTGCACCTGACTCTGATTCCGTGCTCATTTTGGGCCATGCGGAAAGGAATCGCCCTCCCCTACAACAACCCCAAGCTCTTAAAACTTGTCACGTCCTCGCGCCCGACGATCAGGTGGTCGTGGATCGTGATCCCCAGAGGGCGGCAGGCTTCGACGATGGCGCGAGTCATGGTGATATCTTCTTGACTCGGTTGCGTGTCGCCGCTCGGGTGGTTGTGGACCAGGACCAGGGCCCCCGCACCCAGCTCCAAGGCACGTCCGACGATCTCGCGTGGGTAAACCGGGGTGTGATCGATCGTACCGCGCTGGTGGACCTCCTCGCTGATGAGGCGATTCCGACGGTCCAAAAACAGCAAACGGAACTGCTCGCGCGTCTCGTGCCCCAGGGCCGCGCGGCAATAATCCAGAAGGCGTTGCCAGTTGTTCAAAATCGGCTGGTTGCTCACCTCGGACCTGTGCGCACGAAGGGCCAAGGCCCCCGTGGTCGCCAAAAGCGCTGTCGCAGCTTCGCTGAGACCAAAGGCTCGAAGACGTTCGGGGCGCGCTTGAATAACGGCCCAGAGGCTTTTGAATTCCTTCAACAAAGCCTTGGCAACGGGCTTCACGTCTCGCCGGGGAATGGCCCCGAACAGCACAAGTTCGAGCAGCTCATAATCTTGCAAAGCCTGCGGCCCCGCCTGCAAAAGTCGTTCCCGCAGCCGCTGCCGATGGCCCGTGTAAAAGGGCAAGGAGGCCTCGGCATCGGACCCCTCCGGCGCAACGTCCGCCTCCAACGGAGGGAGAGGCGGCAGGGTGCTCATGGCCCCCGCACCTCGGAAAACGAGTCCAACCCCTGCGGCGAGAGGGTGAAAATCTCGCACCCTTCCTCGGTTACGGCAAGCGAGTGCTCGGCTTGCGCCGACAGGGACTTGTCGCGCGTCACGGCCGTCCAACCATCGTCCAAGATTTTCACGTCGTGGCGCCCTGCGTTGATCATAGGCTCGATGGTGAAAAACATCCCAGGCCGAAGCACAAGGCCCCTCCCTGGCTGGCCGTAGTGCATCACCGAGGGTGCGGTGTGGAACGTCGTCCCAAGGCCATGGCCACAAAAATCGCGCACGACCGAAAACCCCGCCCCTTCAGCGTAGCTCTGAATCGCGTGCCCCACGTCACCCAGGGTCGCGCCGGGTCGCACCGCCGCGATCCCGCGCCGCAAGGACTCGCGCGTCACCTCCACAAGCCGTCGGGCCTTCAGGCTGACTTTCGTGCCCACCAGAAACATCCGGCTGGTGTCGCCATGCCAGCCATCCACAATCACGGTCACGTCCACGTTGGCAATGTCGCCTTCCTCCAGCCGCCGATCGCCCGGAATCCCGTGGCACACCACGTGGTTAAGGGAAATGCATGTTGCCTTGGGAAAGCCCTTGTACCCCAGGGGGGCCGAAATCCCCCCCCTTTCCCGCGTGAACACATCGCAGAGACGATCAAGCTCGCCCGTCGTGACGCCCGGCTGCACAAAAGGCGTGATGTAATCCAGGACTTCGGCAGCCAAACGCCCCGCGCGGCGCATACCCACAAAATCCGCCGCATCGTGCAAGATGACGGGCCCCTCGGAGCTGGGAACGGAAACGATGTTCGTGTCCATCATGAGTCCCCTTCACCCCGGCCCGCTGCCGTCCCTGTTATTTCAGGTAATTCCGCGCGAGCACTTCCGCGATTTGGACGGCGTTGAGCGCCGCGCCTTTGCGGAGATTATCGCTGACAACCCAGAGATTCAGTCCATACGGCACCGAAGGATCGCGGCGTACGCGGCTCACGAACGTCGCGTCCTCGCCCACACAGTCAATCGGCGTCGCGTATTCTTCCTCCTCGGGACGATCCATCAACATCACGCCGGGGGCTTTCCGCAAAAGCGTCCGCGCCGTCGCCACGTCCAGAGGACGCTCAAACTCCACGTTGACGGATTCGGAATGCCCCACAAACACCGGCACGCGCACGCATGTGGCCGAGACCTGAATGCGCGGATCCAGGATTTTTTGCGTTTCCACAACCATCTTCCATTCTTCTTTTGTGGAACCGTCCTCCTGGAACACGTCGATGCGCGGAATGATGTTAAAAGCGATTTGCTTGGGAAACCGCTCCTTCACAATGGAATCGTGGACGAGCAGCGCCCGCGTTTGCGTGAACAATTCGTCCATCGCCTCGCGTCCCGCGCCCGAAACCGCCTGGTAAGTGGACACAACAATGCGCTTGATCGTCGCGCGGTCGTGCAAGGGCTTCAAAGCCACCAGCATCTGAATGGTCGAGCAGTTAGGATTCGCAATGATGTTCCGTTTCGTGTAGCCCGCAATCGCCTCGGGGTTCACCTCGGGCACGATCAACGGAACATCGGGGTCCATGCGAAAGTGCGCCGTGTTGTCAATGACAACGCACCCCGCCGCCGCCGCACGGGGCGCAAACTCCGCCGACACGCTTCCCCCCGGTGAAGACAGGCAGATGTCCGTCCCCTTAAAATCGAACTTGGCAAGGTCCTGAACCTTCAAAACCTTGTTTTCGCCAAAGCTCACCTCGCCACCCGCCGAACGGCCCGAGGCGAGCGCGACAACCTCGCTCGTCGGAAACTCCCTCTGCGCAAGGGTTTTGAGCATCTCCTGCCCCACAGCCCCGGTCGCACCGACAACCGCTACTTTAAATGCGCGCATGATGATCCGACTCCTTGTAGAACAAGCGGGAACTTCGCTTGATGTTTTCCCCCGCTACCCCCCAAAATAGGGACGGCAAGAATCACAAGTCAACAGGAGGAACGAGGCGATGTCGGCTGCGGGATTTAAAAACGTTGCCGTGATCGGCGCGGGCGTCATGGGCAGCCAGATTGCGGCCCAGGTCGCCAACGCGGGCGTTCCTGTCCTTTTGTTGGACGTCGTCCCTTCGGGGGCCACCGACCGCAACGCGCTCGCCAAGGCCGCCCTGGAGCGCTTGAAGACGTTGCAACCCGCCCCGCTCATGACCCCGGACGCTCTGCGCCTGATGACCCCCGGCAACCTGGAAGACGACCTCGGACGTCTGGCCACCGCCGATTGGATTGTGGAAGCCGTTTTGGAAGATGTGACCATCAAGCGGAACCTCTACGCGCAGATTGAGGCCGTGCGAAAACCCGATTCCATCGTGGCCTCCAACACGTCCACGATCCGCCTGGAGACCCTGATCGAGGGCCTTCCTGAGCGGTTTGCCAAAGATTTCCTGATCGCGCATTTCTTTAACCCGCCCCGGTATTTGCGCCTTTTGGAGCTTGTGGAAGGGCCCGCAACCCGCCCCGCCGCCCTGGACCGCGTACGAGCGTTTTGCGACCGTGACTTGGGGCGTTGCGTTGTGCCGTGCAACGACACGCCGGGATTTATCGCCAACCGCTTGGGCGCGTTTTTCCTGAACGTGGCCCTGAATGCAGCTATCACGAACAACCTGACCGTTGAACAGGCCGATTTTCTGTGTGCCAAAGTTCTCGGTCTGCCCAAGACGGGCGTTTTTGGGCTCTTGGATCTCATCGGTCTTGACCTGATGCGACTCATTGATAAGAGCCTCTTGACCCATCTCCCGCCCGACGACCTTTTCCGCGTCCTCTACCGCGACCCGCCGCTTCTGCAACGCATGGTGGATCAAGGCTTGGTGGGACGAAAAGGCAAGGGTGGTTTTTACCGCCTCGCGCGAGCAGCCGATGGAAGCCCCCCCACCAAGGAGGCCCTGGACCTCGCCACGGGAACGTACCGACCTCTTCAGACACCTGCCTGGGCAGCGCTGAAAGAGACGACCAGCAACCTCCGCGTTTTGTGCGAAGCGCAAGATTCCGAAAGCACGTTCTTGCGGCAAACGTTGATTGCAACGCTGGCTTACGCGGCCTCGCTCGTGCCCGACGTGACGGACAGCCCTGCCGACGTGGACGCGGCCATGGAGCTTGGGTACGCGTGGCGCGAAGGCCCCTTTGCCCTCATGGACCGCGTGGGCACATCGTGGCTTGTGGACCAAATCGAACGCGCAGGCGGCAAGGTGCCGCGCGCCCTCCGCCGGGCCGTGGGGCGGACGTTTTACACCGTCACCAACAGCAAGCGTGAGGTGATCGGGCCGGAGGGCGACTACGTCCCGCTCACGCGCGGGCCGGGGACACTGCTTCTCACGGATCTTCACCTCACCAGCAAACCCGTTGTGACAAGTCCTGTCGCCAGCGTGTGGGACCTGGGCGAGGGTGTCCTCAACTTTGAGATGCACACGAAGGTCAACATCTTCACCCCGGCCGTTTTCGACCAATTAAGAAAAACCGTGGACCTGATCGCAACCAGCGGCGGCACGTGGAAAGGCCTTGTGATCCACAACGCTGCGGCGCTGTTCTCCGCCGGAGCGGACCTTGGCTTCATCCGCGATGCGATCCGGGAAAAACGGTGGGACGTTATTGAATCGTTTGTGCGCCAGGGCCAAGCCACCTTTACGGCGCTGCGCCGCGCCCCTTTCCCTTCCGTCGCGGCCCTAGGGGGAATCGCCCTTGGCGGAGGGTGCGAGGTGGCGTTGCACTGTTCAACGATCCAGGCCCATGCTGACACCGCCCTGGGTCTCGTGGAATCGCACGTCGGCCTCATTCCCTGCTGGGGCGGGTGCACCCAGATGCTCGGGCGCGCCTTCGCCGAGGCCGCGCGCTCGTCCAACGCCTCCCCCCCCCCCGTCAGCCACGTGTTTGAGACGATGCGGCTCGGCAAGACCACGGGCTCGGCGTTGGAGGCCCGTGCCTGGGGGTACCTCCGCGCCACCGACGGCATCACGATGAACAAGGATCGGCTCTTGTACGACGCACGGGCCAAGGTTCTAGCCCTTGCGCCCGATTACCGCCCGCCCGAGCCTTGGACGTTGCCGCTCCCAGGTCCCGGAGGCTGCGCGGCCCTGAACCTTGTCCTCGCGAGTCTCGCGCACGGCGAAACCCTCTCGCCGCATGAAAAAACCATCGCCGAGACGCTCGAGACCGTCCTGTGCGGCGGGTCTGCGCCCCTGGGTCGCGCTCTGACCGAAAGCGACATCATGGACCTTGAATGCGAAGGGTTCCTGCGCCTCACCCGCACACCCGAAACCCTCGCCCGCATCGAGCACATGTTGACAACCGGCAAACCGCTGCGGAATTAGGGGGGGTGTGTGGGCGTTGTCCCCTCAACCGCCCTTGCGAGCCCCCGTAGGGGGCGCGGCAATCCAGAGCCACGTGCCCAGTCCCCTGGATCGCTTCGCTCCGCTCGCGATGACGGTTCTTTTGAAAGCAACCGATGAGGCTTCCATGTCCCTTGATCTCGCCGCCGTGATCGATGCCGCGTGGGAGGGTCGCGCGACGCTCACCCCCGCAACGCAAGGCCCCGTGCGCGATGCCGTCAGCGAGGCCCTCGCGGGTCTGGATGCGGGGCGTTTGCGCATTGCCGAAAAGACGGACGGCGTCTGGCGGGTGAAGGCGTGGCTCAAAAAGGCGGTTCTGTTGTCCTTTCGCCTGAACGAGGAACACCTGCTCCCCGGAGGCTTTGAACCGAGCGACGGGGCCGTTGCGCCCTGGTGGGACAAGGTGCCTTCCAAATGGGCAGGCTGGGACGCAGGCGCGTTCAAACGCGCGGGCTTTCGCGCGGTACCGGGCAGCTTTGTACGCTTTTCGGCCTACATCGCGCCGGGCGCTGTCCTGATGCCGTGCTTTGTGAACGTTGGGGCGCGGGTTGAGGACAACACGATGGTGGACAGCTGGACCACCGTGGGCAGCTGCGCCCAAATTGGCCGCAACTGCCACCTCTCGGCCAGTGTGATGATCGGCGGCGTCCTCGAGCCGCTTCAGGCCGAGCCCGTGATCATCGAAGACGATTGCTTTATCGGCGCGGGCTCGCAAGTCGCCGAAGGCATGGTGATAGAGCGCGGTGCGGTGATTGCGATGGGGGTTTCCCTCGGCGCGTCCACCAAAATCGTGGACCGCACGACGGGCGAAGTCGTTCAGGGCCGCGTTCCGGCGTATTCGGTCGTGGTACCGGGGACGCTCCCCGGCCCGGTGCTGCCGAACGGCGCCCCTGGCCCGAGCCTCGCGTGCGCCGTGATCGTCAAGCGCGTGGATGCGCAAACACGCGCCAAAACGTCGCTGAATGACTTGCTGCGGGCGTAAAGGCGGGGGATAGAAGAAAATACTCTCCGCGTCATTGCGAGCCCCCGTAGGGGGCGCGGCAATCCAGGGCCACGAGCCTAGTCCCCTGGATCGCTTCGCTCCGCTCGCGATGACGGTGTACTGGATGTTCATGAAAGAAGGAGTGCAGCATGACAAAACGCGCATGGGTTTTTCCGGGACAAGGCAGTCAAAAAGTCGGCATGGGCCAAGCCCTCGACGCGGCGTTTGCCGACGCGCATGCGGTCTTTCAGGAAGTGGACGACGCGCTGGGGCAACACCTCACGCGCCTCATGTTTGAAGGGCCTGAGGACGACTTGCGCCTCACCATCAACGCGCAGCCCGCGCTGATGGCGGTCAGCCTCGCGGTCGTTCGGGTCCTGGATCGGCAGGGCGGCTTTCGCCTGCCGGAGGCCGGGGCCTACGTCGCGGGGCACAGCCTCGGCGAATACGCCGCGCTTGCCGCGGCCGGAAGCCTCACGTTGGCCGACACAGCACGGCTTTTGCGCGTGCGCGGACAGGCGATGCAAGAGGCTGTTCCGGTCGGCGTCGGCGGCATGGCGGCGATCCTGGGGGCGGATTGGGACGCGGCGGAGGCGATGGCGGCCGCGGCTTCGGCCCCTGGCGAGCTCTGCTGCGCGGCCAACGACAACGCGCCGGGGCAAGTCGTTATTAGCGGGCATCTCCCGGCCCTTGAACGCGCCTTGGCCTTGGCAGCCGAGCGCGGCTTTTCGCGCAGCGTGCGCCTCCCCGTCAGCGCGCCCTTCCATTCGCCCCTGATGGAACCCGCCACTGTGATCATGCGGACGGCTCTTGCCAACGTCGCGCTGCAAAAACCCTGCGTGCCGGTCGTGGCGAACGTGACCGCCGAGAGCGCCTCCGACCCCACGCTGATCCGTGACCTTTTGGTGCGCCAAGTGACCTCCCCCGTGCGGTGGCGCGAGTCGGTCCTGGCCCTCAAAGCCCAAGGCGTTGAGCAGATGGTGGAGATCGGCGCGGGCACCGTCCTCGCAGGCCTCACCCGCCGCATCGACCGGGCCCTCGCAACGGCCTCGCTTCACACGCCCGAGGACATCGAGGCGTTCTTGAAGACCGTGTGAAACGTGTCGCTAAGATCCACAATCCCCCCCTTAGCCGCCATGCCATGGCTCACGGGAAAGCGTCCCTGCCAAGAAAAGGGATCCCCCCTCTTCAGTTCTGTGTAATGCTCACACGGCCTGGTCCGGCTTGATCCACATGCGCCATGTTGTTCATCCCCCCTTGAACAACGGTGGCCGTGGCCTGGCTGCCGCTTTGGAAGATATCGGCAACATCTTGTGTCCCGCTCTGGACAATTTCTGCCATATTCTCGTTACCAGGCTGATAGATCATGGCGGAATTATTGGTGCCGACGTTCTGGGTAATCGCTGCGATGTTCCTATCCCCCGGCTGAACAATCACCCCCCTGTTTGCAAACCCATCGTTTTGCGTCACCGAAGCGACATTCTCGTTTCCGTCTTGAAAGGCCCAAACGATATTAAACAAGCCACTCTGGGAAACCGTGGCCTCATTTTTATTCCCCGCCTGTTGAAGAGTAGCAAAATCGGTGTCGCCCTTTTGAACAATTGTTCCTTGGTGCGTCATCCCGGTTTGAAGGATGTTGACGCTACCGTCTACGCCACTTTGCGTGATCCAAGACCCGTTGGCATCACTCAATTGAGAAACGTTAGCATGATTTGTTGCACCCGACTGCGTAACGACGCCCGTGTTTCCGACAGCAAGGGAAGTCTGGGAAACAGTTGCCCTATTGTATCGTTCGTTTTGGGTCACGGAGAGAGTGTTTCCAGGGCCGTTCTGGGTGATGTCTGCCTGGTCAAACGATGATGTTTGAACGAGATGAACCTCGTCGTTATCCCCGTTTTGAACGATCTTCGCCAGACCATCCGCCAATGTTGCGTTCAGGCCCGTTTGCACAACGCTTGCCCGATCCCCCACTCTCTGCTGGGTCACAAGAGCGTTGTTAAACGTTCCGCTCTGCGCTAAATCAGCAAGGCCATTTTCACCTTGCTGATCGACCGTCATCTGGCCGTGATCTCCTACCTGCTTGCCCGTCACACGGTTCCCCCCCAAGGATCCTTGCGTGACGGTCAACGTGTTTCCATGGCCAACTTGGACAAAGGGGACCGCCTCGCTCGTGCCCACCGTGTCACCAACCCCGTTCTGCGTGAGGTGGAGAACGTTATCGCTGCCCCCCTGCTGAAAGAACACACGTTCGTTGGCGGCCTGTTGAGCAATGTCCACCAGATTACCGCCCAACCCGTTCTGAAAGACGTTGACTTCTTGCCCATCCGCATTTTGGACAAGAGTCGCACGATCCCCGAAGCCCTGCTGCGTGATCGTCGCTAGATCCAAGGATCCCAACTGCTGAACGGTGGTAGAGCCTGAGGCCCCGGTCTGTGCAACCGTCACAACAGAGCCATTCGACATCGCATTCTGGAAGATATCCAATGCGTTGTTGGTGCCTCCCTGGTTCACCACGTTCACCCAACCGTTTGTCCCAAACTGCACAACGGACAGGCCAACATTACCCGTCCCGCTCTGTTGAACAGTGGCCTGATTTCCACCCCCGCCATGCTGCGCGATCAAAGAAGAATGTGTGTTCAAAGCGCCTGTATCCAAAAAGTTTGCCGTATTGCTGGTTCCATCTTGCAGGATCGTCACCCCCCCCACCCCGCTGCTGCTTCCACGTTGAGTCACATGAGCCGTGTTACCAAAAGACAGCCCAAATGATCCCTGTTGAATGGCAGCAAAATTCAGGCCTGTTTGGTTAATGTCTGCAACATCGGAACTACCGTTCTGAATGATCGACGCGAATCCACCTCCAACGCTTTGTGTAACAAAGGCTTGCTCAAGGGAACCCACATCCGTGCCCGTTTGGGTAACAAAGGTTCTGTTACTGAAAGAAGGGTCACCCATTCCGGTCTGATGGACCGTCGCCTGGGTGTTGTAGCCCGATTGCTCAAGAGCGACCACGTCACCAAGGCTCGGGGTGGCGTTCGTTCCTTGAACAATATCGGCCGTGCCGTTGATTCCCGCCTGAAGAAGGGGGGCGAGGCTGTTGCCTGCAAAGTTAAAAGCCCCAACTTGCTCAATGGAGATGGTGTTGCCCGTTCCGGTCTGGCTAACGACAGCCGTGTTGCTGTCGGCAAAAACCGTGCTGGACACCAAAAAGAGCGCTAAAGCGCTGGACGCAAGAAGAACCTTCTTCGACAACATCTTTATTCTCCACAGCTGCAAAAGACCGAAGGACTCGGAACGCGTGGGACCTACGCCTATTCGTTAGTGAAATCAAGCCGTTATAGACAGCTATAGAATGCGTTTAAAGGGCCTTTAAAGTAGTGAGTCTGGATGGCAATGGGTTTGTGGCCTTTTTGAGGGGGTGACGGTTGCGTTGAAAAACCCGGACCAAGGGTCTGGCAGAGGTCCCCCTCCCGTCGTTTGGCGTTTACGCGCCCCCCGATGGGCGATCGGACTGCGCTGTGATGGTTTGTTCGCCGCGACGGGGCGACCACGCGTCGGGCGAAAAATCCCCATAAAGCGCGATTCCGGGCACGTCCTCGGCCAAAACGCTCAGCATCCGTTGTGCCACGGGCCGAAGCGTCGGGTGAACCGTTGCTCCCGAACGCAACTCACCGACGTAAACGGTCTGGGGCACGGTGTAGGCCACATGGACCAGGCCGCGCATCCCCATCGGGAGGAGGTACTGCGTCAACGCAGGGGACAGCTCCCCCCCCTGCCGAGGCAGGGCCTCAAGGTTGGCGAACAGACGATCCAGCGCCCTGCGAACCGAGGTGGCGGCCTCGGGACCCAGAAGGTCCTCGATTTGCGCGAGGTACCAGGGATGGAACCCGAACGAGGTGTCAAAAATCGGCTGCGGGCAAACGCCGTTCCGGTGGCGCTGAAGGTCGCGGAACGACCCGAAATCCAAGAGGAACAGGAACGAATAACACCCGTAGGCCCCAAGCGCCCAGGGCAGGGCGGCTCCTCGCGGGCGCTTGGTCAGCGCCGGGACTTCATGGCGACGCAAGCCGGGAAGATCAAGTGCCGCGCGGCGCACAAGGACCTCGCCGGTTCGCAGACGTTGGTTTTCGTCCTCGGTCACCTCCCACCGCGCCGCAAGGTCCTCCGCCGAGGGAACGTGATGCGGCTGAAGGACGTCGCGGGCGTACGTGCACCGGGCATCGTCCGGGGAGGGCGTCGCATCGTCGGGCTTGAAGCTGTGGGGGTAGCGTTCCCGCAGCTTGATCAGGATGGCCTTGGCGAGGTCCCGAACCTCGGGCAGGGGGTGCGTGGCCAAGCGCCGCACGCTGTCCCGCGCATGGCGGAGCGAGGTCGTCCAGCTCAGAAGCGTCGTGGTGCCCATCGGTAACAGGCTCCGGGCGATGTCAAAGCTTCGGGCGGCTAGGGCGTTGCGCCAAATTCTCTCGCTTTTATGCGCCGTAGGATCAAACGGATGCCGCGCTTCAAGGGCCGCTTCCAGGCGCGGGCGTATGTTGCTGTAAAGAGCCTTGAGACCATCCTGAATCGCGGCGCTGGCCGGATGCGCGTAGGGGTCGAGCACGCTTTGCCGCGCGAAATCCAGGTAGCGCGTTGAGGCTTCTTGCCCGTTGTAAAGGGGCGAGTCCTGCACGGCCTTGGCCGCGAGCATCGAGACGCCCTCCAGGAACAACGTCGTTGCGCCGCAGTCGCCGATGGACGCGTGGCCATAGCCCACATAGTACTGTTCCATGAACGTGCCGCTGCCCACCTGTCGGAGTTTCTCCAGGTGCGTTAGGACGCTCGCGGGGCTGCGCGAGTAGAGTGCTTGCAGCATAGCCGCGTCTTCGGGATGCAGGTCGTCGAAAAGAAACACGTCGGGGGGCATGAGGGCCTCAGGAACAAAGGAGCGAGCGGATTCGGGAAGGACAAAATCCCTGGGTAGCGTGCGCCGCATGACGCGTTTATACCGAAGGGCGAAAACCTTTGAAAGAACGCTCAGTCGTGGACGGGGTTGCCCAGGATGCTCACCGTGATCGTCAACACCGTTGGGGTTGTCGCGGCTGTGACCAGCACGGCCCTTTACCTGCTGGATATGCGGGCCGGACGGGTGCAACCGAACCGTGTGTCGTGGTTTTTGTGGGGGGTGCCCCCTCTGATTGCGGCGGGAATCGCGTGGGGGGAGGGCGCACGCGACTCGGCGGCTCTGGTTGCTCTTTTTGGCGTGTGCCCCCTGATCATCGTTGGGGCCTCGTTTTTCATGCGGCAGGCGCGCTGGGCGTTGGGGTCCTTTGACTACGCTTGCGGAGCCCTTTCGGTGATGGCGCTCGCCGTCTGGATTGGTTTGGATCACCCCTTCTACGCTACGTTGATGTCCATTGGGGCGGATTCATGCGCTTCGTTGCCGACACTTCGGAAAAGCTGGCGATCGCCTTTCAGTGAATCGTGGATGCCCTACCTCTTGGGGGGAATCGGATCCGCATGCGCGGTGTTGGAGGTGCGTGATCCCTTGTCCGTTGAGATGATGTTCCCCGCATGGCTCTTGGGATGGAGCCTTGGCCTCGCACTTGTGATCGGGTTCAGGCAGCGGATTTTCGCCCGACGCGGTGTTTATTCACAACCCAAGAAAGATGTTTGTTCATCCTAAAAAGATGTGCTACAGTCTGGGTAAGTCGATTCCTTTTTCCGGAAGGGGTTCATCCCATGCGCACGTTTGCTTTAGCCACTCTCGTTGTTGCCGCTTGGATGGCCTGTAGCTCCGTTCCTGCTCAGGCGACGGCCGCTGCTCCCGTGCCAGGGCGAATTGTCCCCCCGGCTAATCTGGATCAAAGCGATCCAACCTCATCTACAGCTCAAAATTGTCCGTCCAC
>CAIPYM010000033.1 GCA_903869345.1 uncultured Pseudomonadota bacterium
AGACGGCATACGCGATCTGAGCCAGTGACTGGAGTTCAGACGTGTGCTCTTCGATCTGACCCTTCGACCTGCAAAACCCTTCCAGCTGCTCGGGTGTGATCAGGGCATCAAGCTCGCGTTTGGCGAGGTTGCGCCATTTTGCCAGGGTCCCCAGCGTGTCGCACACGGCCACGCGCTCGCCCCGCGCTTCAAGCGCCGCCGCGAGGTTGGAGCCGATGAACCCCCCCCCGCCCACGATCAAAATGACGCCGTTCATGCTGAATTCCTTGTTGCCTGCGCCGCCGGGGACCAACGCTGAGAGGAGAGGCCATAGGCTAGCACGTGACCTTCGTTTCCCGAAAGTCCATGTGGCGTTTTTGGGTTTGACTGTGGTAACCTTGGGGCCTCATTCACACCAGGAGGACACGATGGATCTTGAGACCGTGAAACGCCACATGCAGGGCGCGTTGGACGCATTGCACCGCGAGTTTGGCGGTTTGAGGACGGGGCGTGCGAACCCGGCGCTGCTTGAGCACGTGCGCGTGGACGCTTACGGCAGTCTGATGCCCCTCAATCAAGTGGGCACTGTTGGAGCGCCCGAGCCGCGTCTGCTGACCGTGCAGGTGTGGGACAAGGGGCTCGTGAAGGCCGTCGAAAAGGGAATCAGCGACGCGGGCCTCGGGCTTAACCCCCAAGCGGACGGGTCGCTTGTACGCGTGCCGTTGCCCGAACTGAGTCAGGAGCGTCGGCAAGAGCTTGTCCGCGTGGCGGGCAAGTACGCCGAACAAGCGCGTATTGCTGTGCGGGGCGTTCGCCGCGACGCGATGGATGAGCTGAAGCGGGACGAGAAAAAGGGCGATCTGTCCGAGGATCAGCACAAGACACTGAGTGAGAAAGTGCAGACTCTGACCGATGATCACGTCAAGAAAGTGGACGACGCCTTAGCGCACAAGGAAAAAGACATCCTGAACGTGTAGGGTTTTGCGCGCACACCGGGGAAAATGGAGACCCCCGGTCGCGAAGGACGAGGGGATCCGGGCGATGCTCCTTTTATCCCAACTGTTCACGCATCTGATCCACCAAGGGACCCTTGTGATCGTGGATGCGCGAGGGCGACGGCGCGTGTTTGGGGGGAGGCATCCTGGGCCTCGGTGCGCCCTGCGTCTTCACACGGAAGGCCTCGCGGGACGTTTGTTGGTGAACCCGCAAATGGCGCTGCCCGAAGGGTACATGCAAGGCATTCTCACCTTGGAAGAAGGGACTCTGGACGACCTGCTTGAGATCATCATGGTCAACCGGAAACACTTGAACACGTTCCTTTCGGTGAGGATCCTGAGCGCTTTCTTGGGGATGCTTCAACCGTTTATCCAAAACAATTCGCTCGCCCGTGCGCGGCAAAACGTCGCGCACCATTACGATACGTCGAACGACATCTACCGCCTGTTTCTGGACCGGGACATGCAGTACTCGTGCGGGTATTTCGCGCACGACGACGTAACGCTGGAGGAAGCGCAAAAGGCCAAGAAAGAGGTGATCCTTCGGAAACTGGCTCTTCGCGATGGGATGAAAGTGCTGGAAATTGGTTGCGGGTGGGGTGGTTTGGCCATGACGTTGGCGCAGCGCTACGACCTTCACGTGACGGGCGTGACGTTGTCCACGGAACAATACGATCTTGCGTGCCAACGGGTGAACGAAGCCGGACTGGGTTCCCGTATCAACTTGCAGCTGATGGATTACCGCGCGTTGAAAGGCCGTTTTGACCGCATCGTCTCGGTGGGGATGTTTGAGCACGTGGGGCGTCCGCACTACCGGGAGTTTTTCAAAAAGAGTTTTGAGTTGCTGGATGACCACGGCGTGATGCTGCTGCATGCCATCGGCAGCAAGCGCCCTCTTAGGATTGCGCATCCTTGGGTAGAGAAGTACATCTTTCCGGGCGGCTACATTCCGGCCTTGTCCGAGTTTTTGCCTGCCGTGGAACGGGCGGGGTTCTGGGTGACGGACCTTGAGATTTGGCGACGGCACTACGCCCTGACTCTGCGGGCGTGGAAAGAACGCTTTCGGGCTTGTCGCGAGGCGGTTATCACAATGCGGGACGAGACGTTTTTTCGTATGTGGGAAATGTACCTGGCGGGCTCGGAAGCCCAATTTTTGCACGGGGGGTTAATGGTCTTTCACCTGCAGTTGACCAAGGCCGTGGGGACTCTGCCTTTGACGCGGGATTACATGAACTCTGCGTCCGTGCCCTCGCGGAAAGCGTCGTGAGGCCGTGATGGAGCACGAGGATCCTCAGCAACCCCGAACGCCGTTGCATGTGGCGATCATCATGGACGGCAACGGGCGTTGGGCCGCTGCGCGAGGCTTGCCGCGCACGCTGGGGCACCGGAAGGGCATTGAGGCGTTGCGGCGTACGCTGGACGCCGCGCGCACACTGCCGATTTCCCGCCTGACGCTTTACAGTTTTTCGACCGAAAACTGGCGGCGGCCAACCTCGGAAGTCAAGGAACTCATGCGCCTGTTGCGGTTCTACCTCCGCAGCGAGCTGGCCGCGTTGCACCGCGAAGGCGTGCGCTTTCAAGTCATCGGTGATCGGAAGGCTTTGCCACCCGATATCACGACCATGATCGAACGGGCCGAAGACCTGACTCAGGACAATCAGGCCCTGACGTTGACCTTGGCGCTCAGCTACGGCGGGCGACAGGAAATCACCTCGGCCATGCGCGGTCTGGCGAAGGCCGTGGAACGCGGGGAGCTTCGCGCCGAAGCAATTGACGAGCATGTGGTGCGCTCGTTTTTGTGGACCGGGGCGGCTCCGGATCCGGACCTCGTGATTCGCACCAGTGG
This sequence comes from uncultured Pseudomonadota bacterium, assembly GCA_903869345.1. Lineage (GTDB taxonomy): Bacteria > Pseudomonadota > Alphaproteobacteria > UBA9219 > UBA9219 > CAIPYM01. The sequence continues at coordinate 2,821 of CAIPYM010000033.1, forward strand.
CGAAAAGCGCCTCTCCAACTTTTTATTGTGGCAATCGGCGTATGCCGAGTTTGTGTTTTTGGATGTCCTATGGCCCGATTTCGCGGGCGAGCATTTGGCGGCGGCGCTGGATGAATTTTGGAGCCGCGAACGCCGGTACGGAGCGACCCATGGCTGTCTTTAATCCTCCCCCCGCTCCGTCCGTGCGGAAGTCTCTTGCGAAAAACGGGTCAGCCGGGACACCCCCTGAGGCCGCGCGGCGGGCCGAGCTTCAGCTCCGCGTTGTGTCCGCCGCCGTGATGGGGCCCGTGATTCTAGCGCTGGCGTACCTGGGAGGGTGGACGTACATCGGTGCGGTGATTCTGATTCTGGGCGGGCGCTTTACGAATGGCTCCGCCTGACCGCGCCCACGATTTCGCTGCGTTCCAGCATCGTCCTCGCGGTCGCGCTTGGGGTCCTGCTGCTGATGGGGGCGGGGGGAGGGCCCATCTTTGGTCTGACGTGGGCGATTTTCTTGGTGGTGACGATGGGGGTGACCGAATACGTCAACACACCCGAGGTTTCTCCCTGGGGCGCTGGGGCGCTGGCTTACCTGGGCCTCAGTGGTCTAGCTCTGTTTTACCTCCGGGAAGCGCCCACGACAGGTTGGATTCTCACGCTTTATCTGTTCATGACCGTTTGGGCGGCGGACACGGGCGCTTATGTCGTGGGGCGGATGATCGGCGGGGCCAAGCTCTGGCCGAGCGTGAGCCCCCAGAAAACGTGGGCCGGGCTTTACGGAGCTTTGGGGACGGCGGCGGTTGTCGGCGGCGTTATCGGGGCCCTGAGCCACGGGGCGATTCACCCCGTGATTGGGACACTGGTCGGGGTTGGCGTGGGGCTTGTGTCCCAAGGCGGCGATTTGTTTGAATCGTTCCTCAAACGCCGCGCGGGTGTGAAGGACAGCGGGACCCTTATTCCCGGTCATGGCGGAATCCTGGACCGCATCGATGGTCTGATAGCAGCCGCGATTTTCCTGGCAATCGTCAAAGCCGCTGCCCCGACAGGAGTGCTGTGAGGCAAACCCCGTAGGGCTATCCAACTGACTTTCCAACAGGTCTAGTCTTTAAGGCTCAAGAACGTTCGTTGGAGGCGTATAAAAACCCACGCAGGGAGGGGAAATAAAGAAAGGGTCAGGAATGTTTGGATCCCCAGCGGTACGAGGGGGACGATTTGGCCTTGATTGAAGCTCACGACCAGGGCTTGCACCAGGTTGACGCTGATCGCAACCAGGGCAAAGCCCCCCCAAAGTTGGGCAAATGTGTGACCGACGAACAAACGGCGTTGCCTCACCAGAACGTGATGCAAGCCGACGAAGATAAAGGCTGACAAGCCTACAGGTCCAAATCCCAAAACATCTGTGATCAGACCGAGGATAAAAACGGAGAAGGGCCCAAAAATATCAGGTCGGTGAATGGCCCAGTAATAAAGGGCCATGAGTCCCCAGGCCGGGGCGATGGGTCCCCATGCGGGGAGGGGCCAAGCAACAGCTCCGAGAAAAACACTGATCAGGGCGGAAAGGAAGGGAAGGGCCTCGCGAGCGGTCTGCCCAAATCGGGATAAGACGACCGAAGTGGGCATTTAAGGTGTGTCAACTCTTCCGGAAGAAGTCTTGGTTCCGGAGGGAGACGCGGCCCGAACCCTCAAAGGAGGGGGAGCCTTATGGCTCAACGCATCGCCCGTTAACGCGTCCCCGTTCAAGGCTCCGCCGGTTGGGGTGAAGTCGATAAGCCTCAACTGATTCACGCGGCCAAGCTCGGCAAGGGGTTGAACATCGTAGACGCCGCTCGAATCGGCGCGGGTTACAATGCCCACGGGCAGGGACGGAGGGAACACCCCCCCATGCCCCGAGGTCAACACGTGGTCCCCCGGCTTCAGCGAGGAGTCGGGGGGCAGGTAGAGCAGCTTGGGATGCCCGGTGTTGTCGCCCGCGAGAATAGCGTGGTCATTGGATTCCGCGATCATCACAGGGATTCGGGAGTTGAGGTCCGTCAGCAACAAGATGCGCGACACGTTGTTGCCCACTTCCACGACGCGCCCAACAAGCCCATCGCCCGTCATAGCCGCCATGTCTTGACGCGCGCCATCACGGGCCCCGGCGGTCATGATGAGCGTGCGGACAAAAGGCCCGCCCGTGTCGGCAATCACGCGGCCTGAAATGTACGTGGCGCGAGGTTCCGGCACATAACGCAAAAGGGTCCGCAATTCCTTGTTTTCATGCGTCGCGACGGCGGCAAGAGTCTGCCACCGTTCCAAGCGTTGAACCTGTTCGTGCAAACGCTCGTTTTCCGAACGCAAGTTAAGATAGGCCGTCACACGCCGAACGGCTTCGTCAAAATTCGCTGCAGGACGCGAAAAAACATCCATCAGGGGGGACAGGCCGTCCATCACGTAGAGTCGTGCGTCTTTCAGCGCGACAGGACGGAAGTGCCCGACGACCAGGAAAGAACCGGCCAGCGCCAGAAAAAGGACCAGGGAAAAACGATGAACAAAGAGCCGCCACGAGAGGGCTGTGACGCGGGCTCGACCCGAATGCATACGGAAGCGGAACGGCATGGCGAGCGGCGGCCTGCGAATCAGGTTCCAAGGTTTAACGCGGGGAAGATTGGACTAATAACTGCTCAGCAGCAAGCTCTTTAACGTGCGCATTTCTTCCAGCGCCCGTCCGGTGCCGAGCGCCACGCACGACAAGGGATCTTCGGCGACCGAAACCGGAAGGCCCGTCGCGTGGCGCAGGACCAAATCCAGGTTGCGGAGCAACGCGCCGCCACCGGTGAGAACGATTCCCTTGTCCACAATGTCGGCGGCCAGTTCCGGCGCGGTATTTTCAAGTGCCACTTTGACGGCTTCCAGAATGGCGCTCACGGGCTCGGCAAGGCTTTCGGCCACTTGGCGTTCGGTGATGACGATTTCCTTGGGCACGCCGTACATAAGATCCCGGCCCTTGATCTCGGTCACGCGACCTTCGCCGTCCTCGGGCGGGGAGGCCGATCCAATGGCTTTTTTGATCCGCTCGGCGGTGCTCTCGCCGATGAGCAAATTATGGTAACGGCGGATATAGTTAATAATCGCTTCGTCCAATTTATCGCCGCCGACGCGTACCGAACGCGAATAGACGATGCCCCCCAGGGACAACACCGCGACTTCCGTTGTGCCGCCCCCGATGTCCACGACCATGGACCCCGTGGGTTCGGTGACAGGCAAGCCCGCGCCGATCGCAGCGGCCATGGGCTCTTCGATGAGAAACACGCGCCGCGCTCCGGCGGATTCAGCGGATTCCTGAATGGCCCGGCGTTCCACGGCGGTCGAGCCCGACGGCACGCAGATGATGATTTGAGGACTCGCAAAACTGCGCCGGTTATGCACCTTGCGGATGAAGTGCTTGATCATCTCTTCAGCAACTTCAAAATCGGCAATCACGCCGTCGCGTAAAGGACGAATGGCTTGGATGTTGCCGGGGGTTCGGCCCAGCATCAGCTTCGCCTCGTCCCCCACCGCTAAAACGCGCCGCTTGCCGCTGCTGCTGGCAATGGCGACGACAGAGGGCTCGTTGAGCACGATCCCCCGGCCCCGAACGTACACGAGCGTGTTCGCAGTCCCGAGGTCAATACCCATATCGGCGGACAAAAGTCCGAAAAGATTTGCAAACATGCGTCAGGACCTCGAAGGGGGACGTGTTTATTGATAGAGGTTGTAGCGGAGTTGGAGTCCGATTTCGAGAGTCTGATTTTGGGGTTCAAGACCGCTTCCCCAGGAAAGATATTTCATTTTGGAATCTTGGATATTCCAATAATTCACGAACGGTCCCAACGACCACCGGTCCCTGGAGTAGAGCAGTTCACCGCGTAGGCCAAGCCCGTGATACTGGGAATTGCGGACATTCGATAAACCTCCAACTTCAAGATGCGAATCTTGCCACCCTTTAAGGAGGTAGTCGTACTCAAGATTCGCACGGATTTGATCCCCGTTGGATAAGCGAATACGCGGCTGAAGTCCGATAGGCAAAAAGAGGTATTGGCTTTGTCGCTGGTATCCCCAGGCACCTGTGGTTGTTTGTCCTCGCCCATCATTACGGAGAATACGGTAGCCAACTCCAACAATGGGGGAAATAGCCACATCATCCCCGATCCAGTCCCATCCACCCGTGATGCGCAGTTCGCCGAGGTAATCGGGTTCTTTGTTGCTGTTCCCTGAGCCCTTGTAATCCACGGGTCCCCCAGCAACCCGACCCTCGGCGCGGGTAAACCAACCGTACCCAAGGGCCCCCGTTGCATTCACGGTTGCACCGCCCTTGAAGCCGTCCACTTTCACGTCCACGGGAGGCAATCCGACGCGCCGTTCCTGGTAGTGATAATCCGAAACCTGAACCCCAACGGCAAGAGTCGTATGAGTCGCCAAATCGCTTGGCGGAACTGGAAACGCCTCGGGCCTAGGAGGGTGTGTGTACAGGGGCTTCACAGCCCGTTGTGCAGGCGATGGAAGCGACTTCATTTGCTGGGCTCTCGCTGCAGGCAGGGGCCGGAGTTCATCAAGCGCCACTTGAGCGTGGGCCGGGAAGGAGAAACAAGCGAGGGACGCGCAGCACAACGCAACGCTCAACCGATAACACACGGTGACCATGGGGTTTCCTCCGTCGATCAATCAGTCATTCTGAAGAATCTACTAGGCCCAGAGGTACCACGTTTTCCGGACTCCAGCAAACGAAAATGTGCCGCTCTTCGGAAGGATGGACGACTCCCTCCCTGCAGGATTCTACAGGGGATTCTGAAACATCGGGTAAGGGGGAACCGAGGACGGAGGACGTCGATCCCTCAGCATATCCTCGTGCACGTACGTGAAGGTTGAGCGGCGAGCCACCGCATCGGCGTTTCGGTTCAGCAGCAACGGGACCGACGTGAACATATCGCCTTGGTGAACGCGGTCACTTGGAACACGGGGCCGCGACGAGTCAAACCAGCCCTTGCCAACCAGGAGATCACCGGAACCCCACCCTTGAGCAGCGCACGGCACAAGGCCAGCAAGCGTCAGGCCCATCATCAACACAAAGTGAAGAAGTTGCTTCATGTTTTCCGCTCCGTCCGTGATCAACCAAGGCCACGTAGGGCAGTTTACCTTATTCCGCAACTCGGACGCAATTACGCCCTTCTTTTTTAGCCCGATAAAGAGCGGCGTCGGCGCGAGCCTGCAACGCATCGGGCGTTTCGTCCTTCCGCTGCTGTTGGGCGTTTATGGCCGCGATTCCAAGGCTGACGGTAAGGGTTAACGGCTTGGGCAGGGTGGCAATATCGAGGGGCGGATCGGCCACCGTCTGGCGAAGTCGTTCGGCAATGATCATGGCTTGAGCCAGGTCCGTGTCGGGCAGGGCGACCGCAAACTCTTCCCCGCCGAGCCGCGCCAGAAGATCTAAAGGACGCAACCGAATCGCGAGGCGATTCACAACGCTTTTAAGAACCTGATCGCCGACGGCGTGGCCATAGGTGTCGTTGACCCTCTTAAAATGATCGAGATCAATGGAGAGGATGGCGAGAGGATGGTGATCCCGAAGGTGGCGGGCCAGGATTTTGGGAAGTTGATTGTCCCAGTGACGACGGTTGAAAGCGCCCGTCAGGGAATCCACAAGCGCGAGAGCCAGGTTGCGCTCGTAGTGTTCGCGCAAGCGGTCGTAATGCCGCTTTTGGCGCAGTTGAATACGGACACGGGCCAAAACCTCGCTGGGTTCCAGGGGGCGAACAACGTAGTCATTTGCGCCAAGATCCAGCCCACGGGCGAGTCGCTCCACCGATTCGGGGCGACTGACCATGAGAAGGGGGAGGGCTCGCGTCTCCTCGTTGGCTCTTAGGCGCGCACACAGCTGAAGCCCATCCTCGTGCGCGAGATCAAGGCTTCCGATCACGAGGTCGCTGGGTTCGACATGGGCGGCCGCGATCGCCTCGGCGAGCGTTGTGAACACTTTGCCCTCAATGTCACCTTCCTTCAGAATGGCGACAAGCCTTTCTTGTTCGTGCGGATCATCTTCCAAAATCAACGCACGCGCCGGAGTGATGGGCCGAGGACGTTCTTCCGAAGGGGTCATAAGGCCCGCTTGGACAGCCGTTTCTTCGCGGAGCCGCCACTCGTCCATGAGCATCTTGAGCCGCAAGAGCGATCGCACGCGGGACATCAGGGCAAGGTCGTTGACGGGTTTGGTGAGAAAATCATCGACCCCGGCTTCCAGACCGCGCAAACGATCCGCCGTGTCGGAAAGGGCCGTGACCATGATGATCGGGATATGACGCGTTTCGGGATCGGCCTTGAGCCTGCGGCAGACCTCAAATCCGTCGAGTCCCGGCATCATCACATCCAGGAGGATGAGATCCGGGGGGCTGGCCTTGACGCTTGCGAGGGCTTGCGTGCCGTCACTGGCGGTGCTCACGACATAGTAATCCTGGGCAAGCTTAGCGGTCAAAAGCTTGACGTTCAGGGGATTGTCATCAACGACAAGGACACGCGCGGACACGATAGAAAACCCTCCGCTTGCGGAAGAGTGGGAGACTGTCGTGACGTTCCCTCATTGCGTCACACTTGGCAAGCGATTCGCCCTGAGGAAGAAAGGGGGCCCCCTCCAACCTTCTGGGCCTTCCTTGACTTTCAAGGGGGGAGGCCGTACCACGCTTTTCGCACCTTCCCTAAGGTTCTTGAAGGACAAGGGAGGGGGGAGCGGCCCCTGATGCCCAGGTGGCGGAATTGGTAGACGCGCAGGTTTCAGGTACCTGTGGCAGAAATGTCGTGGAAGTTCGAGTCTTCTCCTGGGCACCATCTCGTGGATCGAAACGTTGATCCTACCAACGCGTCAGAGCTCTCCCTCGGGGCGCGTGGCCTTGTGGAGCGTGGCTGTACAAGAAACAGACGTGTCTCACGAGGGCGACGAGGAACCGTCTCCTCAAAAGAAATGAACCGTTACCCCGCCAGACGTTCGGTCATTTGGTCGTAGGGCTCCAGGTGGTCGAGGGGGCCGAGGGCGGCCAGGATCGGACGGCGGTGGATCAAGCGCTCCGCAAAGCCCTGCACGTCCTCTTCCGTCACGGCAAGAACGCGATTCAGCACGTCGCCCAAGTCGGGCAGCTCGTTGTGCGTCAAAAGCGACACCCCCAGCGTTTCCGCGCGGCGCATGACGCTTTCTTGGCCCATGAGGATATCCGCCCGGATCTGCGCCTTGGCGCGTTTCAGCTCGGAAGGCGTGATGTGCCCCGCCACGCTGCGTAATTCACGGCAGACGACGGGGATCAATTCCGGAACCCGCGCAGGATCCGTTCCCGCGTAGATGTTGAACAACCCCGTGTCGCGGAACGCCATATGGCCCGCGCTGATCGTGTAGACCAGGCCCCGCTGTTCGCGGACTTTTTGGAAGAGGCGCGAGGACGCTCCGCCGCCGAGCAGGACGCCGAGCAGGGACGCCACCGTCGTCGCTTTTTTCTGCAAAAGCCCCGGACCCGGAAACGCGAGGATCAGGTTCAACTGCTCGGCTTCGCGGGCCAGGCGAATCTCACCGCTCTTGATGTGCGCGGCCTCGGATCGTGGGGGCTTGCCGCTCGCCAGACGCCCAAAGTGGCGCTTGGCAAGGGTCACCATGGCCTCGTGCGTGATCTTCCCGGCCCCCACCATCACCAGGTTGCCCGCGTGGTAATGGCGCTTGACGTAATCGGCCACCGCGTCGCGGGGCATGCGTTCCACCACCTTCGCCTCGCCCAGAACCGAACGGCCCAGCCGTTGGCCCGGAAAGGCGGCTTGGTGCAACAGGTCAAAGACGTGGTCTTCGGGCGTATCCTGGTCGCGTCCGATTTCTTGCAAAATCACCTGGCGCTCACGGTCGAGCTCCTTGGGATCAAAGACGGACCTCTGCAGCATGTCGGCGATGATGTCCGCCGCCATGTCAGCGTCCTCGGGGAGCACACGGGCGTAATAGGCGGTCTCTTCCCGCGTCGTGTGCGCGTTGATCATCCCGCCGTTCTTTTCAATCGTCGCGGAGAGCGCGTACGCCGAGCGATGGCGCGTACCTTTGAACACCATGTGTTCGGCAAAATGCGCGACGCCGTTGGCCGTCCACGGTTCGTGGCGCGTGCCGACATTCACCCACACGCCCAGCGCGACACTCTCGGCGTCGGGCATCGGGTCGGTCGCCACGCGAAGACCGTTGGCAAGGGTTGTGATCTGGATCGTCATCCGCTCTCTGTCCGGGAGGCTAACAAGGCTTTTACGGCCTCGGGCTCTGCCGGTATTATGGAAGTCCGCTCGGGCAAATTCAAGCTTTGCGCGAGGGCCTCCGGGAGGGGTGGATCGATGCCGATCGCGGAACGGATCGTTTCGGGGAACTTGGCCGGGTGCGCCGTCGCAAGGACCACGGTGGGGCCCGAAAGCTGCCCCTCCAGCCGTCGGCTTGCCCGAACGCCAACGGCGGTGTGAGGGTCGAGAATAAGGCCCGTTTCACCGTAGGTTCGCTTGATTTCTTCAACCGTTTCGTCATCGTTCACGGCGGTGGAGACGATGCGTTTTTGCAATGCAGCAAAAACATCGGCCCCGACCTCAAACGACCCCTTGGGGGAGGCCAGTGAGTGCATCCGGCCCCGGACCTGTTCGGAGTCTTCGTTGCACGCATCAAACAAAAGACGTTCAAAATTGCTGCTGATTTGGATGTCCATGCTGGGGCTGAGAGTCGGGATGACGGTGGCCGTCTGCATGACACCCGAGGTGAAAAAGCGGGCCAGAATATCGTTGCTGTTCGTCGCCACGCCCAAACGCGCCACGCTCAGCCCGATGCGGCGAGCGGATTCGGCAGCGTAGAGGTTGCCGAAGTTCCCGGTCGGCACAACAAAGCTGACGGACTGTTCGGGGGCCCCCAGGCGCAAGGCCGCGAAGACGTAATAGACGATTTGGGCGAGCAGCCTCGCCCAGTTGATCGAATTAACCGCCGCGAGGTTGTACGTGGCGCGCGTCGCGGGCTCGTTGAACAGGGCCTTCACGAGCGCCTGACAATCATCAAAGCTGCCCTTGACCGCAATCGCGTGCACGTTGGGGGCTTGAACGCACGTCATTTGCCGACGCTGAACGTCGCTGGTGCCCCCGTGGGGGTACAGGATGAACGTCGTGATCCCCTTGCGTCCGGCGGTCGCGGCGATAGCCGCCGAGCCCGTATCGCCCGAGGTCGCGCCGAGGACCGTGATGCGCTGGCCGCTTTTGGCGAGGAAATGCTCAAACAAGTGCCCGAGCAGCTGAAGGGCGATGTCCTTGAACGCCAGCGTGGGGCCGTGGAAAAGCTCAAGCAGCCAGCGGTTCTCCCCCAGCGGCCTCAGCGGAGCAATATCGGGATGCGTGAACGTCGCGTAAGCCTTGGCGACCAGGGGCTTGAGCTCGTCCGGCGTCAGCGAGGGGGCCACGAACGGGGCCAGGATCGCGCACACGGTCTCTTGGTAGGACAGCCCCTGCAAGGTCTGAAGCTGATTCGGCGTCCACGTCGGCCACACTTTCGGCAGGTAAAGCCCGCCGTCCGTGGCGAGACCCGTCATCGTCACGCCCTGAAAATCCATCTCGGGCGCTTGCCCGCGCGTGCTGTGGTAGAGCATGGAACCCCCTTGTCCAATCGGTGTCCAAGGTTTGCCATCCCGCGCGAGAGGGGGCAAGGGAGGGAACTCGGTGAAGGACGATTGAGTCCCAAAACGCCGCTCTAGCTCGTCAGTGCTGCCTTGTGCCCCCGCAATATTCTTGTCAGCAAGGGAACTGCACGCGGGGGGCTTGCTTCCAAAACCCGGATTTCAACCGACAGGTCCGAAGCAGCGGTTCGCATAGCTGCTAGCGCTCTAGCCGTTCGATCTTCGGGCAAGGGTTCGGTGCTGATTTCCTGGTTCACAAAGACATCTAACGCCAGGACTTGAGCGCGTGTGGGGGCTCGTCCACCAGCGGCGGCTATCGCTATCGCACCCGCCGCTTCCAGAGCTCCTCGCGCTACCCTAGGTGTTTGGTCCCAATAAGTAGTGGTATAAGATGGGTCCCACTTGAACGGGAGAGACTATGGGACAGGTACTGCACAAACGCGCCACGACGACGCAGCGTATCCGAGCTGAAATACAGCAATCTCAAGAAAAAGTC
>CAIPYM010000034.1 GCA_903869345.1 uncultured Pseudomonadota bacterium
TCATCGCCCCCGCAAACCCACTCTGCCCGTAATCTTTCTGCATCGCCCCCTCCCGAATCACTCCACATCCCTACAGAATCATAGACCCGGCACTTTTGCAAAGGGTTCCCCAGGAGATTGCTGCGATTCGTGAAGCAAGAAAACGTACCTCTGGCGCTCCTCGTGAGGACCTGCAACGACCGTAGGTTCTCAGGAAAACATCGAGACCCAAGGATGTTCAAGAAACTTGTCGTTGGGGGAGAGGAAGGTCCATTATGCCTGTCCACACCCTTGTCCCTGCCGCGTGGTTGCTGCATCGTGGCGCGGCGTTGTCCGTGATCTCCTTCGGCCCGGTTCTTGGGCGATTCGCGGATGTTTGTGTGATTCCTGCCGACGGCCTTCCTCGACGTGTTGCGAATCCTTGTCCTCCTTCTCCTTGCGTGCGGGCTGTCCTTCGGGACAACAAGCCTGGGCCAAGCCGCATCCCCTTCCTCACCCCCCATCCTGCCCGTGCGCGCCGCTGAACACCCAACGTTCGATCGCTTGGCGTTTGACTTGCCCCTGGGCACAACGTGTTCGCTCGCGCGGCAAGCCTCCACCGTCACCCTACGATTCGCCCCCCCCGCTGCGCCCGCGCTGGGCCCCTTGCAGAAAGCCCCCTTGCGACGCGCGGCCGATTTTACAACCGAGAGCGACGCGCTACGCTTTCGCGTCGCGCCGTCCGCATCGCTCAAAACATTCATGAGCGGTCTTGTGTGCGTTGTGGATATTGAGGGTCCGCCCGTGCCACCGCCGTCCGCCGCACCGGTCCCCGTCCCTGGCCGTTCCCCGGCTGCCTCGCCCCCTGCATCACCCCCTCCGGCGCCCGTTGCCATTTCTCCATCCCCCGACATCGCGGCGAAAGTCGTCCCGCCCTCACCTCCCAAGGTTCCGGCCCCAACGACACCTGCCGCACCACCAGCACCGTCAACGCCCCCGCCGGAACCCGCCCCCGATCTTGGCCCAGTGCCAACCTGGATTGCGACGATCAACCCCCGCGTGGCCACCGCCGTGGCTCTTTTTGCGCGAGGAGGTTACGGCACACTCGTTTTGGATAAAAAAATCACCCTCGACACCGATGTCCTTCTGGACGGGCGCAAGCCTCTCGTTCCCCTGACGTTCATTGATCAGCCTCAAAACACCGTCCTTCGCTTTCCCCTCGCTCCTGACGCGACTCTCAGCATTGCGCAACGGGGAACGGCGTTGGACATTCTGGCCGCGCAAGGGGGTGAAGCCCCCTCCGTTGTGCATGAACTCGTGGCCCAACCGGATTTCGCCTTAGGAGCTCGGTTGATCGCACCCGTGTCCGACATCGCGCACCCCGTACGGTTCAGGGACCCCGTGGTGGGCGACGAGCTCATCATCATCCCCCTCGTGGGAAGTGAGCCCTTCGCGGCAAAACGTCGGCTGGCGGACCTGACCGTCTGGCCCGCCGCACGCGGGCTTGTCCTGGAACCCCGCCGTCCGGACCTCACCGTGCAAACGGCAACGGACGGTCTGGAGATTTCGGCTCCTGGAGGACTGAATCTCTCCCCCTCGTCCGACACACACACCCCGATCCCCCCTCCAACCTCACCTCCCCCCCGCAACAACGCCCCCACAGCGCTTCTTGCATCTGCGAGCACGCCGTCCGTGTTCAATCTTGCAGCTTGGCACGGTCTTCCCGGCGAAACTTTTGTCCACGCCCGGCAACGTCTGACTCAAGCTTTTCTGGATGCGCCCGAGACGGATCGCAACCAGGTGCGTTTGGATCTCGCGCGATTTTACCTCGCACGGGGCTTTGGCGTGGAGTCGCTGGCTGTTCTCACGGTTCTGGGCGGCGATGTCCCCGCGTTGGCTCTTCACCCCGAATTCCTCGTTCTGCGGGGCGCCGCGTCCATTCTCGCAGGCCGTAACACCGATGGACTGAACGATCTGGACAAAAGCGGACTCGCCGATCAGCTGGAGCCGTTGCTTTGGGAAGCTTTCGCAGCGGCTCAAGCGCGGGATTGGACGACGGCCGAGACGAAATTCAAACGCGCCGCCTCCTTGTTGCCGATCTACCCCGATCCCCTTTACAGCCGATTCGTCCTTCTCGCGGCTGAATCGGCCCTGGCCATGGGATCTGATTCCGAAGCCACCGATCTCCTGGCCGCTCTCGAAGAACGGAATCCGGCCCTTCACCAAGATCCGCGTCTGCTCTACCTACGTGGAGAGCTTTACAGCAAGGCCGGTCATTTCGAAGAGGCCGAGAAGCTTTGGCGGACCGTCGTACGGGACCGGGACCGCCTTTACAAAATCCGGGCCGAACTCGCGCTCACGGATCTCCACGTCGCAACACATCACCTTTTGCCGACGCGCGCGGCGAAACGGCTGGAGGGCTTACGCTTCGCGTGGCGCGGTGACAGCCTGGAGATGGATATTCTCAATCGCCTCGGCACGTTCCACCTTGACGCCGGAGAATACCAAGCTGGCCTCGAGGCCTGGGCCGAAATTACGCGGCTTTACCCCCAAAGCCCCCTGGCCGCCTCCATCATGGCCCAGATGAGTCACACGCTGACAGCCGTGTTCCTGGAAAACGCGGCCCCCACTCTTTCCACCATCAACGCGCTCGCCCTGTACAACCGTTTTCGCGACCTGATCCCGGTGCCCGACCGAGAGGCCGTGGTCCGTCAGCTGGTCGGATGGTTGACAACCCTTGACCTGATCGACCAAGCTGTCACGATTCTTGAAAACCACCTTCCGCACACGCTCACCCCCCAAGCCAAGGTCGAAGACAGCACGCGCCTTACTGCCCTTCGTTTGCTCAACGGAGACGGAGAGGCTGCCCTTGCAGCCCTCGCGCTTGCCCCCGCTTCTAACGAACCCCTGCCCTCCGACCTCCTGGACGAACGCCGCCTGTTGCAGGCGCGGGCGCTGGGAATTCTTCACCGCTACGATGAAGCTTTCACCGCCCTTGAGGGCCTGCAGAGCCACCCGGCGAATCTTCTGAAAGCCGAGACCCTTTTGCGCGCACAAAAATGGACCGAGGCGGCCTTAACCCTTGGCGCGTTGGTGGGCGAACCGCTTGCCGAGGATCAAGCCACCGGACCTTCTCCTGAACGGCAGACCCTGATCTTGGATCGGGTAATCGCCCTGGCGCTGGCCGGTGACGAAAACAGCCTTCGGGACCTGTCCGCTGCTTTCGGCCCCTTGATGGACAAAACACCCCAGGGAGCTATTTTTCATCTCCTCACGCGCCCTGACAAACCAGGTCCCGCCCCGGACCTGAGCACCGTTCGGGCCCGAATCGCCGAAGTGGATTTGTTCCAAACCTTCCTGGACGCTTATCGCCGTGGAGGTCCGCAACCCGCCACGCCCCCGGCCCCACCTGCGCCCGCCTCCGCCCCGCCTCCGCCTTCACCCGCCGCCTCCCCTCCTCCCGATTAAGGGGCCTTCCGTGCCGTTCACGCGCCAAGCCCTTTGCCGTTCGCACGTGATCCTCGTGGGGGCTGCCGCCCTCGGTTTTGCGCTGTGGCTGCTCGTGTACCGATCGTTGGCGCCCTTGGCGGATGCGTTGGTGGACGGGTTGGGGCTGCCCCCCGGCGAACGGTTGACCGAGGCTGTTCGCTTTTTCGCCTACGACACGCCCAAAATCTTCTGGTTGGTCGCCCTGATCATGTTCACCATGGGCGTTGTCCGCACGTTCTTCGCCCCCGAACGTACCCGCACCCTTTTGGCCGGTCGGCGGGAGGGCGTTGGGAACGTCATGGCGGCCCTCGTCGGCGTGGTCACGCCGTTTTGTTCGTGCTCGGCCGTGCCCCTTTTCGTTGGACTCATCTCGGCAGGCGTTCCGTTGGGCGTGGCGTTCTCGTTTTTGATCGCCGCCCCGATGGTCAACGAGGTCGCGCTGGGTCTCTTGGTGGGCTTGGTAGGCTGGAAAATCGCCTTGGTGTACGCCGCATTCGGGTTAGGAGTCGCGATTGTGGGCGGAATCGTCATCGGACGTCTTCGGCTGGAAACCTGGCTCCAAAGGTGGGTTCTGGACCTACGCGTTCAGGCGGCCACGACCTCGTGCTCCTCGACGTCTTGGACCGTTCGCCAGAGGCTCCAAACGGGTCTGCAAGCAATGCGGGAAGGGCTTGCCCGCCTCGCGCCTTGGGTCCTGATCGGGGTCGGTTTAGGGGCGTTCTTGCACGGGTACGTGCCCGCCACCCTCCTGGCCACATTGATGGGAGGGGGCGCGTGGTGGTCGGTTCCCGCCGCGACGCTGATCGGCGTTCCCCTTTATGCCAATGCAGCCAGCATCATGCCCCTTGTTGAAACGTTGCTCGACAAGGGACTCCCCCTGGGCACGGTGCTGGCGTTCATGATGTCCGTCACCGCCTTGTCGCTGCCCGAGGCCCTGATTCTCCGCAACATCCTGACCCTTCGCCTTTTGGCGCTTTTTTTCGGAAGTGTTGCCCTGGGCATTATGGGCGTGGGGTTTGTGTTTAATGCCCTCATAGGGTAAAGGCGGTCCCCAAAGGAGGAGCCCCCCATGAAGACCATCCGCGTTCTCGGCTGTGCATCGGGGCCTCGGCCCACAACGCCCTCGCCTTCCGCTGAAAACCCCCAGCTTTCCCAAAGCTGCAGCGAGGCCTTCCCCTTCGCCTGCCGCGACACGACCGACCCGGCGGAACTTGAAGCTGACATGGCGCTCTTGGAACGCGCCCACGCCGAGCGGCGATTTCTGGTCCACCTGAATCCCCCGGACGATTCAGGCCTTTTGCGGCTCAAGCTCTTCCAGCCGGACACTCCTGTCACGCTGTCCGATCGCCTGCCGCTCATCGAAAACATGGGCCTACGCGTTGAGTACATGGGCTGGCCGCATGAAATTTTGTGCAAAGACTGCGGACGGGCCGTTTATTTGTACGACTTCGCCTGTCGCCTGCCGCCCGGCGTCGTCGCGGACGTGAACCGCGTCAAGCCGTTGTTCGAAGAAGCCTTCACCAAAGCCTGGCTGGGTGAGGCGGAACACGACGCACTGAGCGCCGCGACTCTGCAGGCCGGTTTGCCGTGGCGTGCGATCACGATTCTTCGCGCGTTCGTGCGCTACCTGCATCAACTGCGCGTGCCCTACACCGTGCCGATGATGATGCAAGCGCTGGTGGACCACCCGGATCTCAGCCGCCTGCTTGTCAATCTTTTCGAGGCGCGTCATGACCCCGACCTTGGGGAGAGCGAGCGCGAGGCCCGTTGCGCCAACCTGACCACGCAGTTCTTGGCGGGCCTGGGCGGGATTCAGGTTCTGGAGGACGACCACATTCTGCGCCGCTGCCTGAATCTTGTGCAGGCTTCGCTCCGCACCAACTATTTCCAGCAGACCCCCGACGGCCACCCCAAGGCCTGGCTCGCCATCAAGTTCGACAGCCGCGCCGTGGACTACATGCCCCTTCCGAAACCCTTGGTGGAGGTGTTTGTCGCGAGTCCGCGTGTCGAAGCCCTTCATCTGCGTGGCGGAAAGGTCGCGCGGGGCGGTATCCGCTGGTCCGATCGGCGCGACGATTTCCGCAGCGAGATTCTGGGCCTCATGAAAGCCCAGATGGTCAAAAACAGCGTGATTGTCCCCGTCGGCTCCAAGGGAGGATTCATCGTCAAACACCCGCCCACAACGCCGGAGGAGCTCCAAGCCGAGGGGCGGGCTTGCTACACCATCCTCATGCAAGGACTCTTGGACATCACCGACAACATCGTGGGTGGAAAACTCATACCCCCGCCGCGTGTTGTCCGACATGATGGGGATGATCCTTACTTGGTGGTTGCCGCCGACAAGGGCACGGCGACGTTCTCGGACCTCGCGAACAGCATCGCTCGAACGTACGGATTTTGGCTCGATGACGCCTTCGCGTCGGGTGGGTCGGCCGGATACGACCACAAGCAAATGGGCATCACCGCGCGAGGCGCGTGGGAATCCGTCCGCCGCCATTTCCGCGAGAAAGGACTCGATAGCCAGACACAGCCCTTCACGTGCGTCGGGGTTGGTGACATGTCGGGCGACGTCTTCGGTAACGGGATGTTGTTGTCCAAAACGCTTCGGCTCATTGCGGCCTTTGATCATCGGCATATTTTCTTGGACCCCTCACCCGATGCAGCGACGAGCTGGACCGAGCGCAAACGCCTCTTCGACTTGCCGCACAGCAGCTGGGACGATTACGACCGCAGCTTACTTTCCCCCGGCGGGGGCGTGTTTCCCCGCACCGCGAAGGTGATTCCGTTATCGCCCGACGTGCAAAAAGCGCTGGGCGTCACCGCCGATCGCCTGACGCCCGTGGACCTGATCAAAGCTATTTTGCGCGCCCCCGTGGATCTTGTGTACTTCGGCGGCATTGGCACGTACGTGAAGGCTCCGCAAGAAACGCACAAGGACGTGGCCGACCGCGCCAACGATTCCTTGCGAATCGACGGAACCGAAATCCGCGCCCGAGTGGTGGTTGAAGGGGCGAACCTGGGAGTCACCCAGCTGGGCCGCATCGCGTACGCGCAACATGGCGGACAAATCAACACCGACGCGATTGATAATTCGGCGGGCGTGGACACCTCCGACCACGAAGTGAACATCAAGATTTTTCTTCACCAACTGGAGGCCGAGGGCTCCCTCACCCGCGCCGAACGCGACACCCTTTTACAAAGCATGACGGACGATGTGGCGCGGTTGGTCTTGCGCGACAACTACCGCCAGACGCAGGCACTGTCCCTCGCCGAGGCCCGCGCGGTCACGCGCTTGCCCGCGCACGCCCGCAGCCTCCGGGCGCTGGAGAAAGACGGCCTTTTGAATCGCGCGGTGGAGTTTTTGCCCGACGACACCGCGATTTCCGAGCGCCATCGGCTTGGCCAAGGACTGACGCGCCCCGAACTCGCGGTGTTGCTGGCCTACGCCAAACTTTGGCTTTATGACGCGATCCTGACCTCGGATCTTCCCGAAGATCCGTTCCTTCAGAACGACCTCATCACGTATTTCCCTGTTTTGCTGCGCGAGAAATACGCGCACGACCTGCTTCGCCACTCTATGCGGCGCGAGATCATTGCGACGCGCCTGACCAACAGTTTTATCAACCGCGTCGGCAGCCCCTTCGTCTTTGCAATTGCCGAACGCACGGGTCGCTCCGCGCCCGATGTCACCCGCGCTTACTTGCTCGCTCGGGGCGCATTTTCTTTGCATGACCTGTGGGGAAAAATCGAATCGCTCGATGCGCACGTGTCCGCGGAAACGCAAACGATGATGCTGCTGACGATCAGCCGGACGCTCAGCTCGACGGTGTCGTGGCTCCTCACGCAAGAACCCCTCCCCTCGGCCCTCACCCCAGGGATTGAGCGTCACCAACGGGGAATCGAACGTCTGGCCGCGTGGCTGGAATCCACCCCCACGCCCCGCGTTGCCCGTCGGCTGGAGGTCGCCGCCGACCTGGAGCAACGCGGCGTGCCCGCGCCGCTCGCCAAGCGCGTTGCGCTGATGCCGCTGCTCACCTTCGCGCCCGAGATCACGCTGCTCGCCGAGACCTACGCCTCCGGCCGTTACGAACGCGCAGCACGGGTGTTTTTGGACATTGAAGCGCGTTTTGCGATCGTTGACTTGCGCGAACGGGCCGAAAGGCTCCGCAGCGCGGGCAGCGATTCCGTGTGGCAACGCGAAGCCGGGGCCGAACTGTACGAGGACATCCTGAACGATCACCGAGACCTAACGGCCAACGTCCTGACGCACGCCAACCCGAACGATCCCGATGAGGTTCTTGTCGAGCGTTGGGCCCCCCCCCGCTCCGAGGCAATCGCCCGGTACGATGCCCGCCTGACCGAGGCGCGCGCCGCCGGAAGCACGGCCCCGGATCTAGCGGTCCTCCTCACCTTCCACCGTGCCTTGACCAATTTCACGCGTTTATGAACGACCACCGGCCAAAGTCGGGGACTTCCTCTTCCGACTGGAAGCCGGATGATCGTCAAACCCAACGCTTTAGGATGTAGGGATCTTCCCTGGATTGAGGATAACAAGGCCAACGAAAAGGCCGCAGAGGTTTCCCCCTGCGGCCTTCTGTGATTTTCAGCATCAAGCTGAGAGACGCGGACCTTAGAAGTCCATGTCGCCCATGCCGCCGCCGCCCATGCCACCACCGGCACCACCGCCAGCCGAGGTCTTCTTTTCGGGCTTGTCGGCAATCATCGCCTCGGTCGTGATGAGGAGCCCCGCAACCGACGCGGCGTTTTCAAGCGCGACGCGGACAACCTTGGTCGGGTCGATGATCCCGGCCTTGAGCATGTCCACATACTCGCCCTTCTGCGCGTCGAAGCCGTAGTTGGTCTCCTTCTGATCCAGCAGGCGACCCACCACCACCGAGCCATCCATCCCGGCGTTGTCCACGATCTTGCGGACGGGCGCTTCGAGCGCACGGCGGACGATGTCCACCCCACGCCGCTGGTCGTCGTTCGAGACGCGCAGCTTGTCAATCGCCCGAGTCGCGTACAGCAGCGCCACGCCACCCCCCGCGATCACGCCTTCCTCAACCGCCGCCTTGGTCGCGTGCATCGCATCGTCAACGCGATCCTTGCGCTCACGCACCTCGACCTCGGTCGCGCCGCCGACGCGGATGACGGCCACGCCGCCTGCCAGCTTCGCCAAACGCTCCTGCAGTTTCTCGCGGTCGTAGTCGGACGTCGTTTCCTCAATCTGCGCCCGGATTTGAGCGCAACGAGCTTCGATGTCCTTCTTCTTGCCCGCGCCATCGATGATCGTGGTCGTGTCCTTCTCGATGCGGATCTTCTTGGCCGTGCCCAGCATGGCCAGAGTCACGTTCTCCAGCTTGATCCCGAGGTCTTCGGAAACCAGCTGCCCACCCGAGAGGATTGCCATGTCTTCGAGCATCGCCTTGCGACGGTCCCCAAAGCCAGGAGCCTTGACAGCGGCCACTTTGAGCCCACCGCGCAGCTTGTTGACGACGAGCGTGGCCAGAGCCTCGCCTTCCACTTCCTCGGCGACGATCACGAGCGGACGGCCCGACTGGACGACCGACTCGAGCACCGGCAGCAACGGCTGCAAGCCCGAAAGCTTCTTTTCGTGGAAGAGGATGTAGGGGTTCTCCAGCTCACACACCATTTTCTCGGCGTTCGTGACGAAGTACGGCGAGAGGTAGCCCCGATCGAACTGCATCCCTTCAACGATGTCCAGCTCGGTTTCCAGGCTCTTGTTCTCTTCGATGGTGATGGGCGATTCATGCCCGACTTTCTCCATCGCGCGCGCGATCATTTCGCCGATTTCCTTGTCGCCGTTGGCCGAGATCGTCCCGACTTGGGCAATTTCCGCGTTGCTGGCGACTTTGCGTGAACGGGCCTTCAGGTCATCCACAATCTTCTCAACGGCGGCATCAATGCCCCGCTTGAGGTCCATGGGGTTCATCCCGGCCGCAACAGCCTTGATGCCCTCCACCGCGATGGCACGTGCAAGCACCGTCGCCGTCGTCGTGCCATCACCGGCGCGATCCACGGTCTTGGTCGCCACTTCGCGCACAAGCTGAGCGCCCATGTTGGCGAGATGGTCGGGGAGCTCAATCTCCCGCGCAACCGCCACGCCGTCTTTCGTGACACGGGGAGCGCCGAAGCTCTTTTGCATGACAACGTTGCGCCCCTTGGGGCCCAGCGTGACCGAAACGGCGTCCGCCAGAACGTTGACGCCTTCCATCATACGCCCGCGCGCGTCGAGCGAGAACCGAATTTCTTTAGCAGCCATGGTACGTTACCTCTCGTGAGTAAAGGAATGAATGAACCGTGAGAAAGCCTAAAACCTTAGGCCTTCTTCGCCTTGGGTGCGCCGTCAAGAACGCCCAGGATGTCGGCTTCCTTCATGATCAGGAAGTCCGCCCCGTCAATCTTGACCTCGGTGCCCGACCACTTGCCGAACAGGATCCGGTCGCCCACTTTGACATCCAGCGGAATGACCTTGCCGTTCTCGTCGCGCACACCCGTGCCGACCGCAACCACTTCACCCTCTTGGGGCTTTTCCTGCGCGGTGTCAGGGATGATGATCCCACCGGCGCTCCGCGCCTCACTTTCGATGCGGCGAACCGAGACCCGGTCATGCAAAGGACGAAACTTCATCGTTGCGACTCCTTGGTAATCGTTGCTGAGGCTTAACATAAGCACTCGAACCCTTCGAGTGCTCACCATCTAGGGCCTCGCCCGCCCTCTTTCAAGCCCCCCAGGGAAGATTTTTTGGCCCGGCGGCTAACAGCCTGATATACCGTGGCATGGCACGAAAGGGGCTTTTTCTCAGCCCCGTCCCCTCAGTCGTCATTCCGGCGAAAGCTGGAATCCCGAGGGATTCGTGAACTGCTCTGCCCAGCCCCTCGAGGTCCCGGCCTTCGCCGGGACGACGTTGCTTGTGTCATCGTCAAAAACGCCCCGGTGTCACAGCCTTGCTTTCCCCACGTTTACGCAACAGGCTATGCACGGCCAAAAGGACAACGGCCAGGGACAGTAAAAGGCCCGCCGTGAAAAACGACAGCGTGAAGCTTCCCGTGGCCGCTTTCATCATCTCGGAGATGCGGCACAGGACGAGTCCCCCAAGGCCCCAACCGATGTACATAAGCCCGTAATTCGTCCCGAAGTGTTGGGGGCCCCAGAGGTCTTTTGTGATCGCGGGGAAGAGCGACAGGTTCGCGCCGAAATTGAACCCGATGAGCGTCGCGAGCAGGATGATCAACACGGCGGCGGCATGCGGGGTGGTCACAACCGGAATCGCCAGAAACATGAGGATCGCCTGGGCACCAAGAACCAACGCCAACGTCAACGTCCGCCCCCAATGGTCCGACGCGAACCCGGCGACCACGCGTCCCGCCGCGTTCCCGACGGCCAGGATGGAGATGGCCACAAACGCCCTATCACTGAGGCTAGCCTTGGCCATGCTTGCCAGGCTGCTGATGACCATCAGGCCGGTTCCCGCGCCGATGAAATAGAGGATCCACATCACGTAAAAATCCCTCGTTCGCATCACCTGCAACGGCGAGAGGGAAGGCTTGTTAGCCAGCAAAGCCGCGTTGCCGCCCAAGGTGCGCCCTTTTTGCGCGACCGCGTCGGACTCCTCCGACGTGGGGTTGCGCACCGGAAGAGCCAACAAGACGACCAGCACGGAAAACACGATGCCGATCACCATCGTCGTCCACGCGAGGCCGCCGCTCTTCAAAAGCCACGAGGCTAACGGCGCGGTGTAGGCCGAGGCCAGGCCGAACCCTCCCACCACAAGGCCCGCGACCAACCCCGTTTTTTGCGGCGGGAACCACTTTAAAGACGCCGTTAAAACAGCGGAGTAACTGAGGCCAATGCCCGTCCCGAACAAGACCCCGAATCCCAAGACCCAGAAGGCGTAACTCGTCGTTTGCGAAATCAGCAGGAATCCGGCCCCCAGGGACACCCCACCGAGAATCGCGGTGACGCGCGGCCCCACGCGCTCTTGGCACTTGCCGCCCAAAAGCATCGCGAACCCCCACATGAGGCAGCACACGGCGTAAGGGTCGTTGAGGGAGGCCGGATCCCATTGAAAGGCCCCCTCGCCCCCCTGATGCAGGGATGCGTTGATCGCATCTTTGAAAAGGCTCCAGGTGTAGAGAATCCCGAGGAGCAGGTTCGTTCCCGTCCCCGCGAGCACGACGGTCCAACCCCTTGCGTTGCAGGACATGGCCATAACGATTTCCTTTTCGGAACAGCGACTCAGAGCAAGCTGCGCGACGATAAGAGGAAGCCCCTTTCGGCTCAAGCGCTCTTTCCTAAAGCGGCGATGAGGGCGCGGAAGGCCGCACCCCGGTGCCCGACAGCGGCTTTCGCCTCGGCCGTCATTTCGCCAAAGCTGAACGCGGAGCCTGCGGGCACAAACATCGGGTCATAGCCATGGCCCCCCGACCCGCGTGGGGGCCAAGTGAGGGTCCCGTCGCATCGGCCTTCGACCGTGATCACGGCGTCCTCCGACGTGGGGTCCACCAGGGCAAGCACGCAGACGAAAAAGGCTTCAGGTGCAGGGTTAAAGCGGAAACCGTTCAGCTCTTGCTCGAGACGACGCATGGCGGTGGCAGGGCTGCGCTCGGGGCCTTCCCAATCGGCCGAATGGACCCCTGGGCGACCGTCCAACAAGGGCACGCAGAGGCCACTGTCATCAGCCAAAGCAGGAAGGCCCGAGGCTTCGGCAGCGGCGTGGGCTTTGAGAAGGGCGTTTTCCACGAACGTCGTGCCGGTTTCGTCGGGCACGGGAAGGCCGAGTTCGCCCGCCGAGACCAAGGGAATCGGGTAAACCGCCAGGGCCGCGCGGGCCTCGCGCAGCTTGCCGGGGTTGTGCGTGGCGACGACAAGACGGCGATCGGAGGGCCAGGAATCGAAAGGATGAAGGGGCATAACGGACCTCGTTCTTTAGATAAACCAACGTACATTCTTATCCGAAACAAAGTGTGGCTTTCAGGCAACGGGGTTTCAAAAAACGGAAAACGCGCTTTTTTCGGGGGTGAAGTCATACTTCCTTCAGAAAGAACATGGTAGTTTTCCCCCGTGGCGCAGTCTATCGGGCGTCATGCGCTCCTTTCGCTTTCATCCTACCTGACGGAGAATCATCCATGAAAACGCTTCCCCTTTCGTGCCTTGTCGTGGCCGTTGCTGGCCTTCTGACGTCACCTGTTTTTGCCGCCGAAGGGGGAACCCCTCCAGGCTTCTACGTCGGTGGCGGGGCGCTTGCGTCCTTCCAACAAGACGCCGATGCGAAGTTGACGGCGGGCGGAAAAGATAAAGTCGACCTCAACACGGGTTGGGGCGCGAGTGCCAGCGCCGGGTATGCGTGGGAGGATCTGCCCGGGTTCCGGACGGAAGCTGAAGTCGCTTATCGTTCCTCCGCTGCGAACAAAGTGAAGGACACCACGGGGACTCGCTATTCGGCGGATGGTTCCCTGGACAACGTGAACCTCTTCGTGAACGGCGTGTATGACATCGCCACGGGCACGCCCTACACGCCCTACGTTGGAGCTGGTGTGGGTGTGGCGTTCGTGAACAGCGACGTGAAGTGGGACACCACCAAGCTCAAGGCGAATGACACACGCTTTGCCTACCAAGGCATCGTGGGCGTGTCGCGCGTGATTGAGAACACCCCCTGGTCGGTGACGTTGGATTACCGCTACGTGGGTGCGCTCAACTCATCCTACAAGGCTGAGGTTGCGGGCGTTCGCCAACCGGCTCTTGACGGTAAGCTCACCGACAACACCTCGCACAACGTGATGCTGGGTCTGCGGTATGCGTTCGGTTCGACGCCAGCTCCGGTGCCGGAACTCTACTACGTGCCGCCTGCTGCCGTGGCTGTTCCTGCGGCGGCTCCGTCGTACGTTGTGTTCTTTGACTTCAACAAGTCGGTCCTGACCCCCGAAGCTAAGAAGATCTTGGCCGATGTTGCCAAGACGGTGAAGGCGGGCAAGAAGGCGAAGCTGAATGTGACGGGTCACACCGACACAGCCGGTACGGCGGCTTACAACAAGAAGCTGTCGGCTCGTCGCGCGTCGGCGGTGAAAGCGGAACTGGTGCGCCTCGGCGTCCCGGCGAAGGAAATCCGCACGGCCGCGGCCGGTGAGACCGCGCCGTTGGTCCCGACGACGGACGGCGTTCGCGAGGCGCAGAACCGCCGCGCCGAGCTCGTCCTGATCTGCGGGAAGGACAAGAAGTAAACTCCATCAGGAACGCTGTTGGACCCTTGCGGTCTGACGGAGTTTGATAAAATGAAGGGGCCGTCTTTCGGGACGGCCCCTTTTTCGTGGAAGGGGGCCTCCGCGTGCGGCTATATATAGCTCGACTCACATAAAATGAGTATGAAATCAGGTGAAGGACCGACCTCGAAGGAGGTGCGGTGCGACTCCCTCTCCCTTGTGGGAGAGGGCCGGGGTGAGGGGTTCCCGAACAAAAAGTGTGTTTGAACTCCTACGAATCCCTTGTTTTTTACGACCCCTCACCCTAACCCTCTCCCTCAAGGGGAGAGGGAACACCGCCGTGCCTCTCTCAACCGTCTACCCAAAAATCCATGATCATTTTATTGGAGACCGACTATATACTGTGACACGGCACAAGATCACTTTTTCTTAGCCCCGTCCCCTCCACCGTCATTCCGGCGAAAGCCGGAATCCCGAGGGATTTGTGAACCGCTCTACCCAGCCCCTCGGGGTCCCGGCTTTCGCCGGGACGACGAGGAGGAGATCTCCCAAAAAGGAGAACCCATATCGTGCCGGGCTATCTCCCCCCGCGTCCGGCCTCGGATTCCCATTCGCCCCGGCGAGCGAGGTGGGCGTAATCGTCGTGGCGTGGCGCAAAATGTTCGCGGGGCACGGCGGAGTAGCGCGTGGTAGGGTCCGCAAACTGTGCAACAAGCTGCGCAAGGTCCTCGGCGGCGCGGGTCAAAAGGTCCGGGATCGGATTCTTGGCCTCGTCCGCTCCGCGTTTTTTCTTGGGCGCATCGCCGATTCCGATCCTCCTCATCGGTTGCATCCCCATACCGCTGAGTTGCCAGTACATGAGGCGGTCTACACGCGCGTTCGGCGCTATCGTCACGCCCGCAAATCCGCCGTGCTCGGCCATCAAACCCAGCAGGAGCAATTGGGGCTCGTAAGGACCGATCTGGGAGGCCGGGGGCGCCGTCCCGGTTTTATAGTCCACGATCTCCAGCCCGCCGCTGGGTAGGCGGTCAATCCGGTCCGCGCGGCCTCGGGCGGTGAAGCCGTCTCCGCAGATGAAAGTGCCCGAGGCCTCCAGCGCGAGCGGGCGGACCCCTTCGCGGCGGCGTTTGGATTCCTCGTCCACGAACAGGCTCGCGAGACGCTCAAACCGGGGCCCCCAAAATGCGACCACCTGGGGGCGGTCGCGGTAGGCCGCAAACACCCGTTGGCCTTCCTCCACAAGCCGTGCGTAAGCATCAGAAGGCCAATTCGGGCCGAGGGTTCGTAGGAAGACTTCAAGCGTTTGGTGAACGAGGGTGCCGAGGTCGGCGGCTGTCACGTCGGCGTCCAGGTCCTCCAGTGGCCTCAGCTTCAGGATATGGCGTGCGTAAATCGCGTAAGGGTTTCTGCGCCAGAGGCCGATTTCGGTAACGCTGAGCGTTTTGGGACGCGCGGCAACATCCGGGCAAGGGCGCGGCTGGGCACAGGGCCGGAAAGCGCCGGGGGCATCCAGGGCGTGAACCCACGCGGCCCAAGGCTCCGACGGAGTCAGCGGCGCAAGGGCCTCGTGCCCTGCGGCCCTCAGAACCGTTTCCAGGCGCGTCCAGAATCGCGAGGGCACGGTGGGCGCGCCGCCCGATCGCCGTGCACGGGTCAAGACGACGTTCTCCGCGCCGAGGCTTTCCACAAAATCATGCGCGGAAAGGCCGACGCGCTGCTCCGGGAGAGGCAGGCCGAACGCCTGCTTCATGGGGCGTGACATCCAGGGATCTGGCGTGGGCTCGGGCGGCCAGACGCCTTCGTTGAGCCCGCCGAGAATCTTGAGGTCGGCCGCGAACAACCGCGCCTCCAACGGCCCGAGGAGGCTGAGGCGCGGATGCTGCCCGTACGGTAAGCGCACGACAACGGCCCGTGCAAGACGATCCCAGAGGCGTGCGTAATCGTGCCCCGACACAGGCGGAATTCCTTCGCACGCGCGGGCCCACGAATCCATCCAGAGCGCGGCGGTCCGTCCGGCCTCGCCCTGCCAAAGCCGCGCCGCGCCATCGGGAAGGGCGTTGTCCGTCGTGGCCAAGGCCTCGGCCAGGGCCAGGTGAGCGCGAAGGCGTTCGGGCAGGGGAAGCGCCTCGTGCCAGGTTGCGGTCATGGGTGCGAACAGGGCAGCCAGGTGATCGGTCCATCGCGCTAAGGGCTCGATCCCCGCGTCTTGCAGGCCGATTCGTCGAAGGGCTTCGGGCAGAGCGGCCCACCCTCCTGCGCGGCGCACACCTCGCCAGGCGTGCTGCTCAATCCGGCGGGCGTTGGCTCGGCAGTGCGGCGCTGAGAGTCCCCCCGCCGCGAGCGGGTGTTTCAAAAGCGCCGCGTACGCTACGGGCGAGGCCTCCGGCGCAGCGGCATCCAAGACGGCCCCCAGAAAACGGCCCACCGGGGCGCGGGGCAGGGACGCACCCGCCGAATCGTCCACGCGGATTCCCCAGCGATCCAGCGCGGCGGCTACGCGCTCGGCCAAGCCCCGATCGGGGGTGATGAGGCAGGCCGTTTTACCGGGCACCTCCAACGCGCGGCGGAGCATGAGGGCGATGGCCTCAGCCTCCTCGCGGGGGCTTTCAAACGTTTGCGCCGTCAGGCCCCGGAACGCCTCGGGCGTCAGAGGCACCGTCGGCGAAAGCGGGCGTCCGGCGCCCAATGCTTGTGCAGGGCGGAACACATCACTGATGAAGCGGCCCCGTGGGGGCGTGGCGTCCGATCCTGCACGTTTCTGCCGAGATGCACGGGCAGCGGGCCAGAGGGGTACATCAGCGCGGCGAAGCGGCGCGGCGGCACCTGGACGGGACGCGAGCTTATCCAGCCAGGTTTTCAGCCCCCATTGCGGATGCGTGGGTTGGAGGGTGTCCCATGACTCTGCATCAAGGTCGAGGTCGAGCCCCGGCAAAACAACGGTCCCGTTCGGCATGGTGGCCACAGCGTCCAGGAGGGCTCCAACGGCGGGGACGGAGCCTGTGGACCCCGCGATGCACACGGGGAAAAGCGGCGACGTGCGCGTCCACGCGGCAGCTTGGGCGCGAAGAAGTTTTCCCCGGCGTTCGGCGGGGTCGCTGGCCCCTTCGTCCGCGAGCACGGCGGGCCACGCGGCGGTCAGGATTTCCAGAAACCGCAAGGTCTCTTGCCAGTGCTCGGCCAGGGCCGTGGGCACGAGGTTGGCCAGGGCCTCCAGCGACACCTCGTGCGTTTGCGCGGCATCCAGCCACGTGGCCAGGGCCTCGGCCAGAGGCGCGGCTTGGTCGGGAGCGAGCGAGGGGTCTTTTTGGCGGATCAGTCGCATGAGCAGCATGATCCGTCGCAGCGGGTCCAGCGCGGGCGGAAGGTCCGAGGCGGCCACTTCGTCCGCTCCGTCGGCGTTCAGAATCGGATCATCGCCTTGGTCATCGCCAAGGCTTTGAAGACGCGGCAGCAACGCCGCCGTCCCACCCACCACCCGCAAAAACGCCTCCCGCAACTGCCGCGCGGCCCGACGCGTGGGGAGGAACACCCGCGTGCGGGCGAGGCGCAACGGCTCGCGGTCAGCTTGCTCCCACAGCCCCTCGGCCAGGGTTTCCAGAAACGGCACGTCGGGGGGGATGGTGAAAACGGGCATGGCGGCAAGGGCGAAGTTCACCAGACTTCAGGGCCCGTGTCACGGGGGGAGAGCGAGCAACGGCCGAGGAAAGGGTCTTGGCTCTGTGTCCTATCCCTGATTTCCGTTACCGCCTTGTTGTCGCCTCGCGTTCCAAGTGCCCCCAACACTTTTTACGTTTTGCCAAAAAATCCAAGCGCTTCAGCAGCTCGCGCCCTTCACCCCCGCTCAAACAACCGCTCCAAAGCCGTCAGGGACAGAGTGATGGACGTCGGTCGGCCATGGTTGCACTGGCCGCTATGAGGTTCTTGCTCCATCGCGCGTAACAGGGCGTTCATCTCGTCCCGGTTCAGGGCGCGGCCCGCGCGGACCGAGCCGTGGCACGCCAGCGTAGCGCAGGCGTGTTCAAGGTGCGCGTCCAGAAGGCGTGAGGAATCATCACTTTCGGTGTTGTCCTCCGCAAGGTCCTTGACCAACGCGGCCACATTCAGGCGCGGTGCGAGAAGGGCGGGCACCTCGCGCACCAACACCGCGCCCGTGCCGAAAGGCTCCATCACCAGGCCCAGGCGTTCCCACTCCGCCGCGCGGTCTAGCAGGTGGGTGACGTCGGCCTCGGGCATTTCCACCACTTCGGGCAGCAAAAGCGCTTGCCGCGCGACGCCGCCCGCTGCGAGATCGCGCTTGAATTTTTCGTGCATCAGGCGCTCGTGCGCAGCGTGCTGGTCCACAAGCGTCAAGCCCTCCGGCGTTTGCGCGAGGATGTACGTTTCATGGAGTTGCGCGAGCGCGGCTCCTAGGAACCCCGGCGCGGAAGGCTCGGAGGACTCGGCAGGGGCTGTTTCAGACTGAGGTGGCGGCGGGGGTGTGTTCCGTGCGGCGGGGAGCGCGTGTTCGGCAAAGCCGGGAAAGGCGCCGGGGGGGGACGTTGCAGGCGCTTGGGCCGCGAAGGGAGGGAATGATGCGCCGATGCTCCCACGTGGCGTGAACAACGGACGACGAAAAGCCTCGGCCAGCGGAGCCGAAGCGGTCCGGCGTGCACCACCGTCCTCCAGCGCTTGGCGCAGGGCGGTGATCAAGAGTCCGCGCACGGCTTGTGGGTCGCGGAAACGAACTTCGGCCTTGGTGGGGTGAACGTTCACGTCCACCGCGTGTGCGGGCAGCGTAAGAAACAGAACCGCCGCCGGGTGGCGTCCGGGCGGCAACAGATCGCCATACGCCGCGCGTAACGCCCCCAAAAGGGCGCGGTCGCGCACGGGCCGTCGGTTGACGAACAGGTGCTGAGCGCGGGTTGTCGGGCGGTGCCAGGTGGGTACGCTAATGACACCTTCCAGAGTGAGGCCCTCGCGGGCGCTGGTGACGGAGACGACGTTTTTGGCCAGCTCATCGCCGAGCACGGTGGCAAGCCGTGCGGGGGTGAGCGTCGCAGCAGAGGAATCGGGATCGGGCGCAACACCTTCAAACCGCACGGGGCGTTTGCCGTCTTCCTCCAGCGTGAGGGTGACAGCGGGGTGTGCGAGGGCGATGCGTTCGATGATTTCTCGCGCGGCTTCGGCCTCCGTTCGGGGGGCCTTCAGAAACTTGAGTCGGGCGGGCGTTGCAAAAAAGAGGTCCCGCACCTCCACGCATGTGCCGCTGGGGGCATCGGTTGGCGCGGGCGTGGGAACGGGCGCACGGACCTCGCCCCCCTCAACCTCCACCCGCCACGCATCGGACGAGCCCAGGGCGCGGCTCGTGATCGCCAGCCGCGCGACGGCCCCGAGGGAGGGCAACGCCTCGCCCCGAAATCCGAACCAACGAATGTCCAATAAATCGTCGCTGGGGAGCTTGGACGTCGCATGCCGTTCAAGGGCGAGGGGCAACTCGTCCCTCGTCATGCCTCGTCCGTCATCCGTCACGCGGATCAGCGCTTGTCCGCCTTCGCGCAAGACGATCGCAATGGTTCGCGCACCGGCATCGAGCGCGTTTTCGACAAGCTCTTTGACGGCGGCGGCCGGACGCTCAATCACCTCCCCCGCCGCGATTCGGTTGACGAGGGCCAAGGGCAGGCGACGGAGCGGCGCGGGCGAAGGTGGAGGAGGGAGCGACATGGCCGAAGATTAGCAGAAAATGAAGATCGTTTTGAGCCGGGGAGCTGGCTGATGCTTTCCGAAACTGTCCTCGGTCCTTTTGCGCGGGGTGAAAGCCGGTGTACGCTGCGTTTCTTCGAGTGGAGAACGACCTTTTCGGGGACGCGCAAGCCATGTTGACTCATACGGCTATTTGGCAAGCTCTGGATCTTTTGGCTGAGCAAAACGGTTTGTCGCCGTCGGGCCTTGCGCGGAAGGCGGGGCTCAGTCCGACGGCGTTTAACCGCAGCAAACGTGTTTTCAAGGGACGGGAACGGTGGCCGTCCACGGAAAGCGTCGCTGCCGCGCTCCGGGTGACCGAAACCGCGTTTGCGGCCTTTGCCGCGTTGACGAACACGGACCCGATCCCCGGTTCGGACCGTCCGGCGTTACCGTTGGCGGATTGGGCCGATGCGGGGCGGGAGGGTGCGTTTGATGACAGGGGCTCTCCGGTGGGGCCGGTCTGGGATGTGATGAGCCTTCCTGGAGCCTTGGACGCACGGGCGTTTGCGGTTGTGGTCAGTGGTCGTGCCGGAGAGCCGATCTACCACGAAGGCGACGTGTTGATCCTCACGCCGACGGATAAACCTCGGCGGGGCGACCGTGTGATCGCGCGTACACGGAGCGGCGAGATGACGATCGGGTGTCTCGGCCGCGAGGGGAGTCAGCGGGTGGAGATCCTTTCCCTCCGCCCCGAGGGTTTGCCCGTGACGTTGGCGCGGCGCGACGTGGCGTGGTTGGCCCGCATCGCGTGGGCCAGCCAGTAGAGCCCCCCCCACAAAACAGTTAGGGGGCCTCAATTCCCCTCAGACCAGGCATGTTTTTTGTCGCTTGGCCGAGGTCTGCGTTCCTGACGCGCGTGGCCGAAAGATCAACGCGTGGGTTGTCCAGCACAAGCCACGCCGGTGGCGAACGCCGCGCCAGCCCTCGCGCCTCCGCAAGTCGACCGAATCCTTGCACAAACCGCGTTCCCAGACGTCCAACGCTTCGCCCCGTGCGGGATCCGGGACGGCGCAACACAGCAAGGGGAATAAGGGTTGGAATTGCGTCCCCCCGGAACCACGTTCCCATCGCCTGCCACGTGTCGGCCCCGGCCAGCCATACAAACCGCGTCCTCGGCATCCGGCGACGGAGCGCCCGCAACGTATCGAACGTCCGGCGCGTCCCCAACGCGAACTCGAGGTCCGTCACGACAAGGCGCGGGTGCCGTCCCATCAGGGTGCGGGCGCGGCTCACGCGCTCGGCGAGCGGCAACATCCCGTGGGTGGACTTGAAGGGATTTTGGGGCGTCACAAGCCACCAGACCTGATCCAATCCCAAACGCTTCATCGCGGCCAGCGACGCCTTCAGGTGCCCCGCGTGCGCCGGGTTAAAGGAGCCCCCCAAGAGCCCGATGGACAGGCCCGCGAACGTCGGCCCGGAAAAGCGGTTGGGAATGATCATCACAAAAGCCTTCGGGCCAGGAGACACGGCACTCTTTTACCGCGTCCGAGGGCACACACGAAATTCCGCCAGAAAGCCAATGAAAATTATTCTTTTTGTAAGAAAATCCCCTTATAATGGAGAGTACAGGGGTCTACGCCTTGCGTTGGCTTGGATTCCCTACCCAAGCGAGGAAGCACGAGATGGCCGAAAGGATCTCCCCCGCCCGTACAGGCCGTTTAGGTCTGGCCGTAGCCCTGGCCGGAGCGATGGTTGGCGTCTTCCCTGGCACGGCCTACAGCAGTCAGCCGTCATCTCCTCCAGATGCCGATGCGAGCCGTCTTGCTGAACAACTGAGTGTTTCTTTTTTACGCACGGGAGAAGCATGTGAAAGTGGTGTTTGTTTAAAAGCAATTAGAGTGAACGGTAATGTGTATTTTGTTACTTACCCTGGGGAGGGACATTTCTTCAATACAATGTATCCTCAAGATAATCAACGTCTATTAGACAAAATAGACCTCTACGACATCAGTTTTTTCGGACAGAACGGTGTTATTACCGTCGGCCGTGTTCGTAGCGATACTGGACAAAACGGCCCGTGGATCAATCTGTTTGATTCGAGTTGTGCCCGGCTAGTAAAAGAACGCCCCCACACGCTCCAAAAGGGTTTGATCCAAATCCCCCGGAACGCACCCGAGACGCCTTTTGACCCAAGAACATGTGTTGTACAGGAACTGACTCCACTCACACTGCAAAAGGCTTTAGCACCTCTTGTTCACAGCGCACTTTCACACAAAGCCGCCGCCCCTGCCGCACAGCGGGAGCTTTCGTCGAAAGCACCAGACAGCCCCCCATAGCACGTCCACTCTGTGAAGAGATAGGTGAGATCTTATCACAAAGACTCAGTTTTGGACCGCATAAAGTGTCAACAATTTCTGGTGATAATGGCCATGTCTTCATCGAAGTAAGCCCTGACTCCGGTACGTTCGGCTTTTCCATCAGCTCGGGCGGTGTTAACGCACGGAGGTACCCTGTCCCGAATTTAAAATTATCCTTGCCACGACAAGGGGAAGGGGTTGGCCCCAGTCTAAAGGCACTGTTCCAGGAGGGACCAGCAAGAGCCTTTTTGTTCATGCAACTTGATTGTTTCAACAATCATAGATTGTTGGATTCAAGTGGGCTATCGGACCGACTCGGTCACGCCCCTGAGTTGGAGCTACGCGCCCCATTGTTGTCCGCGTCGAATGCGGGTGTACCTCTTGTAACATATTTGAATTCCAACAAGGGGCCCTTCGTCAACTTTGAACCCGTCCAACAGGGGGCTGAGTCACGAAATCTCTTCGCGGTTACGGGACAGCTCACGGCAGACGGCCTGGTACAGCCGCTCTCTCCTAATCGGTATACCCCAACACCTGATGGGTGGGTGAGCAGACAGTCGGGTCGACTTGTGCCAACGGCGACCATTTTGACGGATCATGTGAAGATCTTGACCACATGTTCACCAGCGAGGGGGCTGCCTCTGGACCCCGATCCAACTGAACAGCCATGCCGAGATCTTATTCGAAAAGCTGGGGCATCGTATGGACATCCTTTCAGTCGGCCACAAACAACAACATACCCACCACAACAAGCCCTGCAACCACCGGCGCTACAAACCCACGCGAGGTCCCATTTTTCTCTCTCTATTCTTCCGCCGGCTCCAATTCCATCAGTGAGTGCGAGCTCCGCCGCTGCGTCCCCACCAGCAGCCGCACCGCCCGCAGATGTTTGTGCTGTTCGACCTGCCTGGAGCCTCTCGGGTTGTAGCGTTTCGTTTTCAGCCCTTTCAGCCACAGCTGTTATGGCCTTTGATTGCGGCTTTGGGGTCCACCGAAGGACAATAGCGTTTACGGTACCTGAGGATGATGGCCGTGTTACGCCCAGGGTTCTCCCCCCGCCTGTCGACGACCCCAGTGGTCGTCTACGCGTGACACTCACATCCGGAAGTCAGGGGGCAACAGCACCTTCAGCGATCTTTGCCCAAGTTTTCGCAATGATCACAAAGCGCCCACCGGTTCCGGCAAGTGGCACTGTAGCGCCCCTATCTACGGCTCAACCATCGTCCGGAGCACCGGTCATGTTGCATCCAACTGACTGTCAGGTTGAACAGGCAAGTGATTCTAGTGATTCTTTCGCTCTTGTGTGTAATCGAGGAGACAGGCCCCACAGGTTTGAGTTTCACGGAGGGCAACCAAGTGCAGAAGTGGGCATCAGAGAAGGCGATGGGTCTTGCCAATCGACCACACCAGAAGGTGCCTTGCGGCGGCTGAGCGGGGCGATAATGACCTACGGGCGCTAACCTCTTAAACTCTCCTTTCTGCTACAGGAACCTCTCCGCTTCTCCCGTCCGTCGTCCCGGCGAAGGCCGGGACCCCGAGCCGTTAAGAGAGAGCGTAAATGACTCCCTCGGGATTCCGGCTTTCGCCGGAATGACGGTGGAGAGGAAAGGGAAAAAACGTTCTCAAACGTTGGTTTTCCATGCCCAAAAGCCCGCAATGCAACACTCTCTGGATTTTTGGGCGTTTCCGGGCATAATCCGGCCCATGGTTTGCGTTTGCTCTTTCCTGGCTCGGGCTTCGGTCCTCCCCCGCGCGGCGGCTGTCGTCGCGCTGGCTTCGTTGCTCGTCCTCGCGGGCGCGTTCACCGCCCAGTACGCTTTTGGCGTCGCGCCGTGCGAATTCTGCCTGTGGCAACGGTGGCCCTATGCCCTTGCGTTCCTCTGGGGAATCCTTAGCTTGGGGATCGCGCCGCGCCATCTTCGTGCTGCGCACTGGATGATGCTTTTCGCCGCGCTGACGTTCCTGGTCGGTCTGGGGCTGGGGGTGGTGCACTCGGGTGTGGAGCGGCATTGGTGGACGGTCGATTCAGGCTGTGCGTTGCACGTCACCCCTGCCACCAACGAACCGGGCCTCAGCGCGGCCGAGCGGCTCTTGGCAACGCCCGTCGTGCCGTGCGATGAAATTCGCCAGTCGTTCCTGGGGCTCACGTTTGCCAACATCAACGTCCTGATCTCGTTGCTGCTGGTTCTTGTGGCGGGACGCGCCGCGCTGGTTGCGCCGCCGCCTTTGAACGCGGTGCCGTCGACATGCTGTTGTCGATGCAAGGCCCCTCCGCCTCTCTAACGTTTAAATTTCAGGAGATCTTTAAATGTCCGGCCATTCGCACGCCAAAAACATCATGCACCAAAAAGGGGCCAGCGACGCTAAGAAAGCGAAGGTCTTCAACAAACTCGCGCGCGAGATCATGGCCGCCTGCCGAACGGGCACTCCCGACCCCGAGCATAACGCGCGTTTGCGAACGGCCATCCTCGCGGCGAGGGCGGGCAACATGCCGCGCGAGCGAATCGAGCGGGCGATCAAGGCGGGACAACCCGGCAGCGCGGAAGACAAAACGCAGTACGATGAAGTGCGCTACGAGGCTTACGGTCCCGGCGGATGCGCCTTGATCATTGAAGCTCTGACCGACAACCGCAACCGCACCGCCGCCGAGCTGCGCGCAGCACTGTCCAAGCACGGGGGCTCACTCGGTGAAACCAACTCGGTCGGGTTTTTGTTTCGGCGCATTGGCCTGCTTGTGTTTCCCACCTCTGCCGGAAGCGCCGAAGCTTTTTTCGAAGCCGCGTTGGACAACGGTGCGGACGACGTGACCTCGAGCGCAACCGAGCACACGATCACCACCACCGTCGAAGCCTTTGGCCCCGTCCGTGCGGCGCTGGAATCGGCCTTTGGTGAGCCCCAGGACGCGCGGCTTGTGTGGGAACCGCAAACGCCCGTGACCATCGAGGGTGACGCCGCCGACCAACTCACGCGGTTGTTGGAGGTCCTCGACGACAACGACGATGTGCAGACGGTGTGGGGCACGTTCGCAACGCCGGAATCTTCCGAAGAGTCAGCGTAAACCGACCGAGCGCGGGGAATAACCTCTGGCTATGAGCGTCTGCACGAGCTGCACACGAAAGCCGTTCAACGCGCTGACATCAAACAATCGATGAGAGTTCGCTCAACGCGTGTTCCACGATCTCCATCTGCCGAAAGAGTGGAGCATCAGGCGATAGGTCGCGAAAGAACCGTACATACTTCTCCCGGTAGGCCCTGTCTGAATCTCGCACGGCTAATAAAATTTGACGGGCTTCTTCGATCTTGCCCAAGTGTCGACACGTAAAGGCAAGCAGGAATTTTCTTTGATAGGTCTCCATCCCGAGGTTGCGAGCCCCGTGGTGCAGCTCCAACAGCCAGTGATCAAGATCGGCCAGTTGATCCAAACGCGGCACGACGCCGACACGCAGTTGCTCCACCACATTTTCGAGCACATCGGCTTGCCGGGCACCGGACTCTTCGAGATGCCAACAGGTCGCATCCATTTTTGTTGGCCCCTGGGCAAGGGTCCGTAGAGCCGCCCCTCGATAATGGCAATGGACTTCGAGCGGAGTGATCAGGCCGGGGATTTGGTGCAGATATCTGTCATCAAAGATAGCCGGGACGAAAGGATAATAGCAGCCGTATAGCACCGAAAAAGTGCTGAGAGGCAGGCAGTGTTGACGAGCCTCCTCAGCGGTTAGAAAACGAAGCTCAATCACGTCGCTCTTGCCATCAACGATTCGCCAAAGGCGGGACCCTTTGTGCTGATCAAAGCCGCAGCTGTCCAACAGGGGACGGATGGCTTGAAGAACAAGACGACGCACTTCGTTTCGCCGTGGTTGTCGAGCAAAGGCCGTGGGCGGGCGACCGAAGAGACGTTGTTCGATTTGGAAAATTTTGCTCATAGGAAAGCCCGAAAGCCCCGATCATCACTCCGACTTAGCTAAACAAACCAGCCGAGGTCTTGGGAAAGTGTTCCAAGGCCTGACCGAGACCAACTGTAGCCCAGTTTCTGGGGATTTTCCAATCCGTGTACCTATGCAAGTAAGGTCGTTTTTGTGCATTGGGCCTGTAGGGAAAACCCCCGTTTCTTGGAATCGTCGGATGTAGAATACTGCATGAGCAGCGCTTAGGGGTGGCGATTCATCGTTGCGCGTTAGGGAGAAAAATCATGGCTCGACGTTGCGATCTGTGGTTAATGAGCCTGGTGTGGAGTGTGTCGTGGGGAAGCGCATGGGCCTGTCCGTTGCCTCCTGCTGCCGTTTGTCAGATTGAGGGAACGGTCATTTCCGTGTCGGACCGTCATGAGGACTACGACAAGGTGTTTGGGCGAGGGTGGTACGACAAAGTGAAGGCGTTGGTGCGGGGACAGACCTTACCGGAAGGACACGCCTACGTGGATGTAACCGTGGATATAACCCAAGAAAACGTTTACGATTCCAAAGGTGTTAGAAAGATTTCCTGTGAAGGCGTTACGGGAGTGGAGCGTCGCGTGTATCAACTGGGGCAAACATCACCGACCACCCTGTTAGCGAGGCCACAGATCGGGGAACATATACAAGCGCGAACGCACAAATCGGGCGATGAATTTGTGGCCGGCAATTGGTTGTTCAACATAAAAACCCTGCCCTGACTTCAATTGACAGCTTGCGAATTTCCGGCGTTTTTAAATCAAAACGAATTCGCAATTATCTTCTGGAAATAGGCAGGACAGAATCTTGGCGGGTGGCAAGGAGACACCAAACCAAACCGACCGGGCGCGGGGGCAAAGGCCGCCTTTGGATCCGAAACGCTTAGGCCCCTCTCTTGCTGAGAGGTGGCGGGTTTCTCGTCCCGGCTCTCTGGCCCTTGTCCCGCTCGGTGGTATAACTCCACCCTCAACGACACGAGGAGCACGCAATGTCCTACGTTCAAGGCCGGACGGGTGAGTGGGAAAGGGTGATTGGGCTGGAGGTCCACGCCCAAGTGACCGCGCAATCGAAGCTGTTCTCGGGCGCGTCCACGGTTTTCGGTGCGGCCCCCAACACGCAAGTCAGCTCGGTGGATGCCGCGTTTCCGGGCATGCTCCCGGTCCTCAACCGGTTTTGCGTGGAGCAAGCCGTGCGCACGGGGCTCGGGTTGCAGGCGCAGATCAACCTGACGTCCGTGTTTGAGCGGAAGAACTATTTCTACCCCGACCTCCCGCAAGGCTACCAGATCAGCCAGTTTCAGCACCCCATTGTGGGCAAGGGGGAGCTTGCGATCGACCTGGCCGATGGGACCTCGCGCACGATCGGAATCACGCGGCTGCATTTGGAACAGGACGCTGGAAAAAGCCTTCATGACCAGGGCGATCACGCGACGTTCGTGGACCTGAACCGGTCGGGGATTGCGCTGATGGAGATTGTGTCGGAGCCCGATTTGCGCTCGGCCGAGGAAGCGGCGGCGTACGTCAAAAAGCTGCGGGCGATTCTGCGGTGCCTCGGGACGTGCGACGGGAACATGGAGGAGGGCTCGCTCCGGTGCGACGTGAATCTGTCCATGCGGCGCGTGGGCGTCACGACCCTCGGCACGCGGTGCGAGATCAAGAACGTCAACTCCATTCGCTTTGTGGCCCAGGCGATTGAGTACGAAGCTGCGCGGCAGGTCGAGGTTTTGGAAAACGGCGGGACGATTGTGCAGGAAACGCGGCTGTGGGATTCCGCGAAGGGCGAGACGCGGTCCATGCGCTCCAAGGAAGAAGCGCACGATTACCGCTATTTCCCGGACCCCGATTTGCTGCCCCTTACGTTGGATCCCGCGTGGGTCGAGACCATCCGCCAAAGCCTGCCCGAGCTGCCCGACGCGAAAAAGGCGCGGTTCGTGAGCACGTACGGCCTCACGCCTTACGATGCGTCCGTGCTGGTGGCCGAGACCGCGACGGCGGCGTTTTTTGAAGAAGTCGCCAAGGGCCGCGAGGCGCGGCTGGTGACGACGTGGGTGACGGTCGAATTGTTCGGGGCTTTGAACCGTTTAGGCGTGGGGATTGAAGATTCGCCCATCTCGGCACACGCGTTGGGGGAACTTTTGGACCTGATGGCGGACGGGACGCTCTCCGGGCGTTTGGCCAAAGACGTTTTTGCCGTGATGCTGGAGACCGGCCAAGCGCCGGGTCGCATCGTCGAAGAGCGCGGCTTGCGCCAGGTCACGGACACGGGCGAACTGGAGAAAGCCATTGCCGATGTCCTCGTGGCCAGCGCCGACAAAGTCGCGGAGTACAAAGCCGGAAAAGACAAGCTCTTCGGCTTCTTTGTGGGCCAGGTGATGAAATCCACGGGCGGCAAGGCCAACCCGGATTTGGTGAATAAGCTGTTGAAGAAGGGGTTGGGGGTGGGGTGAGGAGGCGGGGGTTTCCCGTCGTCCCGGCGAAGGCCGGGACCTCGAGGGGCTGGGCAGAGCAGTTCACAAATCCCTCGGGATTCCGGCTTTCGCCGGAATGACGGCTGAGGGGGCGGGGCAAAAAAAGAAACGTCGTCCCGGCGAAGGCCGGGACCTCGAGA
>CAIPYM010000035.1 GCA_903869345.1 uncultured Pseudomonadota bacterium
TGATGTCGGCAATGAATTCCATCCTGATCACCCCAAGTTGCTCCGGCCAAAAAGCCGGTAGGTTGCGCTACTCCGGGGTGGAAAAAATTCAATGTTGATTTCCCCGGATCCCTGGGAAGTTTTCCATGTTGATTAACACCGGTACCATGACCTGGAAAGGCATCCAACCGGTCATCGAACTCAGTCATACGCTCTACAAAAAAGGTGTCAGGCTGACCAAAGGGACCATGAAAGCTGTTGAGGCACGTTTAGAGCGCAGCCCGCTCTTGCCGAAATGGGACATCCTTATTCGACCCGCTTGCGGGTAAAGTCTTTATTGGAAATCGCCTAAGAGCTTATCTGTTCCGTCGCGTGCGGTAACTCCAACGTGATCGGGGCGACCCGGCACGAAATATTTGATCCGCTCCCATTGGTCGTCACGTCAGGCGTGGCGGCGCTGGGTCATCTCGGTGTTCCTCAATCGGTTGGACGTGGCCGGCGGCGATATCCCCACACGATAAAGAATTGATGACACCCCTTTGTCTATGTTCGTTGCCGAACAGACTGATATCCGTTGCGCACGTATTTTTATCCAGAGCGATTGGAAATCACATTCCACGCTTGGGCGATGGATCAATTCATTGACAGGACAGACACATGAACAAGCAACAGGTCAAAGGTCGGTACGAAGAAGCCAAAGGCAAAGTGAAAGAAGTCGCCGGTCATGTCGCGGGCGATGAAGAGCTGGAAGTAAAAGGAAAGATCCAGAAGCACGTTGGCAAGGTTCAGGCAGGCGTTGGTGATCTCGCAGCGGATAGAAAAAAGGACAGCTAAAACAACTTTCGTTGCGTTGAGCTGCTACGTCCAAATAGACGGCACGGCTGCTACGGAATGCTCACAAAGACTTTGATCACAATTGCGCATACTGCGGCCGACCCTGATTATCCCTCGGAGATCGAACGATGAGACACCAAACCCGAACGTTATCCATGAGCGTTGTTCTGGCTTTTGCCTGCGTGGGGCTGCCCGGAACCGTGCTGGCGCAGGCTCCACCCGACTCCATGACGTTCGCCAACGTTGACAAGAACAACGACGGAGCCATCACCGAGCAGGAGTTCGTAACAGCTCAGGGGGAGCGCATGGCGGAACGCGCCGCGCAGGGCTGGCCTATGCGGAATACGGCCAATCCACCGACCTTCGCGGCCTTCGATCAGAACGGTGATGGCCGGTTGACCCCTCAGGAGTTTGAGGCCGGGCAACAGGCACAGCGACAGAGCCGCCCGGGGATGGGGATGGGATCCGGAATGGGGTCAGGGGTCGCGTCGGGCGCGGGCAAGTAAGTTGGTCGGGGGTCGTGCCCTCAGGTTCAGGCTATGCCGTTTTGGAATGACCCTCGATCGAACGCGTTTCACTTCAACGGGAGTTTTGTCATGACCATTTCACTGGGCACCATTCTACTCGTCGTTCTCATTCTATTGCTGTTGGGCGTGATTCCAGCCTGGCCACATAGTCGGAGTTGGGGCTATGCGCCGAGCGGCGTGATCGGGACGATCCTGATCATCGTGTTAGTCCTTTTCCTGCTTGGCAGATTGTAAGCGCGATGATGCATTTAGCAGTGAGCCGCCAAGTCTTTTCACTATTCAATACAAATGGTTAACCATGAAAATAAGGCCTTGATCATCGTTCCGGCCACCCCCTACACGGCAATGGGTAGAAGGTAGATCGGTTTCGGAGGCCGGGGTCGTCGACGTGCCGGGGATGGAGGCATCGGCATTCGTTCCAACA